>NZ_LMFX01000023.1:0-395040 GCF_001426985.1 Caulobacter sp. Root1472 | reverse complement strand
ACGCCACGCTTGCAGATGTAGGGCATGGTCAGGGCCGCGATGGCCGCGCCGTCGGCCATGATGGGCGCGGAGACGTCGGTGATGTTCGGCGCCAGGTCGCTTTCGGCGCGCCARTAGCCTTGCCGGACCACGCGCTCGGCATGGGCCAGGAACGCGGTCTGGTCGGCCTGCGAAACCCCGGCGAAGATCACCTCGCGCCACCGGGCCTGCACGGGCGGCGGCTGGAAGGCGTAGAGCACCATCCCCGAGGTCGCCTCCACGATGTCGCGCCGATGGCCGGTGCGCACCGAATAGCCGTAGTAGCCGGGGTTCTCGATCCGGGCCACGACGACGATCTGTTCGCGCGAGGCCTGGGCCAGGTGGCAGGACTGCTCGACCCGCGCGGCCAGCTCGCGCATCTGCGGCAGCGCCGCCTCCAGCAGGGTCTTGACCGGCGCGCGCGCCATGCCCAGCCGAAACAGCCGGTTGGTCAGTTCATAGCCTTCCGCGCCCGGGGCCGTCTCGATGAAGCCCTTGAACTCMAGCACGTGGATCATCCGGAAGATCTCGCCGACCGACCGTTCCAGCGCCACCGAGATCTGGGAAAGGGTCATGGCCTGGCCGTGGGCCGCCAGCAGATCGAGGATGTCCAGCCCCTTCTCCAGGGCCGGCGCNCCGACCGTTCCAGCGCCACCGAGATCTGGGAAAGGGTCATGGCCTGGCCGTGGGCCGCCAGCAGATCGAGGATGTCCAGCCCCTTCTCCAGGGCCGGCGCGGTGTACTTGCGATCCGACATGGCGGGACCTTCGAAACCTGACCTTCCAGCCTCTAGCTTCCGGCTCGCGCCCCGGCAAGCCGGACGGGTCCCGCTAACGGGTCGGGTCCGGCTGCGCCCTGCCCCGTCCGCGCTGGGCGCGCCAACGACTGCACAGCGCCGAAAGCGCCGACTTCACGTATGAAAAGGTTTTGATAAGACAACGGTGACCGGCCAAATATTGTAGGATAAATCAAAAGCACGGCGGACCGCCGCGAGAGCCCTCCTTCAGCGGTGGGCTGGGCGGAATGATCTGGGCGCTTTTTCTCAATGCGGGAAAGCCGTTCGGTTGGAACTCAATCGGTCCGTCGAAATCGGGCGTTGCCTGAAATTCAATGCAAGGTCCTGCTTTCAGAGCAACGGGCCCCTGTCTAAAAAGAATCCGGGTTGGGAATTAGTGGGGAAATCATGAAGCGTTCTGGCGTAATCGGCTGTCTTGCATTGGCGCTATGTTATGGCGGCGCGGCATATGCCGCGACCGACTCGCTGGCGCCGACCGGTCACTGGACCGCGGTGACGACGGGACAGGCGGCCAAGCCCCCCATGGGGTGGAACTCGTGGAACGCCTTCCACACCGACCTCACCGAAGCCAAGGTTCTGGATTCCGCCAAGGCCATCGTTGACAGCGGCCTGGCCGCCAAGGGCTACCGCTACATCAACATCGACGACGGCTGGTGGCTGAAGCGACGGGCCACGGACGGCCGCATGATCGTGCGCACCTCGATCTTTCCGTCCGCCGCGGTCGGCGGCGCCGAACAGACCAGCTTCAAGCCGTTCACCGACCGCATCCACGCCATGGGCCTGAAGGCCGGCATCTATTCGGACATCGGCGCCAACAACTGTTCGCAGGCCTTCGCGCCGAACGCCCCCAACCTCCCCGAGGGCACGGTCGCCGAGCGCGAGGTCGGGCTGCACGGCCATATCGAGCAGGACATCGCGCTCTATTTCAAGGACTGGGCGTTCGACTACATCAAGGTCGACGCCTGCGGCATCCGCGCCTTCGGTCCGGACAGCGGCGGCGTCAAGTCCGGCCAGTACCGCGCGCTCGGCCCATTGATCGACTTCAAGGAAATCCGCCGCACCGACATCGCGGCCGTCCGCGCGCTCTACCAGCAGGTCGCCGACGCCCTGGCCCGCACAAATCCCGATGGGGATTACGTCTTTTCGATCTGCGCTTGGGGCGCGGCCGATGTTCGCGCCTGGGCCAAGGACGTCGGCAACCTGTCGCGGACCAGCGACGACATCACGCCCAGCTGGACGCGGATGCTGGCCAATTTCGACAGCGCGGCCAACCGCGCGCTCTACGCGCACCCCGGCTCCTGGAACGATCCGGACATGCTGTTCGTCGGTCACGGAGACTTCGACGAACATCATCTGACGGAGGCCAAGTCGCACTTTGCGCTGTGGTCGATGCTGTCGGCGCCGCTTCTGATCGGCTATGACCTGAGGAACGCGCCGCAACCGCTGATGGACATCCTGGGCAACGCCGACATCATCGCCGTCGATCAGGACCCGGCGGGCAACCAGGCGGTCCTGGCCTACGACAGCGACGACGTCCAGATCCTGGTCAAGACGCTGAGCAACGGCCACAAGGCGGTGGCGATTTTCAACCGCGGACTTGCGCCGACCGAGGTGACGCTGACGGCGGGCCACATGAAGTTCGCCGCGACGGCGCCGGTGACGCTCAAGGACCTGTGGACCGGCGCGACGCTGCCCGCGTTCTCCGGCGAGACCAAGCTGCATCTCGACCCGCGCCAGACGCTTGTCTTCGACGCCGCTGGCGCGCGTACGCTCTCCAAGGGCCTTTATCTGTCGGAAATGCCCGGACGCGTGAATCCGGCCGTCGACGGCGTGGCCATTCCCCAGCCCGATCCCACGATCCATCGGATGCGCAATCCCTGGGGCGGCACGGCCGACGACGGCGAACCACCGGCCTATACCGGATGGGGCGGCGCGCAGGCCGACGCCACGCCCTACCGGCAGACCTTGCGCGTCGACGGCAAGGCGTATGGGACGGGCCTGGGCGTGCTCGCCAACTCGCGGCTCGAGGTTCGGGCCGACGGCCAATTCCGTCGCTTCACCGCCGAGGTCGGAGTCGATGACTCGACGTTCGACACGGATGACGCCGTGACCTTCTCCGTCTATGGCGACGGCAAGCTCCTGGCGACGTCCAAGCCGACCCGCTTTGGCCAGACGGCGCAGGCCCTGAGCGCCGACATCGTCGGCGTGAAGATCGTCGAGCTGGTGGCGCGCGGCAAATCCGCCAGGAACAAGGCGCCCACGGTCGTCACGTGGGGCGACGCGGCGCTGCTCAGCGACTAGGGCCGCGCCCCTCCAAAGAGCCGCTGGTCTGGACGCAGTACAGGAGTTTGCATGAGCCTCTCACGACGCGATCTTGTGAAATCGCCCCTGGTCCTGGCCGGCGCGTCGGCGATCGGCTTGGGCGTGGGCGCGGCCACCCCGGCGCTGGCCCAGTCCGCTTCTGCGGGCGCGGGCGAGGTCATCGGACTGTGGCCCCATCCGCCGGCCGGCGCCCTGCATCCCGACATGACCGAGGTCGTCGAGCAGACCTCGTCGACCCCCGGCTATAGCAGCCGGCGCATGAAAGGCGTCTCCAAGCCGCACATGATCGCGTTGCCGGCGGCCCAGCCCAACGGCTCGGCCATGTTGATCATTCCGGGCGGGGGCTTCGAGTGGAACTATTTCGATCACGAGGGCTACCACATCGCCGACGTCCTCAATCGGGCGGGCATCAGCTGTTTCGTGCTGATCTATCGCCTGGCGAGGGACGGCTGGGCCGATCCAGCCGCTGTCGGGCCGGCCGACGCCCAGCGGGCGATGCGCCTCATTCGCGCCAACGCCGCGCGCTTCCAGCTTGACCCCGAGCGGGTCGGCGTCATGGGCTTCAGCGCGGGCGGTTTCCTGACGACGACGCTCGCGACGCGGCATTCGGCGCCGTTCTACAAGCCTGTCGACGCCGCGGACCAGCTCAGCGCCCGGCCTCTGCTGGCGGCGCCGATCTATCCGGTGCAAAGCGTCGACCCGGCCTATGCCTACGGCGGCGTGGCGCCGTCCCTGTTCGGCGGCCCGCCCACGGCGGCCCAGATCCGCGAGTGGTCGCCCGATCTCAACGTCACCTCGGCGGCCGCGCCGACCTTCCTGGTGCACGCCGAGGACGACGACCTGGTGCCCGTGGCCAATACGGTGCGGCTTCGCGACGCCATGGCCGCGGCCAAGATCCCGGTCGAGACCCACCTGTTCGCCCACGGCGGTCATGGCTTCGGCGCACGCCCCCAGCCGGGCAGTCCGGACGGCCCGTGGTTGCCGCTGTTCATCAACTTCGCACGCCAGGAAAAGCTGTTCGCTTAGGGCTCATCGCCCGCGACCCCGACCCTGACGCGGACCGGCCAGCAAATGCTCCAGCGGGCCGGCGCCGCTAGGGCGCCTTGCAGTGGCGGTCGATGAAATCCTGATGCGACGGGACCGACTGGGCCGAACGGATGATCTCTTCGCGGCGCAGGTCCATGCCCTTGCGGATCTGGTCCAGCGGATAGAGGTCCGCCGATATGTTGTAGCGCGCCGGAATGACGCCGTTGCCCAGCAGGATCGCCAGCCAGCTCGGCTCCATATAGGATTCCGAATCGCCCAGCGCGATTTGTCCGGTGGCGTTCCAGACATCGAGCTTGTGGCGAAGACTGTCGGGTATCTCGATGTCGCGGCACGCCGCCCACAGGGGTTCGGGCCGGCGCGAGAGATAGTAGTGCGCAATGATGAAGTCGCGGATCCGCTCGATCTCGCGGGTGGAGAGTTGGTTATATTCGTCGCGCAGAACCGGATCGATGGTCCGTTCGGGGAAGTATCGAAGCAACTTCAACATCCCCATGACGATCAACTGCAGTCCGGTGGATTCCAGAGGTTCGAGAAAGCTGGAGGCGAAACCGATGCCCACGCAATTGCGGTTCCAGAACTGCTTGCGATGGCCGGAGGTGAAGCGGAACAGCCGCGGCTCGGCCAGCGGTTCGCCGTCGAGATTGCCCAGCAAGGCGTCGCGCGCCGCGTCGTCGCTCCAGAATTCCGAACTATAGACCATGCCGTTGCCGCTGCGGTGTTGCAGCGGAATGGTCCAGCGCCAGCCCCCGGCGTGCGCGGTGGATCGCGTAAACGGCGTAGGCTCGTCGGGGCGTTTCGACGGCGCCGCCATGGCCCTGTCGCAAAGCAACCAGCGCGACCAGTCGACGAACGGCGTGTTCAACGCCTTTCCCAGCAATTCGGAGGCGAAGCCGGTGCAATCCAGGAACAGGTCGCCAGCGACCGTGACGCCGTTGGCAAGATGGATGGCGGCGATATCGCCCGTCTCGCCATCCAGATCGACGTGCGTCATCTTGCCTTCGATGCGCTGCACGCCCAGCTCGGTCGCCACGTCCCGCAGGTAGCGGGCGTACAGCGCCGCATCGAAATGATAGGCGTGGTGGTAGCGCGGATTCTGCGGATCGGTGGGGGCGAATTTGTTGTTTTTCGCGACGGCGTAGGCGAACGAATAGTCATCAATCGGATGGTCGTCGCCTGATTGCCGCAACCTCAGCCAATAATGGTGGGGCGCCACGCCTTCAACCTGGTGACCATAGTCGCTGAACGCGTGGAAATGCCGGTTTCCGGCAACGCCCCAGTCGCAGAATTCAATGCCCAGCTTGAACGTGCCCTGGGTGCGGCGAACAAAGTCGGATTCATCGATGCCGAGCAGGGCGTTGCATTGCGCCAGCACCGGGACCGTCGCCTCGCCGACGCCGATGATGCCGATCTCCTCGGATTCGACCAGAGTGATGCGCGTTTGATGGCGACCCGTCTTCTTGGCCAGCAGCGCGGCCGCGATCCAGCCCGCCGCACCGCCGCCCAGAATGACGATATCCTGTTGATGGCCGCTGTTCATAAACATGCCTCGCCATGAACCTAGCCGGCGCCGTGCCCGCCGGGGATGGGTTTCAGGCCTATGCGGGGGTTGGATGTCGGTCAAGGCGCGCCAACTCGCCGCGCCGGCGACAGGCGACCGGGCATGGCCCGGCCGCAAGACTGTATTCCAAGGAGGAAGGGCGCTTCTGGATGAAGCGCCCTTCCCCGTTCAGATCGTTAGAAGCGCGCCCGCATAGTGACCTCATAACGCCGGTCGCTGACGTTGTAATCATAGGGCACGTACACGCCAGGCACAGGTTCCTGAACGGTTTTCGACTTGGTGTTGAGAAGGTTGTTGGCGTTGAACGAGACCGAGACCTTTTCGCTCAGCTTGTAGTCGAAACCCAAATCCAGGTAACCGGCCGCCGACATGTAGGCCGGAACCATGTTGTACACGGGATAGGAATGGTCCGAGTCAAAGTTGGTCGGGCTGGTGTTGAGCGAGTAGGGATTGCCGCCGCTCGTCAAATAGGACAGCGGATTGACATTGGTCGACAGCAACGCCTTGCTGCGCCAATTGTACGCCAGACGGAAATTGACCCTGTCGCGGCTGTAGAGCAGCTGGATGTTGTAGGCCCACTTCGACAACCCGGCGTAGGGCAGGTTGGGGTAGGTCTGCGGCACAGTGCCGTCCGGATTGAGACCCGGGCTCAACATATTGTTGGCCTGCTGGGCAGGGTTTTTACTGTCGATGTAGGTCACGTTGCCTTCGACGCCGAACCCGCGAAACAATCCCGGCAGCTGGTCGAAGAACTTGCGGCCACCGATCTCAAAGCCCTTGATAGTGGCCTTCTCCGTCGCCGACCTGTTCTGCATGTAGAGCCACGGAAGATCCAGGCTTGCCGGCGTCCCCGCGTCCGGATCCGTCGACCCCACGGTGGGGGGGGTCTGACCATTGGCGTAGGCCTTCCCAGGAACCGGAAGATTGCTGGCGATGAACGAATAGAACTGCGGATGATCCTCGATCTGCTTGGCGAACACGCTGGCGTACAAGAAGCTGGACGACGACGGATAGAATTCGAACGCCAGATCTTCGCTGGTGATCATGGTCGGCTTCAGACTTGCGCCCGCGTCACGGGCGGTAAAACCCGTGAGAATGGGCGGCGCCTGCGAATTGGTAGGGTTGGCAAGTGTCCTCGCGTCGACGACGCCGCCCGCGCGAATATCATTGAGATTCGGCGGAGCAGACGACTTCGACGCCGCACCCCGAATGATGAACTTGTCGGATAGGTCGAACTTGATGTTGAACGCAGGCAGAACGCGCGTGTAATCATAGCTGCGAGTCTGCATGGCATAGGTTTTGTCAAAATAATAGGTCGTCGGGTACGGGTTCCCCGCACCCGGGAACTGCTGCGCATTGAAGTATGCCGTGCTGTCCGCGACGCTCAGAACAAGCCTGTCGGCGTCCGGCGTTTGCAGCAAACCGCTCGCCCGCAGGGAATCGTGGAATACACGAACGCCGATATTGCCCGAGAACGCCGGAATGAATCCGATACCATCATGCGCGAACTTGGCCTGGACATAGGCAGCCTGGTTGACGATGCGGCTATCGGTCTTGTTCAGGCCCTGATCAATCTTTGCCGTCCAATACTGATCCGCGGTCCCGCCGGGGACCTCGCCATTATACGTCGTGAGCAAATGGTACCAGTCATAGCTCTGCATGACCGAGTCGCTGGCGACGAAAACCTGCGACGGAAGAGGCATTTTGCCGCCGAAGAAATTCGAGAAGGTGGCGACTTGATAATCCGACGGCAGGACATTTGGGTTGTTGAGATATTGAATATTCCCCGGCCCAAATGTCGGGTCCCCGAGATGGGTCCCGAAATTTCTTCCCATCCATGACTGGCCTAGCGGCGCGAAATAGGTTCCCGCGAAGTTGTCGTTTTCGCTGCGGTTGGAGGTACGAGCGCCAACAGTGATGCTGCGCAGGAATCCATCGTCGCTGACCCGGTATTCAAGGTCGATATGGGCGGCCACCATCGCCCCTTCATTCTTGGGTTTGTGATAGCCCATATTGGCCAAGTACGCCGTACTCTTGTCGAGCACGCCGGCAGGGGACAGGCCGGACACGATCGGCAGCGAGCCCGTCAGATCGACGTCCATCGAAGTCACCAGCGGGCTGGACTGATTGAGGCCGACATACATGCTTTGCCCGGTCGAGCGGGAACGGACATATTGCGCACCGCCACGCACCGCCACCCGGTCCCCAGGGGTCCAGACGAAGCTCTGCGAAATATCCAGCGTGGAATTCTTGCTGTGCGACGCTGTCGCGCCGCCGGTGGGGTTCAGTGTTGCGGCGGGCGCGCACTGGGCCAGGCGCCTACCATCCCAGTTCGGATTCGACGGAACCGGTTCGATACCCCCATCAACCGACCAGTCCCACTGGATCGACGATGCGGGAGTGCCATAGGTGGCGCCGCAATTGAGCTGGTACCAGCTAGGCACCCAGCTGGGGGTGATGTTCTGGAACTCCACCGCATTGCCGGTGGACCCGACGGTGAGACTTCCCTTACGGAAGGCGCCGTTGGCGTCATACTCGACGGGCTTGCCGACGACGGGCATGACTGCGGATGTCGAGGATGGGTTCGTTCCCAAGGAACCGCTGTTTCCGTGGCTATCCTCGACATATTGCGAGTAGAACACGGTGTTGGTCAGCGTCAGGTTGGAAGCCGGCTTCCACTGAAGAGCCTGATAGAAGCCGTACCGGTCGCGCTTGCTCTTGTTGGTGTTCCAGTTGAACGAACTGGGAACAAAGGCAAGATCATCGTCGCGCGTGGAGGTCGGCGCATACTGGGCGAACATGGCGCCCACCTGCAGGTCGCTGCTTTGCTGGTGCAGGCGGCTGTAGGCCAGATCCCACAACACGCCAAATTCGCCGATGTTGGTGTCGAAACGCTTCGAGAACATGGCCGAAGCCCGGGGCGAAGCCTTTTTCGCCTGGGTGCCGTAGCTGCCGCCCACGGTGAGGTTGACCTGGGTGTCCTTGAAATCGAAGGGCAGATGGGTGCGAAGATTGACCGCGGACGCGCCCCCTTCGATGAGGTCGGCGCGCGTGCCTTTGTAGACATCGACCCCGGCCATCAGCTCGGGCGTGACTTCGTTCCAGCTGATGGCGCTTGCGCCGTTGGCGCTGAACACCTGCTGGCCGTTGAGCATGCTCGAATTGAAGGGAAGGCCGCGCACGGTAATGCCCGAACCTTCGATCTGGAACGCGGTGCTTCCGCCGTTGGTCCCGCCAAAGCGCGAGATCGACACGCCCGACACGCGCTGAAGAACTTCGGTGATCGAATTGTCGGGCAGCTTGCCGGCCTCGTCGGCGACGACCGAGTCGACGAGCGTGTCGGAGTTCTTCTTGATCTCGATGGCGCTTTGCAGCGCCCTGCGGCGTGCGGTGACGACCACTTCCTTCACGGTGTCGACGACCTGGTCGTCCTTGGCCGCTGAGGGCGCATCCTGCGCCGCGACCGGCCCGGCCAGCGCGCAAAGAACACCAAGCGAAGCGCCAGCAACAAGCAAGTGACGCGCGCGGATCGAACTTTTCACCTTGAATCCCTCCCCAGGGCTTTTTTACCGGCGTCGCTCAATCCACCCCCTCCGGGGCTTCGACCGATCGCACCGCCCGCCACCGAATGGCAGCGTTGTCATCGCCCTACGAATTCACTCATCGACGGATTTTTGCAAGCCAAATCCTCATACAAATTGGATAAAATTGACGCAGGGCCGCTGACACCGGTGACAATTCAACAGCTCCAGGTTCAATACCCCAACGGCCGGTTGAAGAGGGTGGCGCCTCACTAGAGTACTGAATTAATGCAATAAAATTGTTTAATGAGGTTCGCGACAATCCTGGCGAGCAGCGCCCGGCGTTAAGATTTTCTCCCGGTAACTCAGCGGCCAATTAATCAGACAATTCGCTGAATATTGCCCCGGACAAATAGGGCGGCATCGGCGTTTCATTCGCAGAAATGCTTTTACATACAAAAGGATAGCGGGCGTAGTCACGTCTTCCAAGGTCGGCCGCCACGCTCGACGCCGCCGTTTTGAACCCTATGAGAAACTGTCCGTGTGCAGCGCCACGATCGCTCGGACACCGGCCTGGCCGGCGTCGGCGGCGGCGAACGCACGCGTTCACGCCGGGCGCCCCGCTGCGGCGGCCGTCGAAGTCGAAAAGCAGAGCGACAACCGCGTCGGCTTGGAGAGGGCGGAGAGCCCCTACCCCTTCCTCGCATCGAACGCCGCTCGCGCGGCCTCGATGCGTTCGATGCTCTTCTCAGCCCAAGTCCAGACGCCGCAGAAGGCCTCGGCGAGGGTCAGGCCCAGGTCGGTCAGCCGGTATTCGACCTTGGGCGGGATCACCGGGTGGACGGTTCTGATGACCAGCCCGTCGCGCTCCATCTGGCGCAAGGTCTGGGTCAGCATCTTCTGGCTGATGTTCCCGACCAGCTGGCCCAGGCGGGTAAAGCGCGTCTCGCCATGCTCGGCCAGAACCTCGAGAATCAGCATCGTCCACTTGTCGGCGACGCGGCCGATCACCTCGTTGACCAAGGCCTCGACGCGGGGATCGGCGTACGCCCCGGTGTCGGGATGCGAAATTCTGGCCGGCGGAAGAGCCGTCATTTCCATTTCTTTCTGTCTGGTAAGTATGGCGATTTCAGGTGCCTACTTTCCAATGGAGAGTAACCGTCATAGCTGATCCTCATCGCTGCGCCATCCCCCTGGAGAGGACCATGAACATCACCGGAAACACCATACTGATCACCGGCGGCGGCTCGGGCATCGGTCGCGCCCTGGCCGAAGCCCTGCACGCGCGCGGCAATCAGGTGATCGTCGCGGGCCGTCGCGCGGACGTGCTCAGGGAGACCGCGGCCGCCAATCCGGGCATGGCCTGGGCGACCGTTGACATGGAGGACGCCGCCGCCCTCGCCGCCTTCGGCGCGCAGGTCGTCAAGGACCATCCGGCGCTGAACGTCGTGATCCTGAACGCCGGGATCATGAAGGTCGAGGACCTCAAGGCCGAACCGTTCGATCTGGCGGCCGTGGAGGCCACGATCGCGACCAACCTGCTGGGGCCGATCCGGCTGACGGCGGCCCTGCTGCCGCATCTGCGGGCTCAGCCGAACGCGACCGTCGTCACCGTGACCTCGGGCCTGGCCTTCATTCCGCTGACCGCCACCCCGACCTATAACGCCACCAAGGCGGCGCTGCATTCCTGGACCCAGTCGCTGCGTCACCAACTCCGCGACACCGCCGTCGAAGTGCTGGAACTGGCGCCGCCCGCCGTGGCGACCGACCTGATGCCCGGCCATGCGGAAAACCCCAACGCCATGCCCCTGGCCGACTATACGGCCGAGGTCGTCGACCTGATCGAGAGGGGCGAGACGCCGCGCGGCGAGATCCTGGTCGAGCGGGTCAAGCCGCTGCGGTTCGCCGAGGCCGGAGGCTACGAAGACCTGTTTGGCCGGCTGAACGGCGCGCACTGACGGTTTCCGAAGAAGACCGCCGAGGCAAGGCTAGAGATTTCAGAGCCTTACCGACCTGCCTCAAGTCCTTCGGGCGGTGCGTGTGGCGCCATGTCGCAACGCCCGAAGCGATCGACCAATGGCCTGTAAAGCGTAGCGCCTCCAAGCTGGCGGGATGACGTTGCGCGCCTACAGACCCTATTCGCAGCAGGCGTTCGAGAAGTACTACGCTCGAACCTATTCCGGTCACGTGTCCATGCGGATCGGCAGCATCGCCCTGGTGGCGATGGTCCTGCTCTTTCTCAAGGCGATGTCCCCGTGGGTGGCGGCAGGCTGGGTCGCCGCATACGTATCGTCCGAAGGCGCGACCATAGCTTGGTGGCGCCGGGTCGTGCCGCGCCTGGCCGTTGCGTCCCAGGAGCAGTTCGGGGCCTTCCAGAACCAGCTGATCGCCATCACGATCCTGCTGACCTCGACCTCCGCCGGACCGCTGCTTCTGGCCCATCCGACGACCAGCACGGCCGTCGTGACCCTGGTGATCGTCAGCGCCGGAATCCTGATGACCTGCGCCGCCCAGCACACCCTGACGCGCAGCATGTTCCTGTGGACCGCGCCGGTCCCGGCGATCGCCCTTCTCTACAGCGTAACCCGCCTGCAATCGGGGGGAGAGGCCTGGCTCCTGGCGGTGCTGGGGGTCTGCTTCGTGATCAACGCCCGCGACCTGCAGATCGCCAACGCCGCCTCCTATGACGAGGTGATCCAGGACCAGCTCGACGCCGAGAAGGCCAACGCCGCCAAGAGCGCTTTCCTGGCCACGATCTCCCACGAGATCCGCACGCCGCTGAACGGCATACTGGGCATGGCCCAGGCCATGTCGCGCGAGCCGATGAGCGGTCACCAGCAGGAGCGCTTGCGGGTGTTGCAGCAGTCGGGCGCCACCCTGCTGACCTTGCTCAACGACATGCTGGACATGGCCAAGATCGAAGCCGGCAAGATCCAGCTCGAAACCGTCGCCTTCGATCCCGAGGTCTTGGGCCAGGACGCGTGCGGCGCGTTCGGCGCCATCGCGGCGGAAAAGGGCCTCGCCCTGTCCTTCCAGGCGGACGGGCCGCGCGGCCTCTATCGGGGCGATCCCACGCGGGTGCGTCAGATCCTCTACAACCTGATCGGCAACGCGGTGAAGTTCACCGACCAGGGCCGCGTCGACGTGCGACTGGTGATCCAGGCGACGGGGTTCACCTTCGTCGTCGAAGACACCGGGGTCGGCTTCTCCGATGCGGCCCGGGCCGACCTGTTCGAGAAGTTCAGCCAGGGCGACGCCACCACGACCCGGCGCTTCGGCGGCACGGGGCTGGGCTTGCCGATCTCGCGCGACCTGGCCCGATTGATGGGCGGCGACATCACGGTCGAAAGCCGCCTGGGCTCGGGATCCGTCTTCCGCGTCGCCCTGCCCCTGGCGCGCGCGGAGCAGGCGGTCGCCGCTCCGCCGACGGCGCCGGCCGCCGACCGCCTGGCCACCGCGCCAGGCGGGCGCCTGGCCATCCTGGTCGCCGAGGACAATCCGACCAATCAGCTGGTGCTGCGCAGCCTGCTCGCCAGCGCGGGGGTCGACCTGGAGGTGGTCGAGGACGGCAGCCTGGCCCTGGAGGCCTGGCGGCGGCGGGTTTTCGACCTGATCCTGATGGACATCAACATGCCGGTCATGGACGGGGTCAGCGCCGCGCGCGCCATCCGGACCGAGGAACGCGCCAGCGCGCGTGTCCGAACCCCGATCATCGCCCTGACCGCCAACGCCATGGACCATCAGAGGCACGACTATCTGGCCGCGGGCCTGGACGCCCATGTGAGCAAGCCGATCGACCTGGCCGTGCTCTTCGCCGCCATCGCCGACGCCCTGGCGACCGCGCCGGCCGAATCGTCGGGGTGCTGCGGGGCGTGACGGCGACGGCCAGGCCCTGGCGCCGCTATCCGCCTCGCAACAGCCGCATGACGCTGGCGCGGATCCTTCCGTAGTTGCCCTGCGCCAGGGGCCCGAGAATCCCGTGGCGCTCGGGCGGCAGGTGCGCCAGCGGATGGCCGTCGGGCCGGAAGACATAGTGGTCGAAGAAGGCCCGCCAGGCCTGGCGCTCGGCCGGCGGTCGCTCGGCGATGGCGATCATCGCCAGCATCAGGGTGGCGAACGGCGCGTCGGGCCCCGCGGCGAACCCGTCCCACCAGTAGTTGACCAGCAGGTTTCGAGGATCGAGCGCCTCCACCTGATGCCACCACAGCTTGGGCAGGTAGAGGGCGTCGCCAGGTTCCAGCGCCACCACCAGGGCGCGGTCGCGCGCCGCCGCAAACCGCGGGAAGCGCGGGTCGCCCGGCTGCGCGCCGGCCGCGAGACCTATGGGTTGGCCTGCCATGGTGTGGTCGATCGGGCCCACATAGAGGTCCCCGATCGCGTCCGGAGGATAGAGCGTGAAACGCCGCCGGCCGGCCACCACGCAGGCCAGGTTGTCATAGGTGTCGTAGTGGCAGGCGACCTGGCTGGCGTTGCCGAGCCAGACGCGCGGCCGGGCCGCCGGCGGCAGGAAGGCGAGGTGATGATCCCTGTCGAAGCCGGGCAGATAGTCGTCCGTCGGCAGCGAGCCCATATAGACGCTGGCCAGGGCGGGATCGGCGGCCGCCTGGTCGATCCGATCGAGGGTCTGGCGGAGGGTCAGGGTCTCTCGGTCGAAATTGAATCCGTCCGCGCCGTCGCCGTAGTCGTAGCGTCCGGCGATGGCCGGCGCCCCGATGAAGGCCTGGCCCTTGTGTCCGACGTCGAAGGCGAGGAGATAGTCCGCAAGGTCCCGCCACGACCGACCAGCGGCGCGTGTGGAGGGCCAGTCGCGGCCCAGCTTCCGCAACACCACCGGCCGGCAGGCTTCCGCCACGCCTTGCCGGAACGTCGCGCTATCCAGGCCGCCCGTCGCGTCGATTTCGACGCCCCTCGGCTCGGGGGGCCGCTCCCGGCTCATGCCGCCAGTCGTTCGTTCTTCAGGTTCGCCAGCCTCGGCACCTGCCTGAGCGATCCGGCCATGGCGTAGATGAGTTGCAGGCGGCCTTGTCGAAACAGGTCGAGCGCGGCGGCGTCGTCCAGTTCGCCCAGCGCGTCGAGACTGACGGTGTAGAGCCCGGCCAGGCTCAGGGACCGGCCGTCGTCGAACGACAGGTCGACATCGATCGGCTCGACCAGCTTCAGGGCGACCAGCGATTGGATGAAGGCGTCCGTCTCCGGCACGCCAACGCTCAATTGTCCGAGCACGAGCTGAATGCGTCGCAGCGCCGGGGCGGGCTGCCCGTCCGCGCCGAAGAGCGCCGCGCCCCGCCCGGCGGAGAACCGCGGATGGCCTGGATCGATGGCGACGCCGCCGGGCGCCAGGAAGTAGCCCTGCCGTTCGACGTCGAGCGGGAGGAAGCCGCGCCGGCCTGCGCCGGCCCGCTCGAGAAGGTTTTCGCCCGGCTCGAAGCCGAACATGGCGCCGGCGTAGAACCGCCCGGTCTCCGAGTTCTTGGTCAGAAAAATCGGGCATGTCGCCGCGGCCGTTACGAACTCGCTCGCCACGATCTGAACGAAGTGCGTTCGCTCCAGGGAAGCGTCCGCCTGATGCAGGCCAAGATGGCGCTCGGCGTTCAGCAGTTCCAGGTCCATGTCGTTTCCTCGTTGGACGTCGCGAGGTCGAGCCCGCGTGCGCTAGCGATCGATAACCGTGATCGGCGGGCCGGTCCATCGGTGTACGCCGGCACGACAATTACACCTACAAATTGATCTTGATACCGCTACCTGTTAGCGCTACCTTCAAGGCAACAAAATAAAATCAGCGCAGGGAGGTTGCAATGCGATCGTGCCGTAAGGACGACGACTAGGGCTCCTTTTTTCCCAAATTTGAGACGTAACGGCCAGGATCTATGCGTCCGGCCGAGCGATAGCGCACGCGTTCATCCCAGAGAAAACAGGAGGGGAAACATGAAGGAAGCCCAGCTTAATAATCAGACCAATGAAACCTCACGGCGAGGCGTTTCGAAGGCCGCCTTGGTGGGGGCGTCCAGCCTCCTGACCCTGGCGCTCTGCGGCGCGGCCAGCGCCGCCGAGCGTGGGGGCGGGGAAACCATCGTAACGGCCGCGGCGATCGCCGCCCCGGCGGCGGAGCAGGCCCAAGAGCCCCAGCCGGGCGGCGCGACGGTCGTCGACGAGGTCCTCGTCACCGGCCTGCGCGGCTCGCTGCAGCGCAACCTCGACATCAAGCGCAACGCCGAGGGCGTCGTCGACGCCATTTCCGCGGAGGACATCGGCAAGTTCCCCGATTCCAACGTCGCCGCCTCGCTGCAGCGCCTGCCGGGCGTCTCGATCCAGCGCGCCGGGCCCCGCGGCGAGCCGCAAGGCATCACCGTTCGCGGCTTCAGCGGCGACTTCAACGAAACCCTCTATGACGGACGCCGGATTTCGACGGCGACGGGCGGACGCTCCGTGGACTTCAGCACGGTCGGCGCCGACTTCGTCGGCGGCCTGTCCGTGCTCAAGACGCCCGACGTCTCGCTGTCCAGCAGCTCGATCGGCGCGACGATCAATGTCCAGTTCCCCAAGCCGTTCGACCGCCCCGGCCGCCGCATGGCGTTCACCGCGTCCGGTTCGGTGCAGGACGACGCCGGCAAGGTGGTGCCGACCGTCGGCGCCCTGTTCAGCGACACCTTCGCGGACGACAAGTTCGGGGTGCTGGTCGACGCGATGTACACGCGCCACGACACCCAGACCAACCGCGTCTTTGTCAGCGGCTGGCCGGGCGGATACTACCGGCCGTGCCAGCTGACGCCCTCCTGTACGGACGCCCAGCTGAACGACCCGGCCGGCAAGACCGTCCTCGGCTGGTTCGAGCAGCAGTCCGGCGCCACCCAGGTCTACACCAAGGATGAACGCGTCGACGGTCGCATCGCCCTGCAATGGAGCCCGACCGAAGGCGTGACGGTCACCCTGGACGACAACTATTCGCGCCAGAACGTCCGCGCCGACAACTTCGGCTACGGGATCTGGTTCAACCAGGACAACTTGCGCAACGTCAAGCTGGACCAGAACGGGACGACGGTCGACTTCACCCAGGCCGGATCGCAGACCGACTTCACGGCCGGGACCGATCACAACATCCTGCAGACCAACCAGACCGGCCTGAACCTCAAGTGGGACGTGTCGGAGAACCTGAAGTTCGAGGCCGACGCCAGCTACGCCAAGAGCTGGCTCAACCCCGACGGCGGCGTCAGCAGCGACAACGCCGACGTGGGCTATGGCTTCGGCATCGGCCCGTCCCTGGGCATCAGCATCGGCGGCGACAGCAAGAACACCCTGCCGGTGCTGCACAGCTACGGCCCCAACGGCGACGCCGCGCGCTGGGCCGACACCTCGGTGATCGGCTCTCACGTCACCGTGCGCCAGGCCCAGGAGAACACCGACGTCGTCAAGCAGCTGCGGTTCGCCGGTTCCTGGGAGCAGGAAGGCTTCCGCATCAAGGCCGGCGGCAGCTACATGGAAGACCACTACCAGATCCAGCAGAGCAACACCTTCGTCAACAACTACTGGCAGGCCTATCCCGGCTATGGCCCCGCCTCGGGCGCCAACGGCGGGGTCATGATCCCGGCCAGCCTGTTCACCGGCAAGGTCAGCACCAAGAACTTCATCCCCGGCTTCGACGGCGCCCTGCCGCCGTACCTGCTGAAGTTCGACGCCCACGCCTACCAGCAGTACCTGACTAGCCTGGGCAATCCCCAGACCCAGAACATCCCCGGCTTCAACTACGGCGGCGGCACGGTCGGAACCCAGTTCACCGGCGCGTTCGACCTGGCGCTCGACAACGGCAGCATCCGCGACATCACCGAAAAGACCTGGTCGCTGTTCGTGAGGGCCAATTTCGACGTCGACGTGGCCGGCATGCCGTTCCACTTCAACGCCGGCGTGCGTGAGGAAAACACCCACGTCACCGCCAACGGCTTTGGTCAGCTGCCCACGGAGATCAGGCGCAACACGGGCGACCCGACCCTGCTGACGGTGGTCCTGAGCGATCCCCAGGCCGTCTCGACCAAGAGCAACTATTCCTACCTGTTGCCCAGCATCGACATGAAGCTGGAACTGACCGACAGCATCCACCTGCGTCTGGACGCCTCGCGGACCCTGACCCGTCCGGGCCTCAACCTGCTGACGCCCGTGCTCAGCGTCGGGACCGGCCAGCGGGTCGGCGCCTTGACCGGCAGCGGGGGCAGTCCGGCGCTCAAGCCGTACCTGGCCGACAACTTCGATGCGGCCGTGGAGTGGTACTACCAGCCCAACTCCTACGCCTCGATCAACTTCTTCATCAAGGATGTCAGCAACTTCATCGTGGGGGGCACCCAGCGCCAGACGATCAACGGCGTGATCGATCCGTCCACCGGCCAGGCGGCGCTGTTCAGCGTCACCCAGCAGGTGAACGGCCCCGAAGCGACGGTGCGCGGCGTCGAACTGGCCTGGCAGCACGTGTTCGGCGACAGCGGCTTCGGCTTCAACGGCAACGTCACCCTGGTCGACACCAACAAGCCCTATGACCGCACCGACATCTCCCAGAGCGGCTTCGCGATCACCGGCCTGGCCGACTCCGCCAACCTCGTGGCCTTCTATGACAAGAACGGCTTCGAAGCGCGGTTCGCGGTCAACTACCGCAAGGAGTATCTGCGCGCCTTCGGCCAGAACCAGAACACCGGCGCCTTCGGTTCGGAGCCGACCTTCGAGAACCCGAGCCTGCAGATCGACTTCAGCACCAGCTATGCGCTGACCAAGCAGGTCAACCTGTTCTTCGAAGCCCTGAATCTCACCAACGAGACCCAGAGCACCCACGGACGGTTCGACAACCAGCTGCTCGACGTCTTCGCCTATGGCCGGCGCTACACGGCCGGCGCCCGCTTCCGCTTCTAGGTCCCTCCCCTGACTGGGAAGATCGATCGTTCGGTCTTCCCAGTCGCTTTTTCCCGGGTTTCGCGGCCATGGTGCGTCCCATCAAGAACATCGTCATCGTCGGCGGCGGGACCGCCGGCTGGCTCACCGCCGGCGTCATCGCCGCCAAGCACAAGGCGCGCGCCGGGACGGGCTTCACCGTCACCCTGGTGGAGTCGCCCAACACGCCGATCATCGGCGTCGGCGAAGGCACCTGGCCGACCTTGCGCACGACGCTGGCGACGATCGGCGTCTCCGAGACCGACTTCTTCCGCGAATGCGACGCCGCCTTCAAGCAAGGGGCCAAGTTCGCGCGGTGGACCACCGGCGCCGCCGACGACGCCTACTATCACCCCCTGATGCTGCCCCAAGGCTTCTCGCAGGTGAACCTCGCCGCCCACTGGCTGGCCAATCCCGGCGAGCAGAGCTTCTGCGACGCGGTCACGCCCCAAGGACGGATCTGCGACGCCGGCCTGGGGCCCAAGACGATCACCGCGGCGCCCTATCAGGGCGCGGCCAACTACGCCTACCACCTCGACGCGGGCAAGTTCGCGCCGTTCCTGCAGCGCCACTGCTGCGGCAAGCTCGGCGTCCGTCACATCCTGGCCGACGTTCGAGGCGTCGCCATGACCGACGACGGCGACATCCGCGGCGTGGTCACCGAGCAGGCCGGCGAGATCCAGGGCGATCTCTTCGTCGACTGCACCGGCTTCCGCGCGCTGCTGCTGGGCGAGGCGCTCGGCGTGCCGTTCAAGGATTGCGGCGACGTCCTGTTCTGCGACACGGCCCTGGCGATCCAGGTTCCCCATGAGCACGAGAACGCGCCGATCGCCAGCCACACGATCTCTACAGCCCAGTCGGCCGGTTGGATCTGGGACATCGGCCTGCCCACGCGCCGGGGGACCGGGCACGTCTATTCCAGCCGCCACATCTCCGACGAGGACGCCGAACGCGAGCTGCGCGCCTATATCGGGCCGGCGGCGCGCGACCTGCCGGCGCGCAAGATCCCGATCCGCTCGGGCCATCGCGAGACGTTCTGGAAGCGAAACTGCGTGGCCGTGGGCCTGGCCGCCGGCTTCCTGGAGCCGCTGGAAGCCTCAGCCATCGTGCTGATCGAGCTGTCGGCCAAGATCATCGCCTCGCAGATGCCGGCCTGCCGCGAAGTGATGGATGTCGTCGCCGCCCGCTTCAACGCCACGACCCACTATCGCTGGGGCCGGATCATCGACTTCCTCAAGCTCCACTACGTGCTCAGCAAACGGTCCGACACCGCCTTCTGGCGCGACAACCGGGACCCGGCCACGGTGCCCGAGCGCCTGGCCGACCTCCTGAGGCTCTGGCGCCACCAACCCCCATGGCTGCACGACGAGTTCGACCGGGTGGAAGAGGTGTTCCCGACCGCCAGCTACCAGTACGTCCTCTACGGCATGGGCTTTCGGACCGAGATCGAACCGGAAGCCCTGGCGGACGAGCGCGTGTTGGCCGAGCGGGCGATGCGCGAAAACGCCGTCCAGACCGAACGGCTGAGCGCCAGCCTGCCGCGCCACCGCGACCTGATCCGGAAGATCGTCGAGCACGGCCTGCAGCCGGTATGACGCCGCGCCGCCTCGGACCGCGGCCCAAAGGCCCCGCGCCGCGAAACCTCAGGAACCATCACCAGGGTCGAACAATGCTTGGATCGAAAGGGCGTCGGCCCGTCTTGCTCGCGACCGTCTCGGGCGCGCTTTGGCTATGCGCCGCCCTCCCCCAGCCGGCGACCGCCGCGCCGCTCGCGCCGACGCTCTCGAAAGAGCGCGCCGAGGCCGATCGCCTGGCGGCCCAACTGGTCGGCAAAATGACGGTGGACGAGAAGGTGGAGCAACTGCTCAACACCGCCCCGGCCATTCCGAGGCTGGGCGTCCCCGCCTATAATTGGTGGACGGAGTCGCTGCATGGCGCGCTCGGCGCCCTGCCCACCACCAACTTTCCGGAACCGATCGGCCTGGCCGCGACCTTCGACCCCGCGCTGGTCCACGATGTCGCCGGCGCGATCGGGTCGGAAGTCCGGGGGCTGCACACGCTGGCGCGACGCACGGGCCGGATGGGGCGGATCGGCACGGGCCTGGACACCTGGTCGCCCAACATCAACATCTTCCGCGACCCGCGCTGGGGCCGGGGCCAGGAGACCTATGGCGAGGACCCGTTCCTGACCGCCCGCATGGGGGTCGCGTTCGTGCAGGGCGTCCAGGGGCCCGATCCGGACCTGCCCCAGGTGGTGGCCACGCCCAAGCACTTCGCCGTCCACAGCGGCCCGGAATCGACCCGCCACAGCGCCAATGTCTTCGTCTCGCGCCATGACCTGGAGGACACCTACCTGCCCGCGTTCCGCGCCGCGATCGTGGAGGGTCGGGCCGGCTCGGTCATGTGCGCCTACAACCGCATCGATGGTCAGCCCGCCTGCGCCAGCGACCTGCTGCTGAAGGATCACCTGCGCCAGGCCTGGGGCTTCAAGGGCTACGTCGTCTCCGACTGCGACGCGGTCAAGGACATCAGCGACCATCACAAATACGCCCCGGACGCGGCCACCGCCGTGGCCGCCGCGATGCGGGCCGGCGTCGACAACGAATGCAACGGCGCGACGCTGACCGACACGGACGGGCTCGCCGACCGCTACCGCGAAGCCCTGAGCCGCGGCCTGATCAGCGTCGCTGACGTCGATCAGGCCCTGGTGCGGCTGTTTTCGGCCCGTTTCCGTGCCGGCGATCTTCCCGGCGTCCGCAAACCGGAAAGCGCCTTGGCCTCGCCCGCCGAGATCATGACACCCGAGCATGCCGCCCTGGCGCTGGCGGCCAGCGAGAAGAGCCTCGTCCTGCTGAAGAACGACGGCGTCCTGCCGCTCAAGGCCGACACGCGGATCGCGGTGATCGGACCGCTGGGCGACGCCACCCGGGTGTTGCGCGGCAACTATTCCTCGGCCTTGTCGGCGCCGCCCGTCTCGGTGCTGGAAGGCCTGCGGCGGGCGATGCCCGGCGCCCAGATCGTGCAGGCGCCCTTCGGCGCGGCGTTCACCGACGGCGACCGCGTGCCGACCTCGGCGCTGCGTTCGCCCGACGGCGCGCCGGGGCTCCTGGCCCGCTACTATAATCCGGCCGAGCCCCCGCCCAAGCGCTTCGCGCCGGGCACGTTCGGCGAGATCGTGGCGAAGATGCGCTTCGCCGACCAGCCCGTGGTGACGCGCCTGGAACCGGACGTCGCCGCCCGCAGCCTGGACCTGGCCGCCGTTTCCGATCACCACCGCGTCGTCTGGACCGGCTTCCTGGTCCCGCCGGAGAGCGGGACCTACAGGCTGGGGCTGACCGGCTTCAACGGCGCGCTCAAGCTGGACGGCAAGCCTTTCGCCGACCTTCGCAAATCCGGCTGGGGCAGCCTGCCGACCCTGAAGACGATCAAGCTGGAAAAGGGCCGCAAGTACGCTGTCGAGATCGTCTCGGAATCCCACGCTCTGTCGGGCGTCGATCTTGTCTGGAAGCGGATCTCCAACGATCCCGCGGGCGACCTGAAGGCGGCCGCCGCCCAGGCGGACGTCCTGGTCGCGGTCGTGGGCCTGACCTCAGACCTGGAGGCCGAGGAGGCGCCGGTCGACGTCCCGGGCTTCAAGGGCGGCGACAAGACCACGCTGGACATCCCGCCCGATCAGCAGGCCTTGCTGGAGCAGGCTAAGGCCCTGGGCAAGCCGCTGGTCGTGGTGACCATGAACGGCAGCCCCCTCAACCTGTCGTGGGCCAAGGACAACGCCTCGGCCATCCTCGAAGCCTGGTACCCCGGCCAGTCCGGCGGACTGGCGGTCGCCAACGTGCTGTCGGGCAAGACCAATCCGTCCGGGCGCCTGCCGCTGACCTTCTATCGTTCCGTCGACGACCTGCCGCCGTTCGGCGACTACGCCATGGCCGGGCGGACCTATCGCTATTTCGAGGGGACCCCCGTCTACCCGTTCGGTTACGGGCTCAGCTACACGCGGTTCGCCTATGACCCGTTGAAGGTCGAACCGGCGGCGGGCGGCGCGGGCAAGGGACTGCGGGTGACGACCCGCGTACGGAACGTCGGGGAAAGGGCCGGCGACGAGGTGGCCCAGCTCTATCTCGACTTCCCGGACACGCCCGGCGCGCCCCGCCTGGCCCTCCGCGGCTTCCAGCGGCTCTCGCTCAAGCCGGGCGAGGCGCGGACCGTGACGTTCGCCCTGACCCCGCGCGACCTCAGCTCGGTGGATCTCGACGGCCGGCGCCGGGTCGCGGCGGGTCGCTATCGGGTGAGCGTCGGCCCCGGCCAGCCGACCGCCGACGCGCCCGGACGATCGGCCGACGTCTCGGTCGACGCCGATGTCGGCCTGCCTCGCTAATCGCGTCGATCAGAAGACGTGAAGGTCAACGACAACAAGGGAGCACGACAATGAGAAGCCTCAACCTGCCGCAATGGGCGCGCCCCGCCTGGACGCGTCTGGCCGCCGTCGGCCTGGCCGCCGCCTGCGTCATGGCCGCGCCGGCCCACGCCCAGGACGACAAGATGCAGCCCGTGCCGATCCCGGCCCAGCCGAACGCCATCGACCTCGGCACCGGCCCGTTGCCGGGAGCCACCGCGCCGGAGTCCTGGCACCGCCAGTACGGCAGCCTGTTCGCCCGCAACGTCACCGTCGCCACCCTGACCCCGTTCCTTCCGGACCCCGCCAAGGCGACGGGCGCGGCCGTGATCGTGACGCCGGGCGGCGGGTTCCGCACCCTGTCGATGGACAACGAGGGCTACGACGTCGCGCGCGCGCTCGCCGACAAGGGCGTGGCCGCTTTCGTGATCAAGTATCGGCTGAACCAGACGCCGGCGGACATGGCCGGTTTCGAACGCTCGATGGCCGAGATGTTCTCGGCCACCGCCGCCCGGCCTCCGCGACCGTCTCCGCAAGCGGCGATCGCCGGCCTGGCGCCTCAGCTTGCCGATTCCCGCGCCGCCTTCGCCCTCGTGCGCAAGCGCGCGGCCGAGTGGCATGTCGACCCCGACCGCATCGGCATGGTGGGCTTCTCGGCGGGCGCCATGCTGACCCTGGCGACCACCCTGGCCGGGGAAGACGCCAAACCCGCCTTCATCGGCCTGATCTACGGGCCGCTGGCGCCGGTCACCGTCCCGGCCGACGCCCCGCCGATGTTCGTGGCCCTGGCCGCCGACGACCCCTTCTTCGCCAACAGCGGATTTGGCCTGATCGACAGCTGGAAGGCCGCCAAGCGACCGGTCGAGTTCCACCTCTACGAACAGGGCGGCCACGGCTTTGGCATGTACCCCAAGACGACCACCAGCACCGGCTGGTTCGACGCCTATGTCCGCTGGCTGGGCATGCACGGCCTGTTGAAGCGGGCGCACTAGATCCGGCTCCGGGCGGGTCCGCCCGCCCGGCGTTCCGGTCACGCCGGGACTACCCGCCCCGTTGCGCCCACCCGGCGAAGCCGGCGCAGAAGAAGGCCACCCTGGGCGCCAGCAGATCTTCGATCGTGCCGTCCGGCGCGAAGGTCAGCAGGCTCATGATCCCTGACGCCAGCACCATGTCGGTGAACAGCACGGCGGCTTCAGTCGTATTCGCGGGCGGCAGCATGTCCTTGCGGATCAACTCCGCGAAGACGTTCTCGAGCTGCTGCAGAAGGTGATCTCGGCCGGCGCGCCCCAGCGGCGCCTCGTCATGCGAGAAGTTGCCCCCCTCGGCGATGATGATGCGCGTCAGAAGCGGAGCCGACGGCGACCGCACGGTGATGTCGGCCGCGATCTCGAGAAGCGCCTCCTCCGCCGAGGCCGCGCCGTCCAGGTCATAGTGCTGCAGGCGCTCGTCGATCACGCCCTTCACGGCGTCCAGGAGCAACGCCCGCTTGTCCCGATAGCGCGCATAGAGCGTGCGGCGGGTGACCCCCGCCAGCCTGGCGATCTCGACGATGGACGCGCCCTGGAAGCCCTTGGAGGCGAAGACCTCGAGGGCCGCCGCGCGGATCACGGCGTTCTTGGCCTCGACATCCAAGGCGTTCGGCCGGCCGCGCCGCTTGGCCGCCGAGGTCGATATCGCATACGCGCTGACCGCCATTCTAAATATCCACCGGTGTTGCCATTAAGCGCCCGCAAGAAGACCCTCACCCTACCACCACACCTTCAGACGGTGGGCAATGGCAGGCGATCAACGCCGTGCCGAGGAAACGACAGGGGCCGCGGCGACCCGCGGCGGGGGATGAACGATGACCAGTTTCCACAGGCGCCTTCTGCTCGTCACGACCGCCGCGACGGCGCTCCTGACCACCGCCGCCGCCCAGGCCCAGGCCCAGGCCCCGTCCGCCGCGCCCGCCGCGTCGCCCGACACCGCCGCCAAGCCCGTCACGGCGCTGGAAGAGGTCGTCGTCGTGGCCCGCCGCCGGGAGGAGAACATCCAGGCCGTCCCGGTCGCCGTCACCGCCGTCTCGGGCAAGACCATCGAGAAGGCCGGCGTGACCTCGGTCGCCCTGCTGGGGCAGCAGACCCCGGCCCTGGTCATCGCGCCGACCACCAGCCGCGCCACCCCCGCCTTCGCCATCCGCGGCCAGCGCCAGCAGGACTATCTGCCGACGGTGGACCAGTCGGTGGCGGTCTATGTCGGCGACCTCTACCTGTCGCGCCAGTTCGGCATCGACCAGGCCCTGTTCGACATCGCCTCGGTGGACGTGCTGCGCGGCCCGCAGGGCACCCTGTTCGGCCGCAACTCGACCGGCGGCGCGATCATCATCCGCCCCGCCGCGCCGACCCACCAGTTCGAAGGCTACGCCGCGGCGACCATCGGCGACTATGACCGGCGGCAGTTCGAGGCGGTGATCAATATCCCGATCGCCGACGACCTGGCCCTGCGCCTGGGCGGCATGACCTTCAAGCGCGACGGCTATGTCACCAACGTCGCCACCGGCACGGACATCGACAACGAAGACTATTCGGCCCTGCGCGGCACGCTGAAGTTCGACCCTGCGGGCGGCTTCGACTCAACGACCATCGCCAACTATTTCAAGTCCGACGGCGGCGGCACGCCGTTCGTGCTGAGCGACGTCAGCCCGTCCAACAGCGCCCCGGTGCGCCTGCTGGGCCTGGAAGCCCCGCTGCGCGGCCTGCTGGCCCAGCAGCAGCAACGCGGCTTCTACCAGACCGCCCAGGACATCGACCCCCGCACCCGGGTCAAGACCTTCGACGTCCAGAACTCGACCGCCTACGAATTCGACGGCGGCCCCACCCTGCGCAACATCGTCGGCTACCGCGACACCTCGTTCTCCGACCTGAACGACATCGACGGCTCGCTCGCGCGCATCCTGGAGATCCAGAACAACTACGAGGGCGACCAGGTCTCCGACGAGCTGCAGCTGTCCGACCACACCGGCATACTGAACTGGATCACCGGGCTCTATTATTTCCGCGAGACCGGCTCCAACGACACGACCAGCTATACCGGGTCGCCGGTTCTGGACAATTTCATCAACCCGCGCCTGCAGCAGTTCAGCGTCAAGAACGTCTCCAAGTCGGTCTACGGCCAGGGGACCTTCGACCTGGCCGCCCTGAAGCCGGGCCTGACCTTCACCGTCGGAGCGCGCTACACCTGGGACGAGCGCAAGGCCGACCTGCGCTCGCTGCAGGCCGTGGGCGTCGCGCCGGGGACGCCGACCCTGCTGGGCTTCCCCTCGCCGGGCGAGCGCTGCCTCAGCAGCACGGCCGACGGCTTCGGCGCCTATCCCGATTGCTCGATCGCGCTCAGCACCAGCTTCAGCAAGCTCAGCTACAACATCAGCCTCGAATACAAGCCCGCCGACGGCGTGCTGCTGTACCTGGCCACGCGCCAGGGCTACCGCTCGGGCGGCTTCAACGCCCGCGCCCAGCTGGCCTACCAGCTGACGCCGTTCCGGCCCGAAGTGGTGCGCGACGTCGAAGCGGGGATCAAGGCCGATTGGACCGTGGCCGGCGCGCCGGTCCGCACCAATCTCAGCGTCTATTACAGCGACTTCAAGGACGCCCAGCGGCTGGCCCCGAACCTGATCGGCGGCGTCGTCACCACCGATGTGGTCAACGCCGCGGCCGCCCATGTGCAGGGCGCGGAGCTGGAGTTCTCGGTCATCCCGGTCTCGCCGCTGACGATCGGCGGCTTCGTCTCCTACGCCGACGCGGCCTATGACGAATATGTCGTCCCCGGGCCCGGCGGGGTGGGCGTCCGCGACCTGTCCGACACCGCCCGCTTCGCCCAGACGCCGAAGTGGACCTACAGCCTCAACGCCCGCCTGGCGGTGCCCACGCCCTCGGCGTTCGGCGACCTGTCGCTGTCGGCGACCTACTACCATCAGGGCTCGGTCTACGTCACCGACAACACCGAGCCGGCCGGCCACCTCGCCGGCTGGGGCACGCTGGGCCTGCGCGCGGACCTGGAGCGGGTGGGCGGCAAGCCGGTCGACCTGGGCGTCTTCGTCCGCAACGTCACGGGCGAGAAGTACTATGTGGCCGGCCAGACGCTGAACAACGACATCGGCTTCGCCTCGCGCATCCCCGGCTCGCCGCGCACCTTCGGCGTCTCCCTGCGCTACAGCTTCGGCGGCCGCTAGCCATGGCCGCCGCTCCGGCCGCGCCCGCGCATGTTCCGGCGCACATGGTGTTCGCCTTCGACATCTTCGACGACGCGCGGCTGAAGCCCGATCCCCAGGCCGGCTACACGGCGCTGCTGGGCCAGGCGCCGGACCTGTTCTACACGCCGCTGAACGGCGGCCACTGGGTGGCCACGCGATACGAGACCATCAGCCGGATCCTCAAGGATCCGGCGACCTTCTCGAACCGCAACATGCAGATCCCGAAGTCCGACCAGACCTTCGTCATGCTGCCGCTGACCCTGGACCCGCCCGAGCACGCGCCCTACCGCCAGATCCTGATGCAGCAGTTCTCGGCCAAGGCGATGCACGCCCTGGAGCCGCACATCCGCGCGTGGGCCGAGCGGCTGCTCGACGCTGTCGCAGACCAGGGCGCCGACCAGGGCGCCTGCGATTTCGTGGCCAGCGTGTCCGGCCTGCTGCCGGTGTCGGTGTTCATGCAGCTGATGGGCCTGCCGCTGGACCGGCTGGAGGAGTTCCGGGCCTGGGTCGACGAGAGTTTCGCCGCCAGCGACTCCGACCATCGCATGGCGGTCTACGGCCGGATCATGGGCTTCATGGGCGAGGTCATCGCCCAGCGCGCCCAGGCGCCGCGGGACGACCTGGTCAGCCGCCTGCTGGCCGCCGAGATCGACGGGCGCCGGCTGAGCCTGGACGAGGTCCAGGGCATGAGCCTGCTGCTGTTCATCGCCGGCATGGACACGGTCGCCAACGCCCTGTCGTTCGGCGTGCGCCACCTGGCCCAGAACCCCGACCTGCAGCGGGAGGTCGCCGCCGATCCGGCGCTGATCCCCGGCCTGGTCGACGAGATCCTGCGCCGCTACGCCTTCACCAGCACCCAGCGGATCGTCGCCCAGGATGTCGAGCTGGACGGCGCGCCGATGAGGGCCGGCGACATGCTGTTCCTCAGCTTCGCCACGGCGGGCGTCGACGACCGGTTCGGCCCCGACGCCCAGGCCTTCGATCCGCGCCGCGCCAACGCCGACGAACACCTGACCTTCGGCGGCGGACCGCACAAGTGCGCCGGCCGCCACCTGGGGCGGATCGAGATGCGCATCCTGTTCGAGGTGCTGCTGGCGCGGTGGCGGAACATCCGGCTGACGCCAGGCGCCGCCCAGCACATCCGGGCCGGCAACGTCATCGCCATGGACCGGCTGGACATCCAGTTCGAGACGGCCTGACCCGGCATGTCGGAGATCGCGGACATCTACGACTATGTGATCGTCGGGGCCGGTTCGGCCGGCTGCGTCCTGGCCGACCGGCTGACGCGCGACAGCCGCCACAGCGTCCTGCTGATCGAGGCGGGGCCGGAGGACTCCAACCCGCTGATCCGGATGCCGAAAGGCTTCGGCAAGCTGCTGGGCGATCCCCGGCACGTCTGGTGGTTCGACGCCCAGCCCGACCCCGGCGGTCCCAACACGCCGGCGCGCTGGCATCGCGGCAAGACCCTGGGCGGCTCCAGCGCCGTCAACGGCATGGTCTACACCCGCGGCGATCCCAGCGACTACGACGCCTGGGAAGCGCTGGGCCTGACCGGCTGGAACTGGGCCAGCATGGCCCGGGCCTTCAAGGCGATCGAGAACCATGAGCTGGGCGAGGCTGAAACCCGCGGGGTCGGCGGTCCCCTGCACGTCTCGCCGATGCACGAGCCGAACGCGGCCGGCGACGCCTTTATCGCCTCGGCCCAGGCCATGGGGCTGCCGCTGAAGGCGGACCTCAACGACCCCTCCGACCAGGAGGGCGTCGGCTACGCCATGCGCACCATCAAGAGCGGCGCGCGGTTCAGCGCGGCCGAGGCCTTCCTCAAGCCGGCGCGGCGGCGGCCGAACCTGCGGGTGGTGACCGACACCCAGGTCGAGCGGCTGGTCTTCGACGGCGGCCACGTGGTCGGCGTCGCCTGCACGGGCCCGCGCGGCGCGTTCGAGGCGCGATGCGGCCGGGAGGTGATCCTGGCGGCCGGCGCGCTGAACTCGCCCCGGATCCTGCAACTGTCGGGCATCGGCCCCGCCGCCGTCCTGGCCGCCGCCGGCGTCCAGCCGCGCCTGGATCGCGCCGCCGTGGGCCGGCACATGCGCGAGCACCGGGTGCTGTTCATGCAATACCGGCTGAACGGCCCGCGCCTGAGCCAGAACCGCGAACTCTCCGGCCTGCGCCTGATCGGCAATGTCCTGAAATACATGGCGCTGCGGCGCGGGGTGATGGCTCAGGCGGCCTATGAGGTCGGGGCCTTCCTGCGCTCGCGGCCGGGCCTGGATCGTCCCGACGTCCAGCTGCTGATGGGGCCGTTCTCGCTGGCGCTGAAGGACGCGGCCGCCGGCGGGCCGCTGCCCGAGGCCTTGCCGGGCCTGCAGTGCCTGACCCTGCCGCTGCGCCCGACCAGCGAGGGCGAGGTGCTGATCTCGGCCGATCGCGCCGACGCGCCCCTGACCATCCGGCCCAACTTCCTGTCGACCGACGAGGACCGGGTGTCCGCCGTCGCCGGCGTGCGCTTCGTGCGCCGGCTGGTCGCCGCGGGACCGCTGGCCCAGCTGGTCGTCGAGGAGACGGTCCCGGGTCCCGACATCCAGTCGGACGCGGACATCCTGGCCGCCTACCGCCTGTTCGGCTCGCCCGGTTACCACGCCGTGGGCACCTGCCGCATGGGCGCCGGCGACGAGGCGGTGACCGATCCGCGGCTGCGGGTGCGCGGCGTCGCGGGCCTGCGCATCGTCGACTGCTCGGTGATGCCCGCCATCCCGTCGGGCAACACCAACGGTCCCGTCATGGCCCTGGCCTGGCGGGCCGCCGATCTCATCCTCGAAGACGCCGCGTGATGCGGCCCCGTCCAGCCTTGGAGCGCCCGTCGTGACCGTGATCGTACCCGTGGACTTCGAGGCGCACCTGACCGCGCGATCCGTCCTGCCGACGCCGCGCCTGGTGATCGGCGGCCAGCAGCGCGCGACCGGCGGGGCCGGGGTGTTCCAGCATGTCAGCGCCGCCACCGGCGAGATCCAGGGCGAGGTCCCCCTGGGCGACGCGGCCGACATCGACGCCGCCGTCCAGGCCGCGCGCCGCGCCCTGCCCGTCTGGCGCGACATGAAGCCCTATGCCCGCCGCCGGCTGATGGACCGCTTCAGCGATCTGGTCGAGCAGAACATCGGCCGCTTCCAGGCCATCTCGACGCTGGAGAACGCCATCCCGTCGATGAACTTCCAGCACGGCATGCTGCACCGCTGCGTGGGCTGGCTGCGCTACTACGCCGGCTGGACCGACAAGCTGGAAGGCCTGGTGACCGGCCTGCATCCCGGCGAGAACTTCGAATACACCGTCCCCGAGCCGTATGGCGTCATCGGCCACATCATCACCTGGAACGCGCCGCTGCTGTCGCTGTGCATGAAGGTCCCGCCCTCGCTGGCGGCCGGCAACACGGTGGTGATCAAGCCCGCGGAGTTCACGCCCTACACCAGCCAGCTGTTCGCCGAGCTGGCGCTGGAGGCCGGCATTCCCGAGGGGGTGATCAATGTCGTGCCCGGCGCGGTCGCGGCCGGCGAGGCGCTGGTGCGTCATCCTGGCGTCGACAAGATCTCGTTCACCGGCGGCCCGATCGGCGCCAAGGCCATCATGCGCTCGGCGGCCGACAGCCTGAAGCCGGTGATCTTCGAGCTGGGCGGCAAGTCGGCCAACCTGGTCTTTCCCGACGTCGACCTGCAGGACACGGCGGCCTATTGCGCGGTGTTCGGGGTGTCCAACAGCGGCCAGGGCTGCGCCCTGCCCACCCGAATCCTGGTCCACGAGGACGTCTATGATCCGTTCGTCGAGATCGTCGCGGCCACCCTGGACAACCTGCCGACCGGCGATCCGCTGGATCCCAGCGTCTTCATCGGCCCGATGGTCAACGCCGCCGCCATCGCGCGGGTCATGGGCTTCGTCGACAACGCCAAGGCCGCCGGCTCGGGCCGGCTGGTGGTGGGCGGCGGCCGCCTGGCCGATGGACTGGAGAAGGGCAACTTCGTCGCGCCGACGGTGTTCGCCGACGTCGACCCGATGAGCGCCATCGCCCAGCAGGAGATCTTCGGCCCCGTCCTGTCGATCATCAAGTTCCGGACCGAGGACGAGGCGGTGCAGATCGCCAACGCCACCGAGTATGGCCTGTCGGCCTATATCCAGACCAACGACCTCAACCGCGCCAACCGCCTGATCCGGCGGCTCGACGCCGGCACGGTCTATGTCAACAAGGCCACGCCCTCCAACCTCGGCGCCAGCCCGTTCGGCGGCGTCGGCCTGTCCGGCTTCGGCCGCGAGGGCGGCCGGGCGGGCCTGGACGAGTTCATCAGGATCAAGGGCGTGGGCGTCAGCGTCGCGACCTAGCCTTGGACGCCGCGTTCGAGGCTAGGTCCCCTGAACCAGACGGCGACGGGCTCGCCGCGCCGCCGAAATCGGCCGGGGCCGCCCACGGCGCGCTCAACTCCAAGTAACCCCATTAAGCGCTTCGTAAGCATGGGCGTGGTGGAAGGGGGCGGATGGTCAGGATCGAAGCGGGCTCATGAACGCCGCCACCGCGCGTTACATCGATACGACCCTGCCCGCCGGCCGAGGGCTGCGCTCGCGTATCGTCGAGCGGCCCGCCCTGTCGCTGGAGCCCGATGACCTGGCCCGGATGATCGCCGACATTCGCGCGGTGGCCCGCACGACCCTGGGCGAGAACGAACTGACCTACGGCGTGTTCTCCGGCGACCGCGAGACCCTGTCTCGCACGGTGCTGACCGTGGTCTACGACACGGCCTCCGCGGAGCCGGTGGCGTTCAACGCCCTGGCCCTGCTGCGCGTGTCGCTGGGCGGCCGGGAGATCGAGGTGCTGCACCTGGGGCTGGTGATGACCGCCCCCAAGGCGCGGGGCGGCGGCCTGTCGGCCGTCCTGTACGGCCTGACCTGCGTTCTGCTGTTCGTGCGCCGCCAATGCCGGCCGCTGTGGATCTCCAGCGTCACCCAGGTGCCGGCGGTGGTCGGCATGGTCGCCGAGACCTTCTCGGACGTCCATCCGGGCCAGCCCGCCACCCGCGCCTCGTTCCAGCATCGGCTAGTGGCCCGCCAGATCATGCGCCACTGGCGCCACGCCTTCGGCGTCGGCCCCGAAGCGGGTTTCGACGAGGAACGGTTCGTCATCACCGACGCCTATACGGGCGGCTCGGACAATCTGAAGAAAACCTTCGACCAGGCCGCCAAGCACCGCGATCCGCGCTATGGGGAGCTGTGCCGGCTGCAGCTCGACTATGGCCGGGGCGACGACCTGCTGCAGCTGGGGCGGATCGACATGCGGGCCGCCGCTCGCTACCTGGCCAAGGTCGCGCCGCCCGCCAGCGTGACGGGGCTGGTCGGTCGCCTGGCGTTGATGCTCGCCCAGGGGGCGGTGCTGCCGCTGATCCATTGGCTGGACGACACGCAATCCTGGGGGAGCCTGCGACCGTGGAAGCACTGAACGGGTTCGACTACGCCGAGTTCACCACCCGAAATTTCGGCTTCGTCAGCCGCGAAGAGCAGGAGAGGCTGCGCACTGGCGCGGTGTTCGTCGCCGGCGTGGGGGGCATGGGCGGAGCCTGCTTCATGGCCCTGGTCCGGGCCGGGGTGGGACGGTTCGCGGTCTGTGACATCGACGTCTTCGAGACGTCAAACCTCAACCGCCAGGTCTTCGCCTTCACCGACACGGTCGGTCAGGACAAGGCCGAGATCGCCTGCGCCGCCGCCCGAAAGATCAATCCCGACGTCCAGATCGAGCGCCTGGGCGCGGAATGGATCGGCAAGCTCGACGACCTGGCCGCGCGCTATAGCGTGATCGTCAATGGCGCCGACGACATCGCCGCCGGGGTGGCGCTCTACCGCGCCGCCAAGGTCCATGGGGCGACGGTGATCGACGCCTATGCCGCGCCGCTGCCGTCGGTGATCGTGGTCCGGCCGGGCGATCCCAGGCCCGAAGAGCGGCTGGGCTATCCCACGCGCGGCAAGGCGCAGGACGCCCTGACCCAGGACGATCTCGCCGAGAGCTTCCTCAGGGAGCTGGAATACGTCCTCACCCATTCGTCGGCGGCCAGCCATGTCGACCTCGAGGTCGCCGCCGCCGTCGCCGCCGGCAAGGCCAAGCGGATGTCGTTCGCCCCCATGGTCATCGCGACCGGCTGCCTGATGGCCTACGAGGCGCTGTGGCTGTTGATGGGCCGCCGCTCGAAAAGCGATTGCCGGGGCTGGTTCTTCAATCCGTTCGCCGGCCGGATCGAGCGTCCGCTCCCCTGGCCGGTCGCGACGGTGAAGGGCGCGCTGGTCCGGGCCTTCATGGCGCGCATGATGAAGGCCGCCCCGTGATCCAGTCGCTGGCCCAGGTTTGCCTCGACGGCCTCGCCGCCGTGGGACTGGCGGCCTACGCCTTGGCCGCGCGGCGCGAAGCGGGACCGTTGATCCCGCGCCTCGTCCTGCTGTTCGGCCTGATGGCCGCCTTCTATGCCGGCCGGGCCCTGCACGCGCTGACCGGCCTGGACGGCCTGCAGGTCGTGGCCTTCGCGGCCGTGGCCCTGGCGCCGACCGCCGCGCTGCTGCTGGCGGAAGGCGTGCTGCGCCGGCACGCGCCGCGCCTGCTGAAGCTGGCGGTGATGGGCGCCAGCCTCGTCGCCCTCGGCTTCGCCCTGCTGACGGCCCGCGACATGGCGTTCGACGCCCGGATCGGCCTGGCCGGTCCGATCGTGCTTTCGCTCATGGCGATCCTGGTGCTGCTGGGGACGCGTGACCGCGACCAGCTCTCGGCGTCCGAGAACCGCGTCGTCGCGGCGCTCGCCCTTTGCCTGGCCGCGGCCCTCCCGCTGATCCTGACCGATTTCACCGCCCTGATGACAGCATGGATCGGCCTGAGCCCGATCGCGGCGCTGCTGATCGTGCTGGTCATCCTCTCGTCCGCCAACGGCGACCCGCGCGGGACGGCCGTGGAAATCGGCCTGCTCCTGGCGGTCGCGGCGGGCGTCAGCCTCGGCCTGGCCCAGGCCTTGGCGCTGAGCGGCCCGGCCGACCTCGCGCGGCTGTTCGCCGTCGTGCTGGCGGGCCAGATCGTCGCCTCGCTGCTGGTCCGCCTGCACGCCCAGGGAACGGCCGATCGCCGGGGCGGGCTGCGCCGACGCCTGGTCCGCGCCGACGCCGGGTCTGTCGACCATTTTCTCGCCGACCTGGCCGAGGAGCCTCTGCTGAAGGACATGACCGTCCTGGAGGCGGGCCAGCTGGCCGATCACGACGCCCAGACCCTGGCCGCCGTCCTGGCGCGGCGGCCTGTCTGGAGCTTGGAGCGCCTGAAGGCCGGAGAAGCCGCCGCCAGTCTCTCCGAGGCCGAACCCTTGATCGACCTGTTGGAACGGCATGGCGCGACCCATGCCGGCTTGCTGAGCCTGGCGCCGGCGCGGGTCGCCCTGGCGCGGCTGCCCGGCCTGGCGCGCGGCGTCGAGGCGGAGATCGACCTGGCCCTGGCCTTCCGCATGGCCCGGCTGGTCGCGGAGAGACGCTGATGAGCCTGGAACTGCGCGAGCGTGACCTGGACGGATTCTTCGAGGTCCCGTTCGCGGTCTATCCGGCCGACAGTCCCTATGTGACGCCCATGCGTTCGGATCTGGACCGCTATCTGGATCCGGCGCGCAATCCGCTCATGCGCGACGGCGGCGGGCGGCTGACCCATTTCACGGCCCGGCGCGACGGCCGTCCCGTCGGCCGCCTGGTGGTCCACACCCATCCGGCGTCCAACCTCCGTCACGGGACGCGGCGTTGCCAGTTCGGCTTCTTCGACTGCGACGATGATGTCGAGGCGGCCCGGGCCCTGTTCGCGCGAGCCGAGGCCTTCGCCCGCGACCAGGGCTGCGACGAACTGGTGGGGTCGTTCAACCTGACGGCCATGCAGCAGGCCGGCGTGCTGACCGACGGCTTCGCCGGCGTCCCCTATACCGACATGGTCTGGGGGCCCCCGCACCTGCCGCGGCTGCTGGAGGCCTGCGGTTTCGCCGCGACCTTCCCCATGTCGACCTTCGAGTTCGATGTCGGTCCGGAGACGGCCGACCGGCTGCTGGGGCCTCGCCAGCGGGCCATACTCGACGATCCGGACTGGACCTGGACGCCGATCAGCCGCCGCCATTTCAAGGTCCGGTTCGAAGAAGCGCGTCAGTGCCTCAACGACGGCTTCTCGGACAATCCGATGTTCGTGCCCCTGACCCCGGCCGAATTCGACTTCCAGGCCGGCGAGATGATGTGGATCGTGGACCCGGCCATCGCCAGCCTCGTCCACTACAAGGGACAGCCGGCCGGGGTGGTGATCTGCATTCCGGACCTCAATCCGTTCCAGAAGGCCGTCAAGGGCCGGTTCGGTCCAACGGCCCTGTTCCACTTCCTGAAGGCCCGCCTGCGCCGCCGCCGGGCCGTGATCATCTTCTATTCGGTGAAGCAGGCGCTGCACGGCCAGGGCGTCAACGGCGCCATGCTCCACCGCGTGACCCGGGCGCTGCACGAGCGCGGCTACCGCCAGTGCGGGGTGACCTGGATCAGCGACGAGAACACCGCCTCGCTGCGCCAGATGGAGAAGCTGGGCGCGCGGCGGCTGCATCGCCTGCACCTCTTTCGCAAGGCGATCTGACGATGCTCGACCCGCGCGTTCTCCGGCCCCTGGTCGCCGAGGCCAGCCTGGCGCCGAGCGTCCACAACATCCAGCCGACCCGCTGGCGTCCGGAGGACGGGCGCGTGGTGGTGACCGCCGATCCGGCGCGGCGGTTGCCGATCGGCAATCCGGAGGGCCGCGACATCGCCGTCAGCCACGGCTGCGCGGTGGAGGGCTTCCGGATCGCCGCCGCCTCGCAGGGCCTAGCCGTGGAGGTCGCCCCGGACGGATCCGACGTCGCTGTCCTCACCCTCAAGGGCGTAGCGGAGGTCGACCCCCTGGCCGCCTTCGTGGGCGCGCGCCGGACCTATCGCGGACGGTTCGAAGCCTCGCCCTCGGCCCGCGACGCCTGCGCGCGGCTGGCCGAGACCTGTCCCGACCTGGTCATGCTGCAAGAGCAGGAGGCCATCGCCGACCTGGCCGCGCTCTACGACGACGCCAGCCTGCGCTGGTTCCGACGCGCGGACTATCGCGCCGAACTGGTGTCCTGGATGCGGCTTTCCAGGCGTCACGCCGACTGGGCGCGGGACGGCCTGAACGCCGAGGCGATGGCGATGTCGCCCCTTGAGGCCGCGGGGGCGGGCCTCGTGCTGCGGCCGGGCGTGTTCGAGGCGCTGGACAAGGTCGGCCTCGCGCGCGCCCTGGTCGCCGAGGCGCCGATCGTGCGATCGGCCACGGCGGTGGCGTTGTTCCATCGACCCGCCGACGAGCCGCCGTTCGAGACCGGCCGGCGTTTCTATCGGGTCTGGCTGGCCTTCACCCAGGCCGGCCTGTCGGCCTCGCCGATGGCGGTGTTGGCCGACGACGAGGCCGCTTCGGCGAGCCTGAGGGCGGCGTACGGCCTGGGCCTCGACCGGCGGCTGATCACCGCCTTCCGCCTGGGCTTGGCGCCCGCCCGCCGCCAGCCGCCCAAGCCGCGCCTGCCGCTGGAAAGCCTGATCCTCCTCTAGAGGCGCTTGAGGTACTCGATCAGCGCCCAGCGGTCTTCGGGCGAGAGGCCGCCGAATTGCGCCTCGTGGCCGCGATTGGACCGGCCAGGCAGCCGCGTGTCGTAGACCACCGGCCGTGACCAGGCGCTGTAGCCGGCCGGGTAGGCCACGCCCACCGTCTTGAAGTCCAGGGCGTGGCCGCCCACCGCGAAACGTTCGGCGCGCGGCTCCAGCAGCATCAGCTGGGCCAGGGTCGGCACCGAGCCGTTATGCAGATAGGGCGCGCTGGCCCACAGGCCGGCCAGGGGCGGAGCGGCGTACTCGCCGGTGCGCCGCGCGTCGATCACCGTCCGGTAGGGACTGTCGGCGACGTAGCGAGACAGGGCCGGCGTGAAAGCCTCGGCGCGGGCCGGATCGGTTCCGATCCGGCCGCGCCAGTTGGGAAAGCGGGCCAGGCGAGGACGCTCGGGCGGTCCGTCGTACTCGCCGTGGCAGCTGGCGCAGGCCCGGGCATAGGTCGCCGCGCCTCGGGCGGCGAGGCCGGCGTCGATCGGGCCTGGGAAGGCCTGCGGCCGGCGCTCGGCCAGCCAGGCGAAGGTCCGTCGGGCGGCGGGGATCTGGGCATGGGCGCCCTTGGGCGTCTGGCCCATGCTGGGCACGGTGAAGAAGCTGACCATGTCGGCCAGCCGATCCCGATGCGCCGGGGTGATGTCGTCGCGGGTCATCGGCCGCCAGCGGGGCCGCCCCGGCGGCGCGTAGGCTCCGTCCTGCAGCAGGGCGGTGCGGAAGCCGCGATCGGCCAGGTCCGGCACCGAGGTGAAGCCGGCCTCCATGGCGTCGCGCGCCGTCCGGCCTTGCAGCTTCAGCGCCGCCACCCCGTTGGTCACGCCGGGCGAGCCGTTCGAGAACGGCAGCGGGCTGGCGCCGTCGGGGATGGTCTGCAGCCGGCGCTTGGCCAGGGGGATCACCGCCCAGCGCAGGCTGGCCCGCTCCCAGGCGTCGGTGTCGGGGAACAGCGTCTCGACCGCCGCCATCAGGCGCGGCTCGTCTCGCAGACCGCTCTGCAGCGCCTGGGTCACCGCCCGCGTATAGGCCTCCAGGTCTATGCTGGTGTTGGGCGAGCCCAGCCACGCCGCCTGGGTCAGGGGCGCGCCGTCGGCGGCGTAAACCGGGCCGGCATGGCAGGCCGCGCATCCCAGGTTGGCCACGCTGATCTTCACCGGCGGCAGGCCCGGCGTGACGGTCCCGACATTGAGCCCCAGCGGGTGTTCGGCGCTGGGCTGGACAGCCTCGCCCGCGCCCTCCAGGCGCTCGGGCCACAGGAAGCCGAAGCTCGTCATCCGTCGCCGCAGGTGGGCGCGATCGACCCCGCCGCCGGCCGGGTCGTCCAGCACCAGAGCGGCGGCCGTCAGCTTCCACGGCACGGCGACGGTGTTCAGGGCCTGGACGTTGATCGCGCCGAAGTCGTGATGGGCGAAGGTCTCGGCCCCCGACCGGGACGGCGACGAAGGCGGCGCGCAGGCGCTCCCCAGCAGCGCCAGGCCAAGGACGGCGATGATCTTGCGGGGGCTGCTCATGCCAGAAACGCCTCGACCGCCGAGACGAAGACCTCGGGTTGCTCCCAGTGCGGATAGTGTCCGCAACGGTCAATCAGCACACGCTCCGCCCGCGGGAGCAAGGCCATGGCCCGGTCGCTCTGGCGGGCGGGGAACACCCGGTCGTCACGGCCCCAGAGCACCAGGGCCGGGCGGTCCAGCCGGCGGGCCAGTCCCTCGAAGCTGTCCCGCTCCTTGACGCCCAGCAGGCCGACGCCGGTTCGCAACGTGCGTGGGAAGGAGCGCTCGCTGCCAGGCACGGCGGCGTAGCGGTTGGTCAGGGCGAGCAGTTCGGGGGTGACGGCCTTGGGGTCGTGGACGGCCAGGCGCAGGGTGAGGCGATTGTTGAACGGTGTCGGACGGCCCAGCGCCTCGCCGACCAGCGGCAAGGCCGTCGGGCGCATCAGGAGGTGGGTTTCCCGCCCAAAGCCGCCCGGCGCGGCCAGCACGGCCCGGTCGATCCGGTGGAGGTTCTCGCCCGAGAACCGCACGATCACGCTGGCCCCCAGCGAGCTGCCGACCAGATGGGCCCGCGCGATCGCCAGGGCGTCGAGCAAGCCTTTCAGCTGCTCGACGAAGAACGCGGAGTCATAGGCCGCGTCCGGCCGGCTGGCCTGGCCGAAGCCGGGCAGATCAAAGGCGATCACGCGGAAACGGGCCGCCAGGGCCGGCCGCACGCGATCCCAGATCTCGATGGCGTTGGCCAGGCCGTGCACCAGCACCAGGGTTGGCCCCGCGCCCCCGGTGTCCAGCACCCGGGTCGACAGTCCGTTGGCGAGCGCGACTCTGGAGAAGGCCATGACGCCAGGGTGGCGGACCGGGGCTGACAAAACCTGAAGGGCGGCGTTCGTCGCGGGCGATTTTCACCTTCTGGACGCCCGTTCCGCGAGGGCGAGCGCAGCCTGAAGCGCCAAGCCGCTCGAAACGCCGCCTGCGGCTGCTATAATCGGCCTATGACCCAAGGCTTCGCCCTCTTCGAGACGCCGATCGGACTGTGCGGCCTGGCCTGGGGCGAACAGGGGCTGGTCGGCGCCCAGCTGCCCGAGGCCGCCCCGGGCGCCGCCTGGGCCCGCCTGCGCCGGCGCTATCCGGACGCGGTCGAGGGATCGCCGCCCCCGGCCGTCCAGCGGACGATCGAGCGGATCAACGACCTGCTGTCGGGCGGGCGCGACGACCTGACCGACGTCGAGCTGGACTTCGCCGTCGTCGCCCCGTTCAACCGCCGGGTCTACGAGATCGCCCGCGCCATCCCGCCCGGCGAGACCTCGACCTACGGCCAGATCGCCAAGGCCATGAACGAGCCGGGCGCGGCCCGGGCTATCGGCAAGGCCCTGGGCGAGAACCCCTGGCCGATCATCGTCCCCTGCCATCGGGTGCTGGGCGCCGACGGCAAGAGCGGCGGCTTCTCGGCCCCCGGCGGGGTGGAGACCAAGGCGCGGATGCTGACCATCGAGCGGGCCCGGACCAGCGCCGCGCCGACGCTGTTCGACCTGGAGTTCTCGGTGGCGCCGCAGCGCGGGCGGTAGGCCTCCCTCCGGCCCTACAGCCCCCTGCCCACCCGCAGCACCAGCTCGCGGATCCACACAGAGCCCGGATCCCTGTGCGCCACCACCGGGTGGAACAGGTACTGCGCGTCCTCGCCCGGATCGATCGGCGGCTCGACCCGCACCAGGTCCAGAGGCCCCGCCAGGGCCGCGATCAGCCGGCCCGGCACGAAGGCCACCAGGTCGGAGCGAGCGGTCATCCGCAGGGCCTGCAGGTAGCTGGGCACGGCCAGGGCGATGCGGCGCTCGACGCCGTTCTGGCGCAGGAAGGGCTCGATGGCGTCGTCGCGCTCGCCCGCCCCGACCACGGCCACGTGGCGGGCGGCGTTGAAGCCGGCCAGGGTCGACAGCCGTCCGACCTCGGGATGGCCGCGCCGCACGGCCAGGGCGTCGCGGTCCGTATAGAGCGTCTGGCGATGGAAGCCTGGATAGGCCTCGCCGGTCCAGGCGACCACCAGGTCGATGGTGCGGGCGAAGTCGGGGGTCAGCACCGCCGGACCGCGCCAGGGTACGACGTCCAGGCGCACGCCAGGCGCGGCGGCGGCGACCTGGGCCAGCACCGCCGGCATCAGCAGGTCGACGCACAGGTCGGGCATCATCAGGCGAAAGCCGCGGGCGCTGGTCGCCGGGTCGAAGCCCTGGGCCTGGAACAGGCCGCGCACCTGCTCCAGCGCCTGGGCCAGGGGCGCGCGCAGGGCCTGGGCGTGCGGCGTCAGCTCCATGCGCGGTCCCACCCGCACCAGCAGCGGATCGCCGGTCGCCTCGCGCAGGCGGCGCAGGGCGTGGCTGACCGCCGGCTGCGACAGGTTCAGGCGTTGCGCCGCCCGCCCCACGCCGCCCTCGGCCAGCAGGGCGTCCAGGGCCACCAGGAGGTTCAGGTCGAGCTGGGCCAGGTTCATCCGGCGAATATAGATCATCATGAGCATCGATTGGATGAATGATGCTGCTTGCCGGATCATGAGGCTCCCCTTGCACGGAGAGCCGCCATGAGCGCGACCGAGGACAACAAACAACGAGTCCAGACGATCTTCGAGGGCCTGGCGCGCGGCGACGCGGGCCTGTTTCTCGACAGCCTGGACGAGGCCGCCGTCTGGCGGATGATCGGGACCACGGCCTGGTCCGGCGTCTATGCCGGCAAGGCCGCCATCCGCCACGAGCTGCTGACCCCGCTGATGGCCCAGTTCGCCGACCGCTACGTGAACACCGCCGACGCCATCATCGCCGAGGGCGACACGGTGGTGGTCGAATGCCGCGGCAAGGTCACCACCAAGACCGGCAAGCGCTACGACAACACCTATTGCTGGGTGCTGCGGATGAGGGAGGGCAGGATCGCCGCGCTGACCGAATATATGGACACCCAACTGGTCGCGACGGCGCTGGAGCCGCCGCAAAGGGGAGCCAACTAGCTTAAGCGTTAACGGGCGTTCACCGTTCGCCGAACACGAGCGAAACGAATCATGACCGAATCAGCGACTTCGCCCGATTCAGTGTTTGTTCCCTACAAGCTATTGTAGCTTAATTCCCATTAACCACAAACACGGCGCGCCGCGCGCGACGAGCGTCTCAGTCCTCGCGCGTCGCGCGCTGGGCCCGGATCAGGGCTTCCCGCTGCTGTTGGTCGGCGATGGCGTTCTGGAAGTGAATGTTGTCCGGGGGGAGCAAGCCCGCGGCAATGGCGGGCGACTCGCCGACCACCCTCACGTTCGATTGGGTGACAGCATCGGTGATCTGGGGGGCGGTCTGGGGATTGACGGCGGTCTCGTCGGCCATGCGCTGGATCTCCACGCCGTCCGGAGATCGTCCCCCGGATGCGACGCGCCGGTTTTCGCGCCAGGATCGAGCCTTGGCAACCCGGCGACCGAGCGCCTCCGTCGCGACCGCCCTACGCCGCCTTGCACTCGGCGCTGACGCGCTTGGCGTCCAGCACCCCGGCCAGGGGGATGCCGTTGATGGTCTTCATGTGGACGTTCAGGCGGAAGCTTTCGGGCGTATAGGTCCCGTTGGCCGTCACCGGGGCCACGCGGCCCTTCTTGTCGGTCCAGGTCCCCTTAAGCGCCACCTTGCCGTCCCGCACCAGGCGGGTGTCGTAGTCGCAGGTGTATTTGCGGGTGCAGATGCCCTTGGAGAACTGCTCGACGTCGGCCTGCTTGAGACAGCGATCCTCGCCGCCGGCCGGGATCGGGCCGATACGGTAGCTGTACTCCCACTGGCCAGGCAGGATCGTCGTATGGGCGCCGGCCGCGCCCGTGGCCTGGGCGGCGATCCGGGGCGCTGCGACGGCCGCCACGGCGCCCAGGATCAGGGTTCCGGCGATCATGGCGGGGGCGAGCAGGCGCATGCGGTCGATCTCCTGGTGGGACGGCTTATATATAGAGCGGCAGATGAACCGCGTTTGAAGGCGATGTTGGGGCGCGGCGCGGCTTGACTCGGCAAGCTCCCTTCGCCTATATCGCCCGCTCTCGCGCGGTGGTCCGTCCTTCGCGCGCCGAAATTCATGTTGCGGAGCCTCCGGCTTCGCCCAAGCCCAAGGTATCCACCATGTCGCGCCGTTGCGAACTCACCGGGATCGGTCCGATGGTCGGCCACAATGTGAGCCACTCGAACATCAAGACCAAGCGCCGCTTCCTGCCGGCCCTGTCGCCCGCTTCGCTGCAGTCCGACTCCCTGGGTCAGACCTTCAAGCTGCGCATCAGCAACGCGGCCCTGCGCACCCTGGACTTCAAGGGCGGCCTGGACACCTTCCTGCTGGGCGCCAAGGACGAGCAGCTGTCGCCGCGCGCCCTGAAGATCAAGCGCCAGGTCAAGGCCAAGGCCGCCGCGACCGCCGTCGCCGCCTAAGCCTCTTCGGTTTCGACCGACGAAAGGCCCGCGAGGTTCGCCTCGCGGGCCTTTTCGCGTCTGCGCTGATCAACGCCGGCAGACACCCCGGTCATAGCGCCCGACCTGACGGATCACCGCGTCGGGCTCGGCCTCGACGCGACGGCCCGAGACCAGGCCGTCGATGACCCGGCCGATCAGGTCGTTCAGCCGGGTGACGACATAGCAGTCGACCGACGGCTCGGCGTGGGCGGCGCCGATCCCGGAATCGTCGGTGATGAAGATGTAGCGGCTCTGGCTGACGGCCGCCGCCGCGCGCATCAGGTACTGGGCGTCGTCATCGACGCCGCTGGCCGCCACCGGCACGACCTGGATCCCCCGCTCGCGCGCCGACAGTATCGAGGTCCAGGCCTGGGCCCGGTCGGACTCGTGCGGCGGGGCGTCGGCGACCAGCAGCATCAGCTTCACCGCCCCCTCGCGCCAGGGATAGGCGTCGGCTTCCTGGAGCGCGACCTGCATGGCTTCGGGAAAGTCGCCGCCGCCATTGGCCGACTGGTGGGCCAGGCTCGCCTGGACGGCCTGGCGGTCGCCGGTGAACGGGTAGGTCCGCACGGTATAGGCGTCGCCCAGGTCTCGGTAGAACAGCAGGCCGGCGCGGATGTCGACGCCGGCGTGGCGCTCGCCCACCGTCCCCAGGATGTCGGACAGCTCCGCCGTCAGGTAGCTGAGCTCGTCGGCCATGCTGCCGGTGGTGTCCATGACCAGCAGCACGTCCACGGCCTGGACCGGCTTGGCGCGCCCCGGCAGGCGCAGGGTCAGGGTGCGCGGTGCGCCGGGGCGCGGCGCCGCCACGCCGGACACCACGCGGCCATCCGCGGCGGTCACTGACGCCTCGACGCGCTCGCCCAGCCGGTCGAGCTTGGGGAAGACCACCACCTGGCCGTCGGCCTTGGTCATCAGCCTCAGCGCCTCGCCGTCGGCCCGGCGGACGGTCACGGCGGACAGCGGCGCCGGCCGCCCATCGCGATCCACCACCCGGATCCGCAGCTGCTGGCCCGTATCGACGGCCGGATAGAGCTTGCGGCCCAGGCGCTGGCGGAATCGGTCGGCATAGGCCTGGTAGAGGTCGGGATTGAGCAGGTCGTCGTGATCGGCGGCGGTCAACTGCCCCGCCCGCCGGGCCGGCGACTGGGCCAGGGGCGGCTCGTGCTCACGGCGCTCGATCACCGGCTCCAGGGCCCCGCCGTTCCGCGCGTTCGGCGCTGGCGGCGCGGCGCCAGGCGACGGAGCGGGAGCGGGTTCGGAGTCCGTGTAGCCAAGCGGCGATGGCGGCGGGGGCGGCGGCGGAGGCGGAGGAGGCGGCGGTGGAGGTGGGGGCGACGAGCCGCCGTCGCGCGCGTCGGGCCCGGCGCGCGAGGCGCTGACCACCACCGAATCGGCCACCTCCCGGTCGGCGGCGGGGACCCGCGCCAGCGGCGCGCTCGCCTCGCCCCGGCCCCGGACGGTCGACGCGCCCGCCATGCCGTCGGCGGCGGCCTTGGAGTCGGGCGCGGCCGTCGGCGTCGAGCACGCCGCAAGCCACAGCAGCGACATGCAGGCGGCCGCGGCCAAGGATCTGGTTTTCATGTCGACGCCCTCCCCGATTGCAACGCAGGTTAGGCGCCCGACGCGTCGCGCGCCAGGGCTGTATTACGGTCGGCGTCAGCGATGTCGAAAGTCCCGGCCTGGCGCGCCGACGGCCCATGAAAAAGCCCTCCCCGTCACCGGAGAGGGCTCTTCAACGCCACTGAAAGGGGCCGATACGCCGCCCCGTACTAAACTTGGAAACGCGCCTTAGCGGGCGCGGATGGCCGGGTTGGCGTCGTTGTACGAGACCAGTTCCGGGTTGTTCAGCTTGACCACCGCGTCATTGACCGAGGCGCGGACGCAGGCGGGGTACAGGTAGGAGGCCAGGCTCTCGCCGCGGACGGTCTGCCAGCAGACGGTCGAGGCGGCCTTGACGATCTCGGCGCGCAGTTCGGCCGGGGCCTTGCCGGCGGTCTTGATGCGGACTTCGGCGGCGCCGGCGGGCGCGGCGGCGAACAGGGCGACGGCCGAGGCGGCCAGGACGATGGAGCGGATCATGGGACGGATTCCAGGACAGCGTTGAACTTCAACCCGTCCGAAATGCGTTTCCCCGCGGCGGCTGGTCCGGGATCTCGCCCGCTCTGTCGCCTCGACCAAGCCATAGCTTGCTCGTTTTTACTTATCAACGGTTATATTGCAGTGCGGTCACAAAATTCGTTGACAGGCAAGGCCGCGACAACCTTGGGAGGAAACCCGGTCCCGCGCCGCCAAAAGCCGCGCGAAACCGGGCCCGAACGAGTCCTAGTAGCTGACCTTCAGCAGGCCGCTGGTGCGGAACGCCTGGCGGTCATAGGCCTTGAGGGTGGGGCTGCCCACCTTCTGCACGGCGTCGCGGGTCACTTCGCGGACGCAATCGGAATACAGGTCGTTGGGGTGCTGGCCGATCTCTTCGCGGCAGATCGACGAGGCGGCGGCGACGATGTCGGCGTGGATGGCGGCGACGGTGCGGCCGCGAACCTTGACGTGCTGCTCGCCGGCGAAGGCCGACGAAACGCTGGTCAGGGCGATGGCCGAGGCGGCCAGAACAAACAGAGTCTTCATGATTTCAGTTCCGAAAGGGGGTTGGAGTTCAACCACCTCCCGACGCGTTCCTCTGATGGCCGTTGGGATCTCGCCCGCTCAATCCATCGAAGGTAGCGGTAACATAGCCATACCGCCGCTTGAACTAAAATATTGAGTTTCAAAAGAAACTACCTACGGCTGCCGAGTTTTCGGGCGCCCAGCGCCCGCCGTCGAAAATCCCCGCGCTCGTCGGCGAGCGGCTCGGATTGTTCGCATATCCGCACAGTTCGTATCGATTGCCCCAGATTATCGGCGGCCGACCGAAGCCCTAACTTGGCGGCGTCACAAGGAGACGACCATGCAGGCGATCGATCAGGCGGGAACCTTCACCCTCGGCGGCCGGACCGTGAGGCGGCTGGGCTATGGCGCCATGCAACTGGCCGGGCCCGGCGTCTTCGGCCCGCCGCGCGACCGCGACGCTGCGCTGGCGGTCCTGCGCGAGGCGGTGGCGGCCGGCGTCAACCACATCGACACCAGCGACTTCTATGGTCCTCACGTCACCAACCAGATCATCCGCGAGGCGCTGGCGCCCTATCCCGACGACCTGGTGATCGTCACCAAGATCGGCGCGATGCGCGGTGACGACGCCTCCTGGACTCCGGCCTTTGGCGCCGACCAGCTGGAGCGCGCCGTGCACGACAACCTGCGCAATCTGGGCTTGGAGGCGCTGGACGTCGTCAACCTGCGGATCATGTTCGACGTCCACGGCCCGGCCGAGGGCTCCATCGCCGAGCCGCTCCAGGTGCTGGCCGATCTCCAGCGGCAGGGCCTGGTGCGCCACATCGGCCTGTCCAACGTGACCCCGACCCAGGTGGCGGAGGGCCGCGGGATCGCCCAGATCGTCTGCGTGCAGAACCAGTACAACCTGGCCCACCGCGAGGACGACGCCCTGATCGACGCGCTGGCCAGGGACGGGATCGCCTATGTGCCGTTCTTCCCGCTGGGCGGCTTCAGCCCACTGCAATCGACCGCCTTGTCGGACGTCGCCGCGCGGCTGCAGGCCACGCCGATGCAGGTCGCCCTGGCCTGGCTGCTGCGCCGCGCCCCCAACATCCTGCTGATCCCCGGCACCTCGTCGGTCGCCCACCTGCGCGAGAACCTGGCGGCGGCGTCGCTGGCGCTGCCGGACGAGGTCATGGCGGACCTGGAGGGGATAGGGATCGCCTAGCGCGCGGTCAGAACCCTAGAAACGGGCCTTGGCGGCCTGGACGAAGGCCGCCAGGTCGGGCGTCGCCTCGGACGCGCCAGGATCGTCGGCGGTCGCCGCGCAGACCGCCGAGACGATGGCCCGGGTCTGGCCTTCCTCGGCCGGGATGAACAGGGCCTTGTCATAGTCGACGTGGTGGGCGCGCGCCGCATCGGGCCACTGGAAATAGTCGGCGGCGGCCGCGCGGATGCGGGCGCCGTCGCAATCGACCTGCAACCGGAACACGCTGACATTGGCCTTGCCGACATAGCGGCCGGCGGCGTCGGCGACGTCGTCCTGGGTGGGCGAATAGAGGACGATGCGCGCGCGGCGGACCGCTTTCGCCCCGGGCTCCCCCACGATGACGCCCTCGACGAGCCCGACCACGTGCTGGGCGTCCGCCGAGATGATCGCGACGGGCGCGAGGGCCCGCGGCCCGGCCATGGCGGGACAGCCCAGGGCGGTCGCCAGCAGGGCGCTCATCAGGATTCCGGCGGAAGGTCTCAGCGCCGCCGCACCGGCTTCTTCGGCTTCGGCGGCGCGGGGGGCGGCGGTGGCGGGGCCGTCCAGTCGAAGGCCATCAGCAGGGTGCGCTCGGTCGGCGTGTCGTTGTCGTCCGACAGGATGTAGATCCGCGTCGCGCCGGACGGGCTCCTGCTGAGCGCGATCCCCTCGAAATTGTCGCGGGTGATCGCCCCGTCCAGGGTCAGGGTGGCGGCCAGGTACTGCCGGGCGGCGGGGGCGCGGGGGTCGATCACGAACCGCACCTGACCGCGCCAGCCGCGGATCGGGTCATAGGCCCGGAACAGGGCGGCGACCGACTGGCCCTCGAAGGCCGCGAAGCTGGTCAGGCCCCAGGTGAAGTCGGGCGGCGACTGCGGCGTCTGGCCCACGCACGGCGCCGACAGCCGGCACAGCCACACCTCGCCCTCCTCGCCGCCCACCAGATAGGCGTCGGGACCGGCGATCGGATAGGCGGTCAGGGCCTCCATGCCCTCGTTGTCGGGGAAGGTGGTGCTGGGCTTGTTGACGGCCCGCGGCGGGCCGTAGGTCCCGTCCGGCTGGCGCGGATAGAGCCAGATGCGGTGGTCGCGCTCGAAGCTGACCAGGCGGTCGCCGTTGGGCAGGATCGCCAGGCCCTCGGCGTCGGCCTTCTCCTTGCCCTGCAGCGGCTGGCCGTCGGGGCCCTTCAGCGGCGACAGCTTGCCGTCGGTCAGGCCGACCAGGCGGCCGGCCTCGTCCAGCTTCAGCCGGGCCTCGAACAGGTCGCCGTCGTCGCCGATCGCCACCAAGCCGCCGTCCGGGCCGAACTTCAGGTCCGACAGGCCGTGCAGGCGCTGGCTGTCGGGGCTGCTGATCGCCACGCCGCCGGCATAGGCGAAGCGGCCGATGGCTGTGGGCGGCGGATTGGCCGAGCTCAGCGGCACGGGCGTGGCGACCACGCTAATCTCCGGCCCGACCTTGACCGGCGCGATCGGCAGCACGACCGGCTGCGGCGGGGCCTTGGCGCACTGCCCCAGGGCCGCGGACGCCAGGCCCAGCACCAGCAAGCCGCGCAGTCCGATCACGCGGGAACCTTGCGGGCGGGTTTCGGCTGAGAAGGCTGCACGGTCGGCGGGGCGGCCAGAAGCCCCCGGGCCCGCTTGACCGCCTTGGGCTCCTCGTCGAACAGCCCGGCCAGCTGGTCGACCAGGGCGCCGCCCAGCTGCTCGACATCGACGATGGTCACCGCCCGGCGGTAGTAGCGCGTCACGTCGTGGCCGATGCCGACGGCGATCAGCTCGACGGGGCTCCTGGTCTCGATCTCGGCGATCACCTGCCGCAAGTGGCGCTCCAGATAGTGGCCCGAATTGACGCTGAGGGTGGAGTCGTCCACCGGCGCGCCGTCGGAGATCACCATCAGAATGCGGCGGGCTTCGGGCCGGCCGATCAGCCGCTGGTGGGCCCACATCAGGGCCTCGCCGTCGATGTTCTCCTTCAGCAGGCCCTCGCGCATCATCAGGCCCAGGTTCTTGCGGGCCCTTCTCCAAGGTGCGTCGGCGCTCTTGTAGATGATGTGGCGCAGGTCGTTCAGCCGGCCGGGCGCGGGCGGCTTGCCGGCCTTGATCCACTCGTCGCGGGCGCTGCCGCCCTTCCAGGCGCGGGTGGTGAAGCCCAGCACCTCGACCTTGACCGCGCAGCGCTCCAGGGTGCGGGCCAGGATGTCGGCGCAGACCGCCGCCACCATGATCGGCCGGCCGCGCATCGAGCCGGAATTGTCGATCAGCAGGGTCACGACGGTGTCGCGGAACTCGACGTCCTCCTCCTGCTTGAACGACAGGGGGGCGGTGGGGTCGATGATCACCCGGGTCAGGCGGGCGACGTCCAGCATCCCCTCCTCCAGGTCGAAGGTCCAGGCGCGGTTCTGCTGGGCCAGCAGGCGGCGCTGCAGCTTGTTGGCCAGCCGCGAAACGACGCTGGAAAAGGCCGCCAGCTGCTGGTCCAGATAGGCGCGCAGGCGGGTCAGCTCGTCGGCGTCGCACAGGTCCTCGGCCGGCACCACCTCGTCATAGGCCGTGGTGAACACCTTGTAGGCCGGCTCGTTGGAGCCGCCCTGCCCCTGGTCCGGACGGGCCGGCTTGGCGCCGTCGCCCATCTCCGGGGCTTCCTCGGTGTCCTCCGGATCGCCGTCCTGCTCGGACTGGACCATCTCCTCGTCGCCGGCCTCGGACTCGCGGTCGGAGGTCTCGGCCTGCTCGGGTTGGGCGCCGTCGGACTGCTCGCCCTCGCCGTCGCCGGAATCGTCCTCGGAGGCCTCGGTGTTCTGGTCCTCGTCGCCCTGGTCCTCGTCGGACTGTTCGGTGGCGTCGGACATGTCCTCGCCCAGGTCCAGGTCGCGCAGGATCTCGCGGGTGACCCGGGCGAAGGCGGCCTGGTCGTCGATGGCGGCGGCCAGGCGGTCCAGGTCCTTGCCGGCCCGGGCCTCGATGTCGGCGCGCAGGATGTCGACCAGGGCCTTGGCGCCATCAGGCGGGGCGTCGCCGGTCAGGCGCTCGCGGACCATCAGCGACAGGATCTCGGCCATCGGCGCGGACTGGCGGTCGGTGGCGACGGCGCGGGTCAGGCCCTGCTTTTCCAGGCGAGCCTCGAGGGCGGCGGTCAGGTTGGCGCGCACCCCGCCCAGGGCGTTGCTGCCGATGGCTTCCAGCCGCGCCTGCTCGATGGCCTCGAAGGCCGCCTGGCCGTCGGGCGAGCCGGGGCGAGCCCGGGCGTGGGCGACCGCGTCGTGGTGGGCTAGGCGCAGGGCCATCTGGTCGGCCAGGCCGCGGATGCGGGCGGCCTCCTTGGCGTTCAGGTCGCGGGGCGGATGGGGCAGCACCGCCCGGTTGCCGATCAGGCTGGGGCCCTCGCCGGAGAACACCACCTCCAGGTCGGGGGTCTCGGCGAGCGATCGCGCCGCGTGGGCCAGGGCGCGCTTGAACGGTTCGGTCGGGCTTTCGGGCTTGGAGGCCATGGGGAATGGGTTACCCAGCCGAGGCCCTTAACACAAGGCGCCGAACGGGATCGCGACGGGAACAGGGCGCGCCGAGGCCGCGTTGCCCCTGGGAAGCCCGCGACAGGCGGGCCCAGCCTTTGAGGAAACCACCATGCTGAAATGGGCTTTCATCCTGGCCATCGTCGCCCTGATCGCCGGCGCCCTGGGCTTCACCGGCATCGCCGGCGCGGCGGCGGGGATCGCCAAGATCCTGTTCTTCCTGTTCCTGCTGGGCTTCATCATCTTCGCCGTCCTGGGGGTGACGGTGTTCAAGAGCGTGACGAAGTAGCTCACTGCGTCCTTCGAGGCCCGCTGCGCGGGCGCCTCAGGATGAGGACCTTTGTGCTGACTTCCTCATCCTGAGGTGCGAGGCCCAGCCGAGCCTCGAAGGACGCACCGCGTTTCAGCGGCCTATTTTACCGCCGCGTAGGCCTTGGCCTGTTCCCCCACCACCGCCACCAGGTCGCCCATGGTCAGGTTGACGTCCACCAGGTGCAGCCCCCAGTCCTTCAGCGGCTGGCCCAGCACCAGCAGGTCGCCGGGGATGTTGTCGGTGCGCGGGTCGGCCTTGTCGGGGTGGACCGTGACGGCCAGGTAGTCGAAGCCGCCGCTGCTGACGCACTCGGCCGAGACCAGCCCCGGCAGCTCGACGAACGGCGTCGAGACGGTCGCGTCCTTGGTCCAGACCGTGGCCGGGCGCATGGCCGTGCCCATGATCGTGCGGTCGGCGAAATAGCTGCGCAGCGGGGCCGAGCCGCCGGCCAGGGCCGCGGGATTGACGCAGGCGGCCTTCATGCCCGGTTCGGCGACCTTGCCGAAGAACTTGCTGCTGGCCGGCGGCGGGCTGTCGGCGCGGAACGAAACGTAGGAGATCACGCAGCCGGTCTGGCCGGCCTTGCGGCACAGGGGCAGCGAGCCATAGGCGTCGGTGGCCGGGTCGACCGGCGTGTTCATGCCCAGGATCAGGCCCGAGACCAGCTGCTTCTGCACCGGCTTGCCGTCGATCTCCTCCTTGATCAGCCGCAGCAGGATGCGCGAGCCCTGCGAATGGCCCACCAGCACCACGCCGCGGCCGTGATTGTCGCGGGCCAGGTAGTCCTTCCAAGCGGCCAGCACGTCGGCATAGGCCAGCTCGCCGTCGCCGTTCGAGGCCTGGCCCATCATCACCTTGCGCAGGGCGGCGATGGTCACCTGGCGATAGCTGGGGGCGTACAGCTTGCAGACCTGGCCGAAGCGGGCGAACTGCTGGTCGGCCACCGCCTTTTCCGGCAGGTCCGGCGTCATGTCGCTGTTGCCGCCGGGGTCGCTGGACACCGTGGGATAGACGTAGAAGCAGTCGATCGGGGCGTCGGGATCGGCTTTGAACGGCTCGATGCGGGTGGAGCCGTCCGCCTGGACCACCGTGGCGGTCTGGTCGGCGGCGCAGGCGTCGTCGCGGCCGGGCCGGCACAGCCAGTTTTCGTCCTTGGCGTAGTCGTTCGGCGCGACCGGACCGGCGGGGGCCGGCTGGGCGCAGGCCGCCGCCCCCAGGCCCAACGCCGTGACCAGGCCCAGAGCGGCCCACAGCTTGCGTGACATCGACACCCCCCAACGCTTGTTCGCGGCGGAGGATGACGCACGTCTTCCAAGTTGTCATCCCGGACGAGCGCGCCAGGACCGATCATTCAAGGCCGAGCGTGGTCCTCGTCCTTCGACAAGCTCAGGATGAGGACCATTTACAGGCTCAGCAGTCGAAAACCTCATCCTGAGCTTGTCGAAGGACGAGGTTTCGCTCCCCGGGAGCCTGGATCTTGGTCCGCCCTAGGCCGGCAGCCATCGGCGCGGGAACTTGTCGCCCAGGGCCCGCGCCTCGCCGGGCTTCAGCCCCAGTTCGCGCATCTTGTAGGCGACCACCTCGCGCAGGGCCTCGACCGGCTCGCGACCGGCGGAAGGACTGGACGCAACGGGGCCGGCCTGCATGGCCAGGTCCACCGCGGCCCATTCGGCCTGGGCGCGGTCGGGCTTGCCGACGGCGAAGTAGTGGCGGACGGGCAGCCGCTCGCCGGGCGTCTCGACCATCACGCCGACCACCCAGCCTTGAACAATCAGATCGGCGTCGGGGCGCTGGCGGAACATGGGATCGATGTAGCGATTTCGCGGGCCGGCTCAAGCCTTGCCGCAATCGGCCATAGCGTCGCCGTAAATCGGCCAAGCCGGACGCCGCAACCTCCGGACGTACGACGGGAGGTCGGATCCATGACCGCGCGGGGGCGATGGCGAGCGCGGCTGGCGGCCGGCGGGGCGGGCCTGGCGATCAATGCCGGCCTGCTGGCCCTGCTGACCCTGGAACGGCGGACGCCTTCCATGGCCGACCCGCCGACCGTGGTCGTCGCCCTGGAGCCGCGCCCCGTTCCGCCCAAAGTCGAGCCCGACCGGCGGACCGCGCCGCCTCGTCAGGCCGGTCCGCCCTCGCCGGCCCCGCCTCGGCTCCAGACGTCGCCGTCCAGCGTCGCGCCGCTGGTCCTGCCCACCGTCCCGGCCGGCCCGAATATGTCCCAGGCCGTGGAGCCGCGCTGGCGGGTCGGCGGCGGCGAGTACCTGGATCCGGCCAGCGCCCGCCGGGCCCGCAGGCTGTGGGAGACGGCCGAGGACCGCCGCTACAAGCGCGCGTGCCTGGGCCAGTCCAGCGAGCACATGACCGAGGAAGAGACGTTCGCCTGCTGGGACGCCTGGGGCGGCGGCGCGCCGATGACCGGCCCGGGCGGCAGACGCCCCGGCCGGTCCTGGCCAGGCCTGCCCGCCGATCCTCCGCGAGTCCGCCCTGGAAGCCCTAGCCCAGCATCTGGAACGCCGCCTGGCTGAGCAGGCCCAGGGTCAACCACAAAGCCAGGCCCAAGGCGATATAGACGGCCTTGGGGGTACGCCGGTTACGGAAATGGTGGATCTCGTGTCTCGCCATCGACCAGCCTCCTCGACGCCTTTTGCGTCCGCGGAGTCAGGAACGAGCTTCGCCACGTTTTCGCTGCAGGTGTTAACGCGACCGTGATCGGTTATCCACAAGCGGGGCGGGAACTCGGGGCGGCGCTCGCCTCGCCAAGACCGTTCAGGCGCCGGGATCCAGCGCCCGCAGCACCATGGCGCTGTCCACCACCTGCTCCATGCGGACGATCTGGCCGTCCTTGAGCGTGTAGAGGTGGGCGAAGGTGGCGGTCATGGCCTTGCCGGTGGCGCGATAGGTTCCCGAATAGACCCCGAAGGCGGCGACATGGTCGCCGTCCTCGAGATAGGTGTGCGCCTCGGCGCGGTAGTCGATCCATTCGGTGGCCAGGCGCTGGAAGACGTTGGCGGCTATGGCGTCGACGCCGACATAGGTCCCGGCATAGGGAAAGCCGGCCGCTTCGGTCCAGGTCGCGTCGGGCGCGAGCGCCGCCCGCAGCCGCTCGCCCTTCTGCGCCGGCGAGGCCTCGTAGGTCCCGCGGATGACGTCCTTGTTGGTGGTCATCTCAGCCCCACTTCATTTCGCCGGTGGCGACCTTGGCGCCGATCTGCAGAGCCACGCCCATGCCGGCGTCCGGATAGCGGGCGGTCATCGCCGCGATCAGGGCCGCGGAGTCCTTGGCCTTGGCCAGTTCCTGCTCGAAGGCCAGCAAGTAGTCTCGGGTGTAGGTCAGGGCCGCCGAGCCGGTCGGCGCCGTGGTCGTCATGTGGCCGGGCACGACCACGGCCGGCTTGCGGGCCAGCAGGGCGTCCAGCTGCGCAACCCAGGCGGCGCGGGCCTCGGCGCCGGCGGTGTCGGCGGTCCAGACATGGACGCCGGAGAACACCAGCACGCCGCCGAAGACCGCCGACAGCGACGGCGCCCAGAGATAGCGGCGATTGGCCAAGCCCTGGGCCGGGACGATCTGGATCGCCTGGCCGTCGACAGTCAGCTGATCACCGTCGAAGGCGGTCGGCATGACGATGTCCGCGAGCGTCTTGGGGCCGTTGTCGCCCAGCTGCGGCCCCCAGGTCGCCAGCTTCTTCTCGACGCTGGCCTGGATCGCCGCGATCGTGTCCGGGGCTGCCAGCACCTTGGCGTCCGGGAAGGCGGCCTTGATCGGGCCCAGGCTGAAATAATAGTCCGGGTCGCTCTGGCTGACATAGACGGTCGTCAGCGCGCGGCCCGTGGCCTTGATGGCCTCGACCAGCGCCTGGCCGTCGGGAAGGGTGAAGCCGCCGTCGATCAGCACGGCCTCCTTGGGGCCCCAGACCAGGACCGGCGCGCGGAAGAACCCGTTTTCCCCAGCGGGGAAGGCCTTCCAGTCCAGCGTGACGCCGGCGGCCAGCGCGTCGCTCTGGCCGGCGAGGGTTGCGGCGGCGCCGCCTGCGATCATCGTCATCATCAGTCTCCGGGTGGGCATGAGGGGCTCCTGATCCGCCCGCAGGATGCGCCCGGCCGATTGCCATGCGAAGGTCGGGAAAATACACTCATCGTATGTCACAGACATACAATCATCGGGACGGCGCCGATCGCGGCCTCAACAATCTCAAGCGCATGGCCTATTTCGCCGAGGTGGTCGAAACCGGCTCGTTCACGGCGGCGGCCGATCGGCTGGGCATCACCAAGGCCGTGGTCAGCCAGCAGGTCGCCAAGCTCGAGCGCGCGTTCGAGACCACCTTGCTGGTCCGCACCACCCGCAGCGTGCGGCCGACCGAGGAGGGGCGCGCCTTCTACGAACGTTGCGCCCGCGTGCTGTCCGAAGCCCAGGAGGCCTTCGACGGTCTGGAGGCCGACGATCGCGCGCCGACCGGCCTGCTGCGGCTGACCGCCCCGTTCGACTACGGCGTCGCCGTCGTCGTCCCGGCCATCGCCGAGTTCCACCGCCGGTTTCCGGCCTGCACCGCCGACCTGGTGATCAGCGACCGGACCCTGGATCCGGTCGAGAAGGACATGGAACTGGCGATCCGGGTCGGCTGGCTGACCGACAGCGCCTTGCGGGCGCGGCGGATCGGATCGTTCCAGCAGATCCTGGTCGCGAGCCCCGCCTTGGCGGCCCGGCTGGGCGACGGCGCCGAGCCTAGCCAGGTCGCGGATCTGCCCTTCGTCGCCAACAGCGTCCTGCGCGACCCGCTGGGCTGGACCTTTTCCAACGGCGAAAGCCAGCAGCGGTCGGTGCGGGTGTCGGCGGCGCTGGCCATCGACGCCACCCTGGGGGTCCTGGAAGCGGTGCGGGCCGGGGTCGGCCTCTCGGTCCTGCCGGACTATGCGGTGCAGGCCGACCTGGCCAGCGGCCGCCTGATCCGGGTGCTGCCCGCCTGGAGTCTCGAGAGCGGCGGGATCTACGCCGTCACGCCCGCGACCCGCTTTCGGCGCGCCCGGGTCACGGCCTTCCTCGACATCCTGGTCGCGTGGGAGCGGCGTCGGGCGCAGGCGCAATAGCCAGGCCCCCGGCCAAAGAAAAAGGGCGGGACCTTTCGGTCCCGCCCTTCTCCATTTCGTTCAGCCTAGGCTGACCGGACTTCTTAGAAGTCCATGTCGCCCATGCCGCCCATGCCGCCGCCGGGAGGGCCGCCGGCGCCGCCGCCCTTCTTGGGCGCCTCGACGATGGCGGCTTCGGTGGTGATCAGCAGGCCGGCCACCGAGGCGGCGTCCTGCAGGGCGGTGCGGACCACCTTGGCGGGGTCGATGACGCCGTCGGTGATCAGGTCGACATACTGCTCGGTCTGGGCGTTGAAGCCGAAGGTGGCCGAGTCGCTTTCGAGGATCTTGCCGACCACGATCGAGCCTTCGACGCCGGCGTTCTCGGCGATCTGGCGGATCGGAGCCTGCAGGGCGCGACGGACGATGGCGATGCCGGCGGTCTGGTCGTCATTGTCGCCGACCAGGGTCGCCAGGGCCTTGGAGGCCTTCAGCAGAGCCACGCCGCCGCCCGGGACGATGCCTTCTTCCACGGCCGCGCGGGTCGCGTTCAGGGCGTCGTCGACGCGATCCTTCTTTTCCTTCACCTCGACTTCGGTCGAGCCGCCGACGCGGATGACCGCGACGCCGCCGGCCAGCTTGGCCAGACGCTCTTGCAGCTTTTCCTTGTCGTAGTCCGAGGTGGTGTCTTCGATCTGCTTCTTGATCTGCGAGATGCGGGCTTCGATGGCCGACTTCTCACCGACGCCGTCCACGATGGTGGTGTCGTCCTTGGTGATCGAGACCTTCTTGGCCTTGCCCAGCATGTCGAGCGAGACGTTCTCGAGCTTGATGCCGAGATCTTCGCTGACGACTTGGGCGCCGGTCAGGATGGCGATGTCTTCCAGCATGGCCTTGCGGCGATCGCCGAAGCCCGGAGCCTTGACGGCGGCGACGCGCAGGCCGCCGCGCAGCTTGTTGACCACCAGGGTGGCCAGGGCTTCGCCCTCGACGTCCTCGGCGATGATCACCAGCGGACGGCCCGACTGGACGACGGCTTCCAGCACCGGCAGCAGCGGCTGCAGCGACGACAGCTTCTTTTCGAACAACAGGATGAGCGGCTCTTCGAGCTGGACTTCCATCTTGTCGGCGTTGGTGATGAAGTACGGCGACAGGTAGCCGCGGTCGAACTGCATGCCTTCGACGACGTCGAGTTCGGTCTCGGCGGTCTTGGCTTCCTCGACGGTGATGACGCCTTCGTTGCCGACCTTGTCCATGGCCTTGGCGATCATCTCGCCGACGTCCTTGTCACCGTTGGCCGAGATGGTGCCGACCTGGGCGATCTCGTTGTTGGTGGTGACCTTCTTCGACGACGCCTTGATGGAGTCGACGACGACGTGGACGGCCTTGTCGATGCCGCGCTTCAAGTCCATCGGGTTCATGCCGGCGGCGACCGACTTGAGGCCTTCCTGGACGATGGCTTGCGCCAGCACGGTGGCGGTGGTGGTGCCGTCGCCGGCCTTGTCGTTGGTCTTGGACGCGACTTCGCGGATCATCTGCGCGCCGAGGTTCTCGAACTTGTCAGCCAGTTCGATTTCCTTGGCGACCGAGACGCCGTCCTTGGTCGAGCGCGGGGCGCCGAACGACTTTTCGATCACGACGTTGCGGCCCTTGGGGCCCAGGGTCACCTTCACCGCGTTGGCGAGGATGTTGACGCCGCGCAGCATCTTGTCGCGCGCGTCGGAGGAGAAATAGACGTCTTTAGCGGCCATCTGAGAGCCCTTCTAAAAGAGAAACTTGGGGTCGAAAGCGGAGAGCAACTCGGGCCTTTAGGCCTCGACGATGCCCAGGACGTCGCTTTCCTTCATGATCAGCAGATCCTGGCCGTCCACCTTCACTTCGGTGCCGGACCACTTGCCGAACAGGATGCGGTCGCCGGCCTTCACGTCCAGGGCGACGATGTCGCCCTTGTCGTTGCGGGCGCCGGGGCCGACGGCGACGACTTCGCCTTCCTGCGGCTTTTCCTTGGCGGTGTCGGGGATGATGATCCCGCCCTTGGTCTTGGTTTCTTCTTCGACACGCTTCACCAGGACGCGGTCGCCGAGAGGGCGAAATTTCATGACTCGTTCTCCGTCGGGACGGTTTTCATTTATGGTTCGTCTGCAGTCGGGAGCGCCGCTGTTAGCAGTCGCTCCCATCGAGTGCTAACGCCGCGCAGGAGTTAGGACCGGCGGTGAGGCGAGTCAAGGACGAGCCTCCAACTTGCTTGGGGGCGATTTGCCGTAGGCAGGCCGGCTCCCGGATGGACGACGATCCGGCGACGGACATAGATAGGAACGAAGACGGCGGCATGAAGACGATGAAGCCCCCTGCCCTGGCCCTGATCGGGCTGTTGACCTTCCCGGACGACCTGGCCTTCAGGTTCAAGCGGCCGGGGGAGCCCGACCGGCGAGGCGACTGCGGAGTCGTGTTCAGGGTAGGAGTGCGCTGATGATCGACCATATCGGACTGACCGTGCGCGACCTGAAGGTCTCCAAGGCCTTCTACGACGCCGCCTTCGCGCCCCTGGGCGTCGAGGTGGTGATGAGCGTCACCGCCGACGAAACGGGATCCTACGGCTACCTCGGCTACGGCCCCGGCGCCGACAGTCGCGACATCCAGGCGGGCAAGCCCAGCTTCTGGATCGGCGGCGGCGAAACCCTGACGGGCCCGATGCACGTGGCCTTCGTGGCGGCCACGCGCGCCCAGGTCGACGCCTTCCACGCCGCCGCCCTGGCCGCCGGCGGGGTGGACAACGGGCCGCCGGGGGTTCGGCCGCATTATCACCCCAACTACTATGGAGCCTTCGTGCTCGACCCGGACGGCCGCAACATCGAGGCGGTCTGCCATGCGCCCGCATAAGCCCGCATAGGCGGCTGGAGACCTGACCCGCGTGATCATTTCGAGCTACGGCCTTTCGCTTCTCCTGGCGATCATCGCCTGCGTGATCGGCGGGGTGCTGGGCGGCCTGACCCTGGCCCGGCCAGGTTCGGTCCTCGGCCTGACCGCTCCGGACGGCGACGGCAGGACCGAGGGTCGGGCCCTGGGCGGCCTGCTGATCCTGTCGCACGCCGCCGCGGCCCTGTTCCTGGGCTACCAGTCGCACGTCGGGGCGGCCATGGCCTTCGCCCTGGCCATGGCCTGGCTGGGCGCGGCCCTGGGCCGGGCGGTCTCGGCCCTGGTCGACCGGGCGCGCGACCGCCTCAACCTGGGCAGCCTTGCCTTCGAGATCCTGATCGCCGTCACCCTGTCCCTGCCGTTCTTCAACGCCGGCCGGCTGGTGGTGCTGCGCGGGCACGGGATGCTGGTTTAGGTTTTAGAGAGATCGCCCGTCCCTCTTTCAGCCGTCATCCCGGGCCTTGCGCCCGGGACCCCTGGTTCAGCTGACGGTGAAGCGCCTTGGCGCGCTAGCCGCGCCACACCCCTGCCCTTGCGGCTGACAGAGGGGTCCCGGGCACAAGGCCCGGGATGACGGTGGAAGAATGATGCGGGACTACGCTAGTCTCATCCCCATGACCCAACGCCCCTTCGTCCGCCGCGAGATCCTGGTCGGCGCCGGCCTGCTGGCCGCCTTTCCGGCCGCCGCCCAGGTTCTTGCTCCTTCGCCCCTGACGCGGCCGCCCCTGCCCAACGCCTACGTCGCCCTCGACACGCCTCAAGGCCGGATCGTCATCGAGCTGGCCGTCGAGCAGGCCCCGATCACCACGGCCAACTTCCTGCGCTATGTCGACAGGAAGCTCTATGACAAGGCGACCTTCTTCCGGGCCTCGCGGGCGCCCGGCGCCGTCGACTACGGCCTGATCCAGGGCGGGCTGCAGAACGTCGGCGCCCTGCCGCCCATCGCCCACGAACCGACCAGCCAGACGGGGCTCAAGCATGTGGACGGTGCGGTGTCGATCGCCCGCACCGCGCCGGGCACCGCCACCTCGGACTTCTTCATCTGCATCGGTGACGCGCCGTATCTGGACGCCAATCCGGCCGGAACCGGCGACAACCTCGGCTTCGCCGCCTTCGGCCGCGTGGTCCAGGGCATGGACGTGGCCAAGAAGATCCTGGCCCTACCCACGCCCGGCAAGGCGATCAATCCGGTGATGAAGGGCCAGATCCTCGACCCGCCCGTGCCGATCACCTCGGCCCGCCGCGTCCCGGTCCCGACGGGACCGGACGTGACGGCGCCGCCGAAGCTCTGAAGCGAGCCCACACGCCGAACCCGGGTCCGAAGGTCTGGGTACGTGAGCGAGGCGTCTCACCTCAACGGCAGATGCAGCTCCGCCGCCGTGCCGTGTTCCGGCGTGTCCAGGAAGAAGCGTTGGCAGTAGATCGGGAAATCGCGCATTTCCTCGCCGCTGGCCGGCAGCCAGTCGCGGTAGAGATAAAGGGCGGCGGGCTCCAGATTGTGGGTGTCACCCGTCACCCGCAGCACCGCGCAGCGCCCGCCGGGGATTTCGCCTTCCCGGACCCCCTCGCCCTCGATTTTCTGGTCGGCGGAGACGCCGACGCACAGGTCCATCCGATAGTCGGCCGGGTTGGCGGGCCGCCGCTCGGTGTACCAGATGTTGAAGGTCGAACTTGTCTTGGGCGTCAGTCCGGCCGCCTTGCGCCAGGCGATGAACCGCTCGCGGGTGACGTCGAAGGTCTGCGGGTCGCCCCGGTGCTCGAACATCGCCACGCGGGTCGGCCCCACCTCGCGGATCGTGACCTGGTCGGGGGTGAAGGTCTCTTGCATGATCTTGCTCCTGGCTGCGTTGAGCGGCGAGATGGCCGCAAGCCACGGCTCCCATTCGGGAGATTTCCGGAAACGCGACGGCGACTGCGCGAACCGCTGCCGAAAGGCGCGGGCGAAGGCGTCGGGCGACTCAAAGCCCGCGTCCATGGCGATCTCGGTGACGCTCACCCCCTGCCCGTCGGCCAGCTGTTTCGAGGCCCGCTTCATGCGGGCCAGCTGGACGTAATGGTGCAGCGAGATTCCGAACGTCGCCTTGAACTGCCGATGGAAATGGAATTTCGAGAACGCCGCGACGCCGCTCACCGCCTCCAGATCCAGGTCGCCGTCCAGATGCCGGTCGATATGGTCCAGCACCCTCTGCATCCGGGCATGGTAGTGGTCGAGCGCCGTCGTCATCATTCTCATCCGCTGTGACGATCCTAGCTTGCCGCGCGCGGCCGTCGCGCGCTCGACCGATCTTGCGGTTTGGCGGGCGACGGCGCGGCGCCAATAGGCTTGGTCCGCCAAGGGTTCAGAGGCGGCCGCCGGCTCACCGGTAGCGGTAGAACTTCACCCGCTGGATCTGGAACTGGCCGGGGGCGAGGCGGATGTGGCGGCCCTGGTGGGTCTGGTCGCCGTTCAGGGTCCGGCCGGGGACCCAGCGGCCCTGGGCGTCGAACACGCCCTCGACCGCGCTGTCGATGCCGGCCAGGGCGGGGCCGTTCCCAGCGCCGGCGAAGGTGACGACCAGGCCCCGGCCGGCGATCAGGTACTCTTCCGGACCAATCTGGATGATCAGCCCGCCGTGGGCGGCGGTCTTCTGGTCGGCCTTGGGCGTCCAGGGGTCGAGGAAGCCGACGGTGAACCTGTAGTCGCCGATCACCTGGCTGACCGGCTGGTCCAGCACCGTGCCGTCCTCCAGCACGCGCGGCTTGAAGCCCGACATCTTGCCTAGGCCCTGGGCCGCCAGGATCGCAGGGGTCAACTGCTTGAGCACGCCATAGGCCTGGGTGACCGCCGCCTGGGCCGTGTCGTCGGCGTTCTCGACCTGGAACGGCGAGAAGCCCAACGCGTCCAGCTTGCCGATCGCGTAGAAGGCGTTGGCCGGCGTCTCGGGCGCGCCGACATTGTTGGCCTCGGGGATGAACAGCGCGTTGTCCGGACGCTTGTAGCGGCCGGCCAGGTCGTTGAAGTTGGGGAAATAGATGTCGGGCGAGATCAGGTCGACGCTGGGCGCGCCGGTCTTCCAGACGTCGATCAGGTGCGGCAGCGGCCCGCCGCTGGGATAGTCGCCCGGCGCCTTGCCCGTGCGGTTCAGGGCGACATTGACGTACATCGGCAGCGGATAAGCGGCCTTGCCGGCCCGGGTCACGGCGTCGGCGTAGCGGGCGTAGAACCAGGCGGTGAACACCTCCTGGCCGGCGTCGCCGTCGCCGAACACCTGCGCCCAGCTCCCGGCGGTCTTCGCCCCATGGGCCCGCCACAGGGCGCGCAGCTCAGGCTCGATCGCCTCGCCGCCGGCCGCCAGGCGCTTGAGCAGCTCAGGCGGGACGGGCGCGGCCCAGGCGGCGTTGGCGTCCGGGCCCCACTCGCGGGCCACCGGCAACATGCCGATCTCGTTCTCGACCTGGACCATCAGCACCGTGCCCTGGGCGTCGACCGCCTTCAGGTGGGCCAGCAGGGCGGCGTAGGCCCGCGCGTCGGCGTCGCGGGTCTCGGCCGAGAAGGCCGACAGGATCTCCTGGCTGACGCCACTAGCCGCCTTGGCCCGGGGGAAGCGGGCGTCGTCGCGCTTCACCCACGCGGGGACATAGGTCGACATGCTGTTCTTCCAGGCCCCGAACCACAGGATCATCAGGTGCATGTCCTGGGCCCGGGCGTCCTTCAGCAGGCCGTCGACGCTGGAGAAGTCGTAGGCCCCTTCCTTCGGCTCGACCAGCTCCCACGAGACCGGCGCCAGCACGGTGTTGAGGTTCATGGCCTTCAGCTTGGGCCAGTAGCGGGCCATGTAGGCCTGGCTGGAGGCGCTGGAATTGCCCAGCTCGCCGCCCAGCACCAACAGGGGCTTGCCGTCGACCACCAGCCGCCGGGCCGAGCCCTGGGCCTCCAGCCGGGGCGTGCCGGCGACCGCGCCCTGGACCAGCAGCAGCGAAGCCGCCAGGGCCGCGGCCGCGACGCGCCTCGGCCGCGGCCAGCCAGCTCGGTTCTGGAGAGGTCCCTGGTCCATACGCTTCCCGTCGCGGCTCGGCGTCCTGTCGCGCCGTGACCGGTGATAGCGCTAACACATCTTACACGCGGCCTGAATAGGTCAGACCTCTGGCGCGGTCAGACCGTCAGCGTCCTGAGCGGGACAAGGCCGGTCTCGGTTTCCAGCCGCAGGCGATAGGCGCCGGGCCGCAGGAACAGCACGGCCGAAGCGGCCTCCGGCGCCAGCACCAGCTGGTCGGCCGGGATGGCCTGGTCGGAGTCGACGGCGTGGACCGCCTGAAGGAGGACCGTCGCCGTTCGCGGGCGGGGCGCGGCGACCTCCACCCGGCGGCGCTCATGGTCGGCCGCCAGCCAGCCCGGGCGACCGGCGACGTCGGCCAGAGGCGGATGGAACACGGCCAGGTCGGCCCCGGCCGGCTCCGCCCCGAGCCACCCGTTCGCCCCTCGCACCACGATCGAATCGGTGGGCCTGAAACGCTCCAGCACCGCGGTCGTCATCGGCGGATCGGCGCCGTGGGGTCCGAATGAACCGGTGTAGGCCTGGGAGACGCAGAGGGGGTCGATCCCCGACTTTTCCTCCAGCCGGGCGGCGAACCACGTCGTTCCTCGATGGTCGGGCGTCTTGCGCAGGTGGGAATAGCCGCAATGGACCAGGACCCGCGACCCGGGATTCGGCGCCAGCACGTCGGCGATGAAGTTGTCTGCCTCGGCCGTCTCGCGACGCGCCATGGCGGCCAGCTTGTCCTCGCCGCTCACGCGCTGGTCCTCCCGCTGCTCGTAGGACGCCAGCCGGTAGCCCAGGCCGGCCGCCTCGCGGACCGCCTCGGCATAGACCGGGTCGTGCAGGTAGAAGCCCAGGCTGGGATCCAGGGCCGCGCCCGCCCTGTAGCTCCGCACGGTCGGCGCGCCGGGCTCCCGGCTATTGAGGAAGTCCTCGGCGGCCAGGACGTCGAAGCCCAGCGGCCGCAGGGCGCGGAGCACCCGCGCCAGGAATCCGCGGTGGCGCGAGGCGACGTGGGCTTCGTTGAGCACGACGACGCGGCGGTCGCGGGCGGCCTCGACGATGGCGGCCAGGGCGTCCTGGGCGGTCGCGTCGGCCGGCAGGGGCGGATCGCCCGCCGGTCCCAGGCCGGCCGAGGCCAGGGCCGTGGCCTCGTCGCCGAGGAAGGAGGCCATCTGCTGCAGGCCCGGATCCTGGGGCGCGGCCTGGATGGCTCGCCAGACGGGCAGGTAGCGGCGCTCCAGGAAGAGGCGGGTCTGGGGGCTGGCCTCCGCCGGCGCCGGCGACGCCTGCGCCGCGGCTAGGCCGAGAAACGCGCTCGCCGCCGCCAGACCCGTCGCCACGCCCCTGCGCGTCATGTCCATCGCACCGCCCTTCCTGAACTCGGAGCGACAGGTTCACCTCAAGATTGCAAACCTGCAAGCATCCCGCACGCCCTACCGCACCGGGCAAGCCACCCACTGGTAGGCGCGGGCCATCACGCCGCCGTCGGCGCGGATCAGCGTCATGCCGCTGGCCTCGCCGCCCGCGTCGGTGAGCGTCGAGCAGCCGCTGGAGCGGATCTGAGCCGAATAGCTGTGCTTGCGGTCGGCCTTGTAGGTCCCGTCCGGATTGACCCAGACCGAGGCGTAAGAGAACCGGATCGGGCCGCCGCCATAAACCCGCTCGCCGGGACGATAGAAGCCGTCCAGCACCAGGGCCTCGGCCTTGGGGATCTTGCGGGCCCGCATCCAGCCGATCACGTCGCTGAAGCAGGCGTCGCCCAGCAGCTGCTCGCCGCGTTCGGCGCAGCCGGGGCGGTTGCCCATGACCACCGGCATCACCGCGCCATAGGCCTCGTAGGTGGCCACGGGCGGCGGGGCGGGCGGCGCGCCGCAGCCGGCCAGGGCCCGCTCGTGCACCCGGTCGCCGGCCTCGACCTCGAAGTCGACCGGGCTCGTCAGGCCGCAGCCGGCCGGGGCGGCGAGGCTGGACTTGTCGAACCAGCGCTTGTCGGCCTTGAAGCCCTTGCGGCCGCGCTTGAGCACATATTGCTCGGTCTCCTTGGCCGTCAGCACCACGCCGGGGACCACCGGCCGCTTGGCGCCGATCACGTCCAGTTCCTTCAGCTCGGGCCGGAACGCCAGTTCGGCGATGCCGGCCGCGAAGCAGACGCCGTCGCGCAGAGCCGCGTCCGGCGGGCAGTCCGGACGCGGCGCGGCCAGCTGCCGGGGCGCGCCCAGCACCTCGACCGTGGCGGTGGCCGGCCAGCGCTCGCCGGGCTCGTTCTGCCCGATCGGCGGCCGGCGCGGGCCGCCATAGCCGATCGGCGGGACCGGCCCGCCGCAGCTGACGGCCTGGACCTCGCGGGCGATCAGCTGGCCGTCGCGCAGGTCGAGCCGGTAGTCGACGCCGCGGCCGGTCGCGTAGCAGTCGCGCGGGACCCGCACCGACGAGCTGGGCAGGGTCACCGGCGCGCCCCGCGGCGCGCCGCCGGCCAGGGTCACGTCGTACAGGCGGTAGGCCTGGCCGATCGGGCCGGAGATCACCGTTCCCGCCCCGCCGCCGGCGCCCGGCGCGGTCAGCACCCGGCCGGTGGTCGCGCCCCGGGCCTTCATCCCGGCCAGCACCGCCTCCAGGCAGGCGCCGTCGGGCAGCTGGGCGGGCCGGGCGCAGCGTGCGCTGGGCGTCGCGACCGGCAGGACCGCGCCCAGCACGTCGCGCAGCTCGCCATAAACAGGCTCGCGGATCAGCCGCATGTCCGAGCTCTGGGCCGAGGCCGCGCCCCCGCCCGCGCCCGCGCCCGCTCCGATCAGGCCGATCGCCAGGAGGAGGCCCAGGCCTCCGCGCTTGATGTCCGCCATGGCCACCCCCGTGGTTGTCCCGGCCAGGATCGCAACCTTGAGCGTGAAAGGCAATGCCGCCACCTGCCGCCATTCTGCTGACATCCGCTGTCAGCAGGCCCCCTAGCCTTCCCGCCCGCGCGGACCTACCTTCCCTGCATGGCCCGATCCTCCGAGACCCCTGCCGGCGGCGTTTCCGACGTCTCCGCCAAGTTCATCCATGACGTCGCCCTGGACGCCGAGGTCGACGCCGCCTCGATGCCCATGCTGTGGACCCCGCACCGCCCCGCGCGGCCGGCGAAGTCCGAGGGCGGCAAGCGGTTCAAGCTGGTCAGCGATTACGAGCCGGCCGGCGACCAGCCGACCGCCATCGCCGAGCTCGTCGCGGGCCTGGAAGGCCGCGAAAACGACCAGGTGCTGCTGGGCGTCACCGGCTCGGGCAAGACCTTCACCATGGCCAAGGTCATCGAGGCCACCCAGCGCCCGGCCCTTATCCTGGCCCCCAACAAGACCCTGGCCGCCCAGCTCTACAGCGAGATGAAGAGCTTCTTCCCCGACAACGCGGTCGAGTACTTCGTCAGCTACTACGACTACTACCAGCCGGAAGCCTACGTCCCGCGCACCGACACCTATATCGAGAAGGACAGCTCGATCAACGAGCAGATCGACCGCATGCGCCACTCGGCGACGCGGGCGATCCTGGAGCGCGACGACGTCATCGTGGTGGCCTCGGTCAGCTGCATCTACGGCATCGGCTCGGTCGAGACCTACACGGCCATGACCTTCACCCTGGAGGTGGGCCAGACCATCAACGAAAAGCAGATGATGGCCGACCTGGTCGCCCAGCAGTACAAGCGGAACGACGCCGCCTTCGAGCGCGGCACGTTCCGCCGCCGCGGCGACACCATCGAGATCTTCCCCGCCCACTACGAGGACCGCGCCTGGCGCGTCAGCCTGTTCGGCGACGAGGTCGAGGCGATCAGCGAGTTCGACCCGCTGACCGGCAAGAAGACCGGCGAGCTGGAGATGATCAAGGTCTACGCCAACAGCCACCACGTCACCCCGCGCCCCACCCTGCGCCAGGCCATCGTCAGCATCCGCCAGGAGCTGAAGGAGCGCCTCGAATGGCTGGTCGCCAACGGAAAGCTGCTGGAGGCCCAGCGCCTGGAGCAGCGCACCACCTTCGACCTGGAGATGATCGAGACCACCGGCTCGTGCGCCGGCATCGAGAACTACAGCCGCTACCTGTCGGGCCGCCGCCCGGGCGAACCGCCGCCGACCTTCTTCGAATACATCCCCGACAACGCCCTGCTGTTCACCGACGAGAGCCACCAGACGGTCCCGCAGATCGGCGCCATGTACAAGGGCGACCGCAACCGCAAATGGACCCTGGCCGAGTACGGCTTCCGCCTGCCCAGCGCCCTGGACAACCGCCCGCTCAAGTTCGAGGAGTGGGACGCCATGCGGCCGCAGTCGGTGCATGTCAGCGCCACCCCGGCCAAGTGGGAGCTGGAGCGGGCCGGCGGGGTGTTCGCCGAGCAGGTGATCCGCCCCACCGGCCTGATCGACCCGCCGGTCGAGGTCCGCCCGGTCTCCAAGGACGGGGCCAGCCAGGTCGACGACGTAGTCGACGAGATCCGCCAGACCAAGGCCAAGGGCTACCGCACCCTGGTCACCGTCCTGACCAAGAAGATGGCCGAGGACCTGACCGAATACCTGAACGAGCAGGGCATCGCCGTGCGCTACATGCACAGCGACGTCGACACCATGGAGCGGATCGAGATCATCCGCGACCTGCGCCTGGGCCAGTTCGACGTGCTGGTCGGCATCAACCTGCTGCGCGAGGGCCTGGACATCCCCGAATGCGGCCTGGTCGCCATCCTCGACGCCGACAAGGAAGGCTTCCTGCGCTCGGAGACCAGCCTGATCCAGACCATCGGCCGCGCCGCCCGCAACGTCGACGGCAAGGTCATCCTCTACGCCGACCGGGTGACCGGCAGCATGGAGCGGGCCATGGAGGAGACCGCCCGCCGCCGCGAGAAGCAGCACGCCTACAACCTCGAGCACGGCATCACGCCCGAGAGCGTCAAGCGCGACATCAAGGACATCCTCAACAGCCCCTACGAGCGCGGCGACCGCGTGCTGGTGCCGATCGGCGGCATCGGCGAGGGCAAGGACGCCAAGCCGTTCAGCGGCGACAACTTCAAGGCCGCCCTCAAGGACCTGGAGGCCCGCATGCGCGAGGCCGCCGCCAACCTGGAGTTCGAGACCGCCGCCAGACTGCGCGACGAGATCAAGCGCATGAAGCTGATGGACCTGGAATTCGCCAACGAAGCCCTGACCGCCCCGGGCGAGGCGGTGGACAAGGCGATGCCCAAGCGGGTGCGGGCGGAGCTAAGGGCGGAGCAGGCGGAGGCGTTTCGGAAGGGGCGGTTGTAGCCTCACACTTCTGGCGCGCACCGAGCACGTGCCAAGCCACCGCTTACGTCTTGCCAGTACCTAGGCACTATATTCCATTTGAAATAATGCGTGTGAACGCTTTACGATCATAATTAGAGTAAAGAAGAAGTGCGAATACATTATAACGACAAAAGATGGCGCGACCCACGCGCTCCACTTTAAAACATAAAATACAACCGCAACAAGAAGAGCGGCGCAACAAAACAAAACGAGATAAGATATATTCGCGTTTAGCTCCTTGAGGAGCAAGTTTCTGGACGTCATTTTTTCAAAAGCAATTTCCGCAAGTTTTTTATCTTTTGGCAGGTCCCACTTTCTTTGAAAGATGGCGAATATAGCGACCTGAATATTCAAAAGTAGGGCTATAAATATGCCGAAGAAAGTTATAGAAACATTATAAAATTCTTGCGCCACGCTAAATTTCAAGAGGAACGAAAATCCTCCCGCTAATGCTGGCAGAAGAAAAAATATCACAGCATCGCCCAAAGAAGATTTTCCCGTTCTCGCGTTATATAGCGTTCGCAGGTGATCCCTAATTATGGACGTGACATCTACTTTCACACTGATCTTCCCAGCAATATATCATGGAAATCTTTCAATATTGCGTCGGATTGCTCCGCCATAGAAACAAATGTCGGATGACCGTCAGGCCCTTTAACAATTACGTCCGTAAGATCTATAACTCCGGCATCACTATTTGAACCAAACACTCCAACCCGCCTGATGGCATTTCCAATTTTAATTTCCGCAACAGCTTCATTGAAGCCAATTCCGTCATGGACAACCAATCCACCGTCACTGCTATTAAGAGTTTCAAATATAGATGCAAGATCTCCAAGGCTTCTCCTGCGCCGCGCAGTTAGAGAAACCTCGAAATCCGCTCCTCCGGAGTTATTAGGGAGATAGCGATCCGTTATATCACTAGGAGCACTCCTCTTAATGAATCGAAGCCTTTTCACGGGAGCTCCATAGTAAAGACTACCACGAACATCATTAGGAAGAAGCTTTTTATACTGAAGTCGATAACCCGGGTTCACCGCCTCAAAAGCTTCTCGCATCTTAGCCATTACGATTGAAATGCAAGAACGGCCCTGAAAAGACTGAAATGCAATCAACCCAAAGTTCGCAACCCCGGGGAACCAAAACTCGTAGAACAACGGGATTTCTTCCACGTCATCTATTTTACGTCGATAATTCTTTTCTTTAGTCTTGTTATTTACTAAATTGCTTTCGAAGCCATACGTCCCATACTGGACATAACCCTTCGTGTTTCCCTGACCATCATCATCTTTTGGCTCAAAGAACCAGCTACGCTCAAGTTCGGTATTTTGCACAACGGCGGCATTTTTCGCCACAAAGCCGGATACGAACTCAGGAACACGCACCCGCAACTCAGAGGAATCGAACCTCGTGAGCGCTCGGTCACCTTTTTTATTTATGGTGACTTGATAGGCTCTTATTCCAATTGAAGCCGTCATGTACCCCCCGAAGCACGCCCAGAGGGAAAGTACCGACGGCGCTCTACCAGAGCAAGCGAAGGCAATTGTTCCCTATATGTTCACACTTCCAGGTGCTGTCAACCGCTTGGTGACCGCCGAGAAATGCCGCTCGGTTTTCCTTGACGAACTCGCCCCCCGACGAGCTACGCGTTACGCCTTCCCCGCCGCGATCTCCTTCGCCGCCGCAAACCCCATGTCGATCGTCACCGCCAGGGTGTTCTTCAGATAGGCCCGCGTGACGCCGCCATAGGTGAAGCCCATGCGCCAGACGACGTACTCGTCGCCGACGGCGGCGTCGGCCGGGAACAGGACATCGCGCGAGGCGGCGAGGGCCTGGGCGGCCTGCGGGCTGGCGGTCTTCAACGCGACGTCGATTTCGTACTCGGTGCAGGCGCGGTCGGGTCCGTCGCCCTTGCACTGCATGCCCTTCCAGGTGACAGGCAGGCTGTCGGGGACCTCGGCGGTGATCAGCCAGCCGTGCTCGGGGGTCTGCTCCTCGGCCTTGATCCGTGCGCCGGCCTCGACCAGCAGTTTCCTGGCGTCGGCCTGGCGCAGGGCGGTCCACACCACCGGGACCGGGTCATTGACCATCGGCGTGGACTCCGGCCTCGGCGCGCAGCCCGCCAACGCCAGGGCCAGCAGCGCCCCGCTTCCGATCCGAACCATCCAGCCCCCTCGAAGGGCTGGCGTCTCGCGCCCTGCCCCGCCTTACATCTCTCGTAGGCTGCAGCGTGCCGGTCTGGACAGGTCAGTCAAGGACTGGCCTGCGGCCAGCCGCGACGCGGCGGCGCGGAGCGCCGTCCTTGAGTGACCTGTCCAGACCGGCGACCGTCTCGCCGTGAGATGAAAGGCTGGCTCCCCTTCGCGAGGAAGGCGGAGCGCCCACTCCCCCCAATCCCGTCATCCCGGGCCTTGTGCCCGGGACCCCTTTGTCCGCCGCAGGCGCCGAGGGGTGGCGCGCCGGCGCGCCAAGGCGATGCACCGTCGGCTGAACGAGGGGTCCGGGGCACAAGGCCCGGGATGACGGTTGAGAGGGGGCGATGGAATGGGCTTAGATCACCCCCATGATCATCCCCGCCCAGACCGACGCCGAGATCCTGGCCACCTTCGAGGTGATGGCCCAGCTCCGCCCCCAGCTCGTCCGCGAGACCTATGTCGCCCGCATCCGCCAGCTGATGGCCAGCGACGGGTTCCGGCTGGCCTATGTGGCGCAGGACGGCGTGGCGCGGGCCGTGGCGGGGTATCGGGTGCTGGACATGCTGTATTGCGGCCGGTTCCTCAGCGTCGACGACCTGGTGGCCGACGAACGGGTCCGCTCGCAGGGCCACGGCAAGGCGCTGCTGGACTGGCTGAAGGCCGAGGCCCGGCGCGAGGGCTGCGGCCACCTGGAGCTGATCTCCAACGTGGTCCGCGAGGCCGCCCACCGGTTCTATTTCCGCGAGGGCCTGGCCGTGGACGCGTTCCATTTCCGGGTGAAGATTTAGGGGGGCGGCCGGGGACACGCCCTTGCGGCGTGTCCCCACCTTTCGCACGGAGTCAGGCGGTTGGGGACACGCCGCAAGGGCGCGTCCCCAGTCGTGCGCTTATCCGCGGCGGATAGGAGACGAACCGCAGACAAATCAACGCCCTGAACTTTCTCGACCCGATTTGATCCCCACCCCTCCAAACCGCCCGTATCCTGCTCTCACCTCGTCGCGGGGAAAGGGCGCATGGCCAGCGACCGATGCGGCGGCGGGGGGCGATCGAGCGGGACTGGGCTGGAGGGGGTTACTTCAGCGTGTCCGGGGCCTTGGCCCGCGCCCCCGGCGTCCGGTTTCTCCCGAAAGGGATCGAGACCGGGTCCGGCTAAGCCTCAACAGGGCTGCCCACCGGACGCTGGCGGATAACGACCGCGCGGAGCGGTGGCTTCGTCGAAACGGTATTTATCAAAGAACTCCGGACGATGTCCGGCGCTCCGCGTCCCTTTCCGATAGCTCAGCGAGAGATCGCGTGAGGATGAGAGATCGTGCCGGCGAAGACCCCCTCAGTCGCTTCGCGACAGCTCCCCCAGAGGGGGAGCAGCTACGCGATGCGGCGGCCGATCAGATCCTCCCCCTCTGGGGGAGGTGGCCCGGAGGGCCGGAGGGGGCTCGCCGCCTGTCGAAAGGAAACCCCATGGTCCAGCCCCGCTCCAAACGCACCCGCCCGGCCCGGCTCCAGCGCGCGAGGCGCGCCTATATCCGCGCGCGGTTCAAGGTCGGCTTCATCCGGGCGGCGATCGCCAAGATGGCCCAGGTCCACCGCGACCATCCCCGTGACGCCCATCTGGCGGCTCTCTGGCTGCCCAGCTGGGTGCGCCAGATGGCGCTGGACGGCGTCGAGCCGCCCGAGCCGGACATCTGGGCCTTCTACTGGCGGGGCCGGGGCCAGAAGAACCGGGGCGACCCTAAGCGCCTCGCTTCAGCCGCTCGCGATACGACCCCGAGCTCGCCACGTAGCCCTCGGCGTCGCCATAGGCCTGGAAGTCGCGGTAGCGGTCGTGGCTGCCCTTGACCTTCAGGGCGTGCTTGATCGGGCACCAGTACTGCTCGGTGCGGGCGGTGATCTCGCGGGCGTAGGCGATGACGCCGTTGCCGTAGCCGCAGAACACGCAGTTCAGCTTCTGCACCAGGTTCAGATAGCCCAGCCGGTGGCGGTCGATGACCACATAGTCTCGCCTGCGCACCCGCTGGATGCGCCAGGCGGTGAAGCAGCCCAGCTGGTAGAGGCTGACGCTGAGGTCCAGCATCATCAACGGCAGGGCCATGCCGTAGATCAGCGGCATGGTCAGCAGGGTGGGCCACGGGGTGCGGGCCAGGTGCAGGCCCTTGCGGTGGGCCTTCTGGCGGCGCAGGGCGTCGGCCTTGAAACAGGGCTTGCCGGCCTCGATCACCAGGCCGGCGGCGGCGGCCCGCTCGGCGTCGCGCGCGGCGAAGGCGGCCTCGATCTGCGCCTCCACGGCGCGCAGGCGATCGATCAGCTGTTCGAGGGTTTCGGCCATGGGCAACTCCGCTTGGGCGCGAGCATGGCGCGAGTCGGGGTCCATGGGGACGCGCCAGAAGGGTGGGGCCTTTTCGGGCGGCCGCGGAACGCGCTAGGGTCGCCGGATGCGTCACCTGGTCCCGAGCTCCCGCCGCCTGGTTCCGATCCTGCTGGTCGCCCCCCTGCTGATCGCCCCCTTGGGTCTGGCCGCCTGCTCCCGCACCGACGACCGGGCCCACGACCCGGCGGCCGGCGACAGCCAGACGCCGATCGCCCAGCAGGACGCCGCCCCGGCGGCCGGCGGCCCCACCACCCTCAAGCCGGGCCTGTGGAAGACGGTCACCCAGACCCCGGCCGGTCCCGAGGACTCCACCCAGTGCGTGGGCCAGGGCTTCGACCCGGGGGCCGAGGCGGCCCGCAAGGTCTCGCCCTGCGGCAGTCCCACGGTGACGCGCACGGCCGACGGCTTCCGCCTGGACCACGCCTGCCAGAAGGACCACATCGACTACGCCCTGACCGGCCGGGTCAGCGGCGACTTCGTCACCACCGCCACCACCGACCTGGAGCTGGTGGTCTCGGCCTTCGGGCGCAAGCAGACCCTGCGCATGAAGGCGGTCAGCACCTATCAGGGCCCCTGCGAGCCGGGCGCCCCGATCGCGGGACAGGGCGGTCGGGAGGGCGGCGAAAAGGCCGCCCAAAAGGCCGGCCCAAAGACCGGCAAGGCGCCCGCTTCCTAGGCGCCGGCAACCACCTCCGCGCGAAGCTGTGGCATGGCGGCCACGGCGGCCGACGATCGCGCCAAACGGCGCGCCGCGGGGGAACGGTCGGCGACGCGCCAGCCTTCTATTGGCGAGGGCCGGCGCCGCGTCCGGACGCCGCCCGAGGAGGCGACGACGCCATGAACGGTCCGCTTTTGACCCTGGTCCCCGAACAGACCGGCCCCGTCGAGGTCTATGATCTCGGCCGCGGGCCCGAGACCACCACCCAGCGCATCCGGCGCCTGCAACGCGAGGCGCGGCTGCTGGCCCGCGAGCAGATCGAGGCTCTGGCTCGCGATCTCGAGGACCTGGCGCGGCGGGCGGGCGAGATCGCCGAGGGCGGCGAGGCCTATGCGGTCGGCGTGCGCGAAATGGCCTCGCGCCTGGCCACCGAGCTGCCCCAGAAATCGCAGGGCCTGCTGGCCATCCTCAGCCGGTCCGGCAAGGACTAGGAAAGCGCGGGACGGGGGGGCGCCGAGGCTGGTCAAACCGTCACATCGGCGCGCTAGATGGCCGCCATGACCCTGCTGACCCGACGCGCCCTCGCCACTCACACCATGGCCACCGCCGCCCTGGCGGGAACCCTGAGCTCCGGCCTGAGCTTCGCCGCCGCCCCGAAGCGGCCGATCGTCATCGCCCACCGCGGCGCCTCGGGCCTGCGGCCCGAGCACACGGGGCTGGCCTACGACCTGGCCATCGACCAGGGCTGCGACTTCATCGAGCCCGACCTGGTGCCGACCAAGGACGGCCACCTGGTCGCCCGGCACGAGAACGAGATCGGCGGCACCACCGACGTCGCCTCGCGGCCCGAATTCGCCGACCGCAAGGCGACCAAGACCATCGACGGCCAGCCGGTGACCGGCTGGTTCACCGAGGACTTCACCCTGGCCGAGATCAAGACCCTGCGGGCCCGCGAACGGCTGCCCAAGCTGCGTCCCGGCAACACGACATACGACGGCCAGGCCCCGCTGCTGACCTTCGACGAGGTGGTGGCGATCGCCAAGGCCGGCAGCCGGCGCACCGGCCGGACGATCGGCGTCTATCCGGAGATGAAGCACCCCAGCTACTTCGCCGGGATCGGCCTGCCGCTCGAGGACCGCCTGGTCGCCCTGCTGAAGAAGAACGACCTGGACTCCGCCACCGCCCCGGTCTTCGTCCAGTGCTTCGAGGTCACGCCGCTGAAGAGGATCCGCGGCAAGACCCGGGCGCGGCTGGTGCAGCTGACCGCCTCGGAGGGCGGCCCGGCCGACCTGCCGAACGTGACCTACGCCCAGCTGTGCGGCCCGTCCGGCCTGAAGGACGTGGCGCTCTACGCCGACGGCCTGGGGCCGGAGAAAACCCAGGTCGTGCCGCAGGACGCGGCCAGCCTACTGTCGGCCACCACGCTGGTGAAGGACGCCCACGCCGCCGGCCTGGTCGTCCACCCCTGGACCGTGCGGGCCGAGAACTATTTCCTGCCGGCGTCCCTGCGCCGGGGCGACGCGGCGGCGGCCGACTACCTGGCCCAGCCGGGCGAGGTCGCCGCGGTGTTCAAGGCGCTGTACGCGGCCGGCGTCGACGGCCTGTTCAGCGACTTCCCGGGCCTGGCGGTCGCGGCGCGGGGCTAGCCGCGCCCTTGCGGCGATCAGCGGCGCAGGGCAGCGTGCACGCCCGTTTCGACCTGGACGCGCCTTCCATGATCCTCCGCCTCGCCGCCGCGACCGCCGCCCTGGCCCTGCTGGCTTCGCCCGCCCTGGCCGCTCCGCCTGAAGGCGCCAAGCTGGACGTCATCGCCAAGGACTTCGTGCGGCTGACGCTGGAGGCCGGCGAACGCGAGCCCGGCTATGTCGACGCCTATTACGGCCCCGCCGAGTGGGCGACCGCGGCCAAGGCCAAGCCGCGCGAGGTCCCCGCCCTGCGCGCCGAGGCCGACCGCCTGGCCGCCGCCCTGAAGGCCGTCGACGGCAAGGCCCTGAGCCCCGACGAAGTGCGTCGCAAGGCCTTCCTGGCCGGCCAGGTCAAGGCCGCCCAGACCCGTCTGGCCATGCTGGCGGGCGTCAAGTTCAGCTTCCAGGACGAGGCCGAGGGCCTGTTCGGGGTGCGCCCGCCGATCAAGCCGCTGACCGCCTACGACCCGATCCTGGCCAGGATCGACAAGCTGGTCCCCGGCGAGGGCGACCTGGCGACCCGCGTCTCCGCCTTCCAGGCGCGCTACACCATCCCGACCGACCGCCTGGAGCCGGTGATGAAGGCGGCGATCGCCGAATGCAAGGCGCGGACGCAAGCCCACATCGCCCTGCCCAAGGGCGAGCGCTTCGATCTCGCCTTCGTCACCAAGAAGCCCTGGAGCGGCTACAACTGGTACAAGGGCGGCGCCCACAGCCTGATCGAGGTCAATACCGACCTGCCCACCCCGATCAGCCGCGCCGTCGACCTGGGCTGCCACGAGGGCTATCCGGGCCACCATGTGCTGAACGCCCTGCTGGAAGAGAAGTTGACCAAGGCCAAGGGCTGGGTCGAGTTCAGCGTCTATCCGCTGTTCTCGCCGCAGTCGCTGATCGCCGAAGGCTCGGCCAACTACGGCATCCGCCTGGCCTTCCCCGGGACCGAAAAGCTGGCCTTCGAGCGCAGCACGCTCTACCCGCTGGCGGGGCTGGATCCGGCCACGGCCGCGACCTACGACGCCCTGACCACCGCCACCGCCGACCTGGCCAGCGTCCAGAACACCATCGCCGACCTCTACCTGTCGGGAAAGATGGACAAGGACGCCGCCGTCGCCGCCCTGGCCAAGTACGCCCTGACCTCGCGCGCCAAGGCCGAGAAGTCGCTGAGCTTCATCGAGGCGTACCGGAGCTATGTGATCAACTACAATCTCGGCCAGGAGATGGTCCGGGCCCACGTCGAGCGGGCCGGCCCGTCGCAGGACGCGCGCTGGAAGCGGATGAAGGCGGTGATCTCGCAACCGACCACGCCGGCCGACCTGGCGAAGTAGGCCAGCTAGCCCTGGGGCGCCAGCACATGCCCCTCGTCCGGCCCGGCCTCGCCGGCGACCACGGCCGCATAGGCCTGCGCCATCGCGTCAGGGCCGACGCCCTCGATCACCCGCAGCCAGCGCGGCGCGTCGGCGGCGAAGGGAGCCCAGGCGGCGTCGTGGCGCTGGTCCAGCCCGCCCGGACCCCAGTCGCCGGCGCGCTTGCGGATGCGGTCGGGGGCGAAGAAGAAGATCGGCCTGGGCCCAGGCAGCCGGCCGTCGCTGGGTCCGGCTTCCCAATGGGTGCCGCCGACCACGCAGGAATAGGCCAGGGCGTCGCCGAACCGCTCGTGCACGGCCCGCCGCAACGGCGCGTCTCCTGCGAAGTCGACGAGAACCGCTGGTTCTTCGATCGGCGCGTCGACGACCGCGTCGTAGGTCACGACCTGGTCGTAGCAACCCAGCCCCTCGACGAAAGCCGCGTTCCGGGCTGAGGTCAGGCCGACCACCCGCGCCTTGCCGCGTTGTTTGAGCTGAAAGGCCAGGCTGATCGCCGTCTTGCTGGACGCGCTGGTCAGCAGCACCGACCGCGCCCCGAACAGGGCGTTCTCGTCCAGGAAATCCTCGATCAGGAAACCGGTGATGAACAGCGGCCGCAGCAGGGCCTGGTAGTCCTCGGCCGGGCTGGCCGCGCCCACCGCCTGGTACTGGTTGTAGACCGGCGGCAGGTTGGCCCGGTGCGGCGCGACATCGGCGAAACCGGTGCGGGTCTTGCGCGGCGTCACCGTCAGATGCGTCGACATCGGATAGTAGCCGTAGAACCGTTGGCCGACGGTCAGGTCCGGATGGGTCGAGGCCTCGACCCGCGCATGGCCCCACACCGGGATCCGCCCCCAGCCCTCCGGTCCAGGAAAGAAGTCCCAGTAGCGCATCTGCTCGCCGAACACCGCATAGGTGACGTTGTTGGCCGTCAGGGCGAAGCGCTCGATCGCCAGCCGCGCCTCGCCGTCGGCCAGGGGCGACGCATCGACGGGCGCGATCCTGGCCTGGCGAAGATCGGTCTTGGCGACCAGGAAATCCCAGCTGGACATCGTCGCGGCTCCGTTGGTTCGGCGGGAAGCTAAAGCCGGCCAGCCACCAAACGTCAAACGATTGTTTGAACTCCATCGTCGAGCGCCGCCGCTTGACGGTCACATTGGTGAGATCACCTTAGGAGCAGCCCTTGGAGGACAGGCTATGGCAAGGCGAGGATCGGCGGCCCCTATGGCGCTCGCGGCGTTGTCGGCGTTGGCTGCGCCGGTCGTCGCGGCGGCGCAGGCCGAGACATCGAGCGGGACCCTGAGCAAGACGCAGGCGCGCTCTTTGCCGCCCGTCGAACTGACCCACCGGGTCATGGATCTGGTCGCCGACCTGCTGGTTCCATCCGACCCCCGCCCCACGCCCGGCCGCACCCCGACCAGGCCGCTGCGCGACCTGGCCTTCCAGAGCACGCCCCGCGCCACCTGGGCGCCGGGGGTCTGCGCCCGCGACGGCGTCGTCGTGACGTTCGAGCCCGCCGACGGCGCGCAAGCACCCGACCAAGGCGCCGACACGCCCATGCGCGCCGCCAGCCTGAAGGCTTCGACCCGCTATCACCTGGAGGCGCCGCCGGCCCGCGAGGACGATTACTACGACGGTCCGCCGCCGCCCGACGCCCAGGCGGCGTGCGGCCAGCTGGCCGACCAGGACGTGACCTTCTTCTCGGCCCCGACGGCCGAGGCGGCCCTGAGCGGCGCCTGGTGGCTGACCCGGGCCGCCGAGGGCGCGGCCGGGCCGGATCCGGCCTACGACATCGACTGCCGGGTGGCGACGGCGACGCCCGAATCCTGTCCGGCGATCCTGCGACGCCTGAGCCTGGCGGACCTGCGCTCAGTCTGGCCCTGTTCCGACGACCATCGCGGCGCGCAGACCCTGCGCTGCTGGACCCTGAAGGTCTGGCCAGCCGACAAGACCTACGAGCTGCGGGTGTTCGCCGGTCGGGGTCCGGACGCCGCCATCGCCCGCATCGAGGTCGACGAGCAGGTGCTGACCGGCGAGACCTTGAACGACTAGGTCTGGGGCGTGGCGTCGCCCGTCGGGAAAGCCTAGATACGGCGCAGTTCGTCCGGAGACCGCCGATGTCGCTGCCGCTGCGCCACTTCCTGCTCGCCCTGGCCGTGGTGGCGGTCTGGGGGACCAATTTCGTGGTCATCCGGGTGGCGCTGGACCATCTGCCGCCACTGCTGTTCGCCACCCTGCGCTTCACCCTGGTGCTGCTGCCCGTCGTGTTCTTCGTCAAGCGGCCGCAGGTCCCGTGGAGGAACCTGGCGGCCTATGGCGTCCTGATCGGGGCGGGGCAGTTCGGCCTGCTGTTCGTGGCCATGAAGGGCCACATCTCGCCGGGCCTGGCCTCGCTGGTGGTGCAGACCCAGGTGTTCTTCACCATCGGCATGGCCATGAAGATCAGCGGCGAGAAGGTGCAGCCATTCCAGGTCGCGGCCCTGCTGCTGGCCGCCTCGGGCATCGTGCTGATCGCCGCCCATGGCGGCGGGGCCGCCACGCCGCTGGGGGTGCTGCTGATCCTGCTGGCCGCCGCCAGCTGGGCCGGCGGCAACATCGTCGCCCGCCAGGCCGGCACGGTGAACATGCTGGCCTATGTGGTCTGGGCCAGCCTGTTCTCGATCCCGCCACTGTTCCTGATGTCGCTGTGGCTGGAGGGCTGGCCGGCCATGGTGGCCGGCGTGAGAAACGCCGACGCCCTGACCTGGGGCGCGGTGGCCTGGCAGGCGGTGGGCAACACCATGTTCGGCTATGCGGCCTGGGGCTGGCTCCTGGCCCGCCACCCGGCCGCCACCGTCACGCCCATGGCCCTGCTGGTGCCGGTGTTCGGCATGGGCGCCTCGGCGATCCTGCTGCACGAGAGCCTGCCCGGCTGGAAGCTGCTGGCCGCGGCGCTGGTGCTGGCTGGGCTGGCGGTGAACATGTTCTGGCCGAAGCTGCGGATGCGGTTTCTGGCGCCGGTTTGAGACCGGGGACATGCCCTTGCGGCGTGTCCCCAAAGCAGAGGCGGCGCTTTGAACATGGGGACAGGCCGCAAGGGCCTGTCCCCGGCCCGCGCTGATTATCCACAAAGCTCATCCAACTCTGGACGAACTGATCATCCGGCGTGCGGAATCCGCCGGCTGGGCCTATGTTGGCGCCAGCCGCCATGCGTTTCGACGACCACTTCCTCGACGAACTGAAGCAACGTCTTCGCCCTTCCGACGTGATCGGGAAGTCGGTGAAGCTGCGGCGGCAGGGGCGCGAATATGCGGGGCTGTCGCCGTTCACCAAGGAGAAGAGCCCGTCGTTCTTCGTCAATGACGACAAGGGCTTCTACCACTGCTTCTCCAGCGGCAAGCACGGCGACATCATCTCCTATCTGCAGGAGACCGAGCGGCTGACCTTCACCGAGGCGGTCGAGCGGCTGGCGGCCGAGGCGGGCATGGCCCTGCCGGAGCCCGACGCCCGCGCCGCCCAGGACGACAAGAAGCGCGCCACCCTGACCGACTGGATGGAGCTGGCCGCCGCCTGGTTCGAGAGCGAGCTGCGCCGTCCGGTCGGCCAGGCCGCCCGCGACTACCTGGCCCGCCGGGCCCTGCCCGAGGACCAGTGGAGCCGGTTTCGCATCGGCTTCTCGCCGAACGGCCGCACGGCGCTGAAGGACTACTTGGTCGCCAAGGGCGCCAAGCCGGCCGAGCTGGTCGAAGCGGGCCTGCTGATCGCCCCGGAGGACGGCGGCCAGCCCTATGACCGGTTCCGCGACCGCATCATCTTCCCGATCACCGACACCCGGGGCCGGGTGGTGTCGTTCGGCGGCCGGGCCATGGATCCCCAGGCCCGCGCCAAGTACCTGAACGGGCCGGAGACCACGCTCTTCCACAAGGGCCGGCTGCTGTACGGCCTGTACGAGGCCCGCAAGCTGCTGCACGCCGCCCAGGCCGCCGCGCCAACCGAACAGACCCCGCTGCTGGTGGTCGAGGGCTACATGGACGTCGTCGCCTGCCAGCGCGCCGGCCTGCCGGCCGTGGCCCCGATGGGCACGGCCATGACCGAAGAGCAGATGGAGGTGCTGTGGCGCCTGCATCCCGAGCCCACCCTCAGCTTCGACGGCGACAAGGCCGGCCAGCGGGCCGCCAGCCGGGCCATCGACCGCGCCCTGCCGCTGCTCAAGCCCGGCCGCTCGTTCAAGTTCTCGATCGTGGTCGGCGGCAAGGATCCCGACGACGTGCTGCGCGAGCAGGGCCCGACGGCCCTCAAGGCCCAGCTGACCCAGACCACGCCGTTCGTCGACGCCCTGTTCGCCCGCGAGCGCGACCTGGAACCGCTGGACACCCCCGAGCGCAAGGCCGGCTTCAAGCAGCGCCTGCGCGCCGCCGCCGGGACGATCGCGGACAAGGACCTGTCGGCCGCCTATCGCGACGATCTCTACGCCAAGCTGGACGCTCTGTTTCCCAAGCCGGCGTTCGGCGGCGGTTTCGGCGACGGCGGCGGTCGTCCGTTCGTCCCGCGCGGTCAATGGAAGGGCGGCCGTGATCGCGGTCCGCCCGATCCGGGCATCCGCGGCGTGGCCCGGACGCAGATCACCACGCGGCTGAACCCCTTCCATGCCGCCGTGGCCGTGGCCGCCCTGCGCCATCCCGCCTGGGCCCGTCCCTATGACGAGGCTGTCGAGCGCGTCGGCTTCGGCGACCCGCGCCTGGCCCCGCTGGCGATCGAGCTGTTCGAGGCCCTGGCCGACGAGATCAGCGACGACGTGCCGTTCCGCGACATCCTCAACCGCAAGGGTTTGGGCCCGCAGCTGACCGAGGCCGAGCGGGTGGCCGCGGCGATCAGCGCGCCGTTCCTGGATCCGAAGATGGAGGTCCACCAGGCCCGCGCCCTGTGGTCCGCTTGCTACGAGGCGCTGATCGAGATCGCCGACAGCGAGCGCGCCTTGGAGGCTCTGCGCCGAGAGGCGGTCACCGCTGGAACCCTGGCCGCCACCCGCGACCTGCGCACCCGCATCGCGGTGTTGGAGCGCCAGATCAGCGGGCTGGAATTCTGGCAGGCGGCCAGCTAGGCCGCGCCGGGATCAGATGACCCCGGCAGACTCTAGGCGACCCGCGCGTCGTCCTCCGACGTCCCGTTCGCGGCCAGGGCCGTTTCGATGGCGCCAAGCAGTTCGGATATCTCGATGGGCTTGGAGACATGCCCGTCCATGCCGGCCTGAACATAACCCTCGATCTGGTGATGCATGACGTTCGCCGTGAGCGCGACGATGGGGATGCGTTGGAGGCCCCTCAAACGCTCGCGTGCGCGGATCTCGACGGTCGCGTCGGTTCCGTTCAGGATAGGCATCTGGATGTCCATGAGGATCAGATCGAAGGCCTCGCTTCCCCACGCCTCGACCGCCTCCCGGCCATCGGCGACCACCGTCAACGCGATGTCGAAGGGCTCCAACAGGGCCCGCAAGATCAACTGATTGATGGGATTGTCCTCGGCCGCGAGAATGCGGACGGGCCGCGAGGCCCGCTCCAGCGCCTGTCCCTGCCCAGGTTCGCCTGACGGCGTCTTTCGCTCGCCGCGCGCCAGGGGCAGCTCGAACGAAAAGGTCGAGCCGACGCCCAGCTGGCTCAGCAGCCTCAGGTCGCCGCCCATCAACCGGACAAACTGACGACAGATCGCCAGGCCCAGGCCGGTTCCGCCGAACCGGCGAGTCATGGAGGCGTCCGCCTGGGTGAACGGCTCGAAGACCAACGCCTGCTTGTCGCCCGCGATGCCAAGTCCCGTGTCGGCCACCTCGAATCCGAGACCATCCGGCGTCGGCCCGATCCGCAGCACGATGGACCCGCGCGCCGTGAACTTGTGTGCGTTCGAGACCAGATTCGAGAGCACCTGGCGCAGCTTGCCGCCGTCGCCGCACCAGATTCCTCGCGCCTCCGGACGCCATTCGACGCGGAAGCATACGTCGCTCTGCTCGGCCATGGCGGCGTGGGCGGCCGTCGCCAGCCTGACGACCTCCTCGATGTCGAACGGCTGAAGCTCCATCTCCAGCCGGCCGGCGTCGATCTTCGAGAGGTCCAGCACCCCATCGAGAACGGACAACAGCGTCTGTCCGGCGTCGGCGATCACGTCGAGCCGCTGCCTTTGGCCGGCTTCGCGCTCTTCGCGCCGCATGATCTGCACCATCCCGAGAACCCCGTTCAAGGGCGTGCGAATCTCGTGGCTGACATTGGCCAGGAAATCGCTCTTGGCGCGGTTGGCCTGCTCGGCTCGGTCGCGGGCCTCGGCCAGGGCCTCGGAGGTTCGAACCCAGACCGTGTGCACCCGCCAGGCCACCCAGACGCCGATCGCGCAGACGGCGAGACTGAGCCCGGCCACCGCGGCGTAGGCCAGCCCGGCCGCGAGGCGCGCGACCCGACCCATCTGGTCCGAGAACTGCCGCTCATGGGCCGAGGCGGACCGGTCCAACGCGCCGGCCTCGGCCAGATAGGCCGCTTTCTCGGCGTCGGTCGATCCGCCGCGCCGGATCCGCTCGCCAAGCTGCTCCAAGGCCATGAACTGTCGATCGCCCTCGCGCCAGCTCTCGACCGCCCGGGCGAAGGGCGCCCAGCGCCGCATGATCACGAAGCCCGAGATGATCGCCGGGATGTCGTCGCTGGCGTTTCGCCCCCGCAGGAAACCGGCCCTGGCGGCGCGGAAGTCGGCCGGCGTCGATTCCAGCGCGTATCGCGCCGCCTGGTCTCCCTTGGGCGCCTCCAACGCCGCGCGGAACATCGCGAAGTCGACGTCCGAGCCCGACTGGACGTAGCGCATCAGCGAGATCACCGCTTCCTTCTGCGCCTTCGAGTACTGCGCCTCGCCGGCGACATAGGCGCGCGCCACGTTGGAAACCGCCATGCCCGCGAAGCCGAGCATCACGACCAGGCTCTGGGCGATGACGAAGATGACGGCGCTGATGATCAGCAGATGGCGGCTATGGCGCGCGGAGGGTTGCGGCCGGTGATGGCCGTTCGCGCTCTGATCCGGGCTGGGCGTCGAAAACATGGGCGCGGGTCGGTTCCCTCAGCTCTTCGGCCGGCGAGCGCGACCTTGAATCGCGCGCAAGGACCGCTGACCCCGGTGGCGTCGCTTCCTGCCCATCTGATGCTCCCCACGCGGTGTCGCGACGTCCGCCGATCCATGGCCGAACCTCGAGTGTCGCTGAAAAGCGTGGTGATAGGGTTTTGTTTCTAGCTGTAGGCGAATATGCCGCAGCCACACGCAAAGATCGTTTCGTCCCAAATCTTGAGGCCGTCGCGCCTCGGGCGCGACAAGACGGGCCGATTACCCTCTTCACATCTTGACTCACGCGTCATGCAACGCCATCTGGCGACTCAAGGATTTGCCACGCTGCTGATTGACATCGCTCGGGCCGCCATTCTCATGCGCGCGCCCTCCTTGAAACAGGATGTCACCCTCGCCGCCGCCAGGTCCCAGTGGCCGCCGAAACCCTCAAGGGTCGACGCTGATCGCGCACGAAGACGACGCCTCCGTAAAGAGCCATGCTCGCGGAGCGTTAGCCCATGGCTCTTCCGCGCGTGTCAGGCGTTTATCTTGAGAATTTTTTCAGCGGTTCACTGGACAGCTTGCACGGACGACAGGGCGCGATGCGCAGGCGACCCATCACGGACACATTCTCGACGTGCGCCAAGTTTCGGCGCCGCGTCGTTTCGGAGACCTGAATGAGCACCAATTCCTCGGCCGAGACGGAAGCCCCTGAAGCCACCGGCGGCGACGGGCCCCTGCTCGACCTGACCGACGCCGGCGTCAAGAAGTTCATCAAGCAGGCCAAGGCCCGCGGCTACGTCACGATGGACGAGCTGAACAAGGTCCTGCCGTCCGAGGAAGTCACCTCGGAAGCCATCGAAGACACCCTCGCCATGCTGAGCGAGATGGGCGTCAACGTGGTCGAGGCCGAAGAGGACGCCGAAGGCTCGGAAGGCGGCGAGGTCGTCGCCCGCGAGGACAACCAGCAGGTCATCACCAGCGAGAAGCCTGCGGCCTATGACCGCACGGACGACCCCGTGCGGATGTACCTGCGCGAGATGGGCAGCGTCGAGCTGCTGTCGCGCGAGGGCGAAATCGCCATCGCCAAGCGCATCGAGGCCGGCCGCGACACCATGATCCGGGGCCTGTGCGAAAGCGCCCTGACCTTCGAGGCCATCATGGTGTGGCGCGAGGAGCTGGGCACCGGCCGCATCCTGCTGCGCGAAGTGATCGACCTGGAAGGCACCTACGCCGCGATCAACGGCGTGGCCGCCGCCCCGGCCGCCGACGAGGAGCCGGCCGAGCCGGTCGACGACGAAGCCGGCGGCGAGGCCAAGGCCGAAGGTGAAGGCGAGGACGAGGACGATTTCGACGACGGCGCCGGCCCCACGGTCAGCGCCATGGAAGGCGAGTTGCGCGAAGGCGTGATGGCCATCCTCGACGCGATCGCCGGCGAGTTCGAGACCTTCCGCAAGCTGCAGGACAAGCTGGTGGGCAGCCGCCTGAAGGGCGCCGACCTCAGCGAGGCCGATCGCCAGGCCTATGAAAGCCTGTCGAACACCATCATCCAGCACCTCAAGACGCTGAAGCTGAACAACAACCGCATCGAGGCGCTGGTCGAGCAGCTGTATGCGATCAACAAGCGCCTGATCGGGCTGGAAGGTCGTCTGCTGCGCCTGGCCGACAGCTACGGCATCAGCCGCGGCGAGTTCCTGAAGGCCTATTTCGGCTCCGAGCTGAACCCGAACTGGGTCGAGCAGGTCAAGGCCATGGGCGTGCGCTGGACCAAGTTCGTCGAGAACGACGTCAACTCGGTCAGCGACATCCGCCAGGAGATCGCGGCCCTGGCCACCGAGACCGGCGTGCCGATCGACGACTATCGCCGCATCGTCCAGACCGTGCAGAAGGGCGAGCGCGAAGCCCGCCAGGCCAAGAAGGAAATGGTCGAGGCCAACCTGCGTCTCGTGATCTCGATCGCCAAGAAGTACACCAACCGCGGCCTGCAGTTCCTGGACCTGATCCAGGAAGGCAACATCGGCCTGATGAAGGCGGTCGATAAGTTCGAGTACCGCCGCGGCTACAAGTTCTCGACCTACGCCACCTGGTGGATCCGCCAGGCGATCACCCGCTCGATCGCCGACCAGGCGCGGACCATCCGCATCCCGGTGCACATGATCGAGACGATCAACAAGATCGTCCGCACCAGCCGCCAGATGCTGCACGAGATCGGCCGCGAGCCGACCCCGGAAGAGCTGGCCGAAAAGCTGGCCATGCCGCTGGAGAAGGTGCGCAAGGTCCTGAAGATCGCCAAGGAGCCGATCAGCCTCGAGACCCCGATCGGCGACGAGGAAGACAGCCACCTGGGCGACTTCATCGAGGACAAGAACGCCATCCTGCCGATCGACGCGGCCATCCAGTCCAATCTGCGGGAAACCACCACCCGCGTGCTGGCCTCGCTGACGCCGCGCGAAGAGCGCGTGCTGCGCATGCGCTTCGGCATCGGCATGAACACCGACCACACCCTTGAAGAGGTCGGCCAGCAGTTCTCGGTCACCCGCGAACGCATCCGGCAGATCGAGGCCAAGGCCCTGCGCAAGCTCAAGCACCCGTCGCGGTCGCGCAAGCTGCGCAGCTTCCTGGACTCGTAAGCGCTCGAGACCGCCAAGCCTGAATGGAAAAGCCCGCCCCGGACAATGGGGCGGGCTTTTTTGTTCGCATGAAACGGGCTGGGGACCGGCCCATGGGCCTGTCCCCAATCGAGTGTTGGGCGTCAAGCCGGAGCTACGGGACCTCTAATTATGGCTGATTGCAGATCCAGCTGTTGCCGTCCTTGGTCTTCTTGCAATAGACCGACGGCCCCGAAGTCAGCATCGCGTCGATCTTCTGCTGGCCATTAAGGTCGTAGGCGAACTTGTGATAGTGCCCGTGAGAGTCGAAGTTCGACTTCAGGGTCGCCGCGTCGCTCTTCACGGTCCCCAAGTCACTCTTCACGCTCCCCAACTGCCCCTTCACGTTGGCCAACTCGCTCTGCAGGCTGGCCAAGCCGCCGTTGACGGCCACCAGGTCGTTGGTGTTGGCGATTCCCTTCAGCGAAACGGTCGCCAGCCCATTCTTCAGGCTGTCGATCATATGGGCTTGGTCGCTGACCTGGCCCTGCAAGGTCGCCGTCTGCTGCTGTAGCGTCGCGACCTGGCCGCGCAGGATGTTGACCTGCTTGAGCAGCTCCAGCGGATCGGCGGCGCTGGTGATCGTCCCGGCGGGCATCTTCAGCAGCGGATTGGTCGCCGGCGGCTGGGCCGGGGCGGCTTGCACGGGCATTCGGATGACTGGCCGCTGGGCCCAGGCCGCCGGCGTCGACACCACCCAGGCGGCGAGGGTCAAGGCGAGGAGGATCGGACTCGGCGGTCGGATCGCGGCGTGGCTAGGCATCTGGTCGTCCCCCTGGTGAGCCGGCTCGAACCGGCGCCAGACCCTAGCACGATAGCGAACATCGATATGCGAAAAGGACGCCGCCCTGTGGCGACGCCCTTTCCGATCGATCCGGAGCGGTCGGGCTAGTTGCCGACCTTGACGTCGCCCGAGCCGGCGCCGTTGGCCGAGGCGTTGGCCCCATGGCGCGAGGCCGAGCCCGACAGGCCCAGCGAGCCGCTGTTGCCGGTCGAGCCCTGGCTGGTCGTGGCGTTGCTCGACCCCGAGCCAGTCAGCGAACCGGACAGACCGTCGCCGGTCAGGCCGCCGGCCGCGTCGGCGTCGCCGGAACCGCCCGCGCTGGCGGAACCGGCGGCGTCACGGGCCGAACCCAGGACGTTGCGGGCCTGCCCCGTCCTCCGCGAGGCGACCGAGGTCGCCCGGTCGCGCGCCGCGCCGACCGTGTTGCGACCGGTCCCGGCGGCCTGCGAGGTCGCGCCGCTGGCGTCCGGAGCCGTCAACGAACCGCTCCCGGCCCCATTGCCCGACAGGGCGCCGGTCAGGGACTGGCCGGCGGCCGAGGCCGAGCCGGACCCCGCGGCCGAACCGCTGGCGGCGGCGTTGCTGGTGGCGCCCTGCGCCAGGCCCTGGACGCCGCCGGCGGTGTCGCGGGCCCGCCGCGTCGCGCGATCGGCGTGGTCGCGGACCCGGCCGGTGGCGTCGGTGGCGCGGTCCCGCACCCGCCCAGTCGCCTCGGTGGCCCGCGAGGCGACGCCGCCAACATCGGGCGTCCCGAACTGGCCGGCCCCGGTCAGCGCGCCGCTCCCTTGTCCGGTCAGTCCGCCCAGGCCGCCGCCCAAGCCGCCGCCGAGACCTCCGCCGAGGCCGCCGCCCAGCCCGCCGCCGCCGCCGCCGAGAATCTGGGCTTGCGCCATCGGCGCGGCCAACAGCATGGCGGCGGCCGTGGCGGTCATGAAGAACGAGATCTTGCGCATGGTCTTCTCCTGAAGATGGCTCGGAGCGGCGCTTCCACCGCTTCCTGATCCGTCCAACGACGGGACCGCGCGCTTTCTTCCGGGACCTTGCGATTTTTTCTCGCCGAGCTCGGGATCGCACCCGGCTGGCGAACAGGTCCACGCCCCAGGGCCGGGGCGTGGAGGGATTTGCCAGTTGATCGGCCCTACGCCGCCTGCAGCTGCTGCTTGACCCGTTCGGCCAGGGTCTTGATGTCGATCGGCTTGGGCAGGAAGGTCACGCCCGTCTCGCCTTCCAGGAGGTCGCTGAACTCGGCCTCGGCATAGCCGCTGATGAACATCACCGGCGCGTTGCCCAGATAGGCGCGGGCCTTCTTCAGCAGGGTCGGTCCGTCGATGCCGGGCATGATCACGTCGCTGATCAGGAGGTCGATCGTGCCGGCGTGCTCCTCGGCGATGATCAGGGCCTCCTCGCCGTCGCTGGCCTCCAGCACCTCGTAGCCCCTCGCGCGAAGCAGGCGGGCGGCGACGCCGCGCACGGCGTCCTCGTCCTCGACGAACAGGATGCGGCCGGCGCCCGACAGGTCGCGCGGCGGGCGCGGCTTGGCCTCCGGGGCGGCCGCGGCGGTCGCGGCGGTCGCGGCGGCGGCCTGCTGGGCCGGGGTCGGTTCGTGCACGGGCAGGAAGATGCGGAAGGCCGCGCCCTCGCCCGGACGGCTGTGGACGTGGATCCAGCCGTCGCTCTGCTTGACGATGCCGTAGACGGTCGCCAGGCCCAGGCCCGTGCCCTCGCCCACCGGCTTGGTGGTGAAGAACGGGTCGAAGATCTTGCCCATCACCTCGGGCGGGATGCCGGGGCCGTCGTCGCTGACCTCGATGAAGGCCTGGTCCCCCTCGGCGCCGGGGAAGCCCAGGCTCTGGGCCTCGTCCTGGGTCAGGCGGGCGGTGCGGATGCGCACGACGCCGCCGCCCTTGGCCGCCCGCACCGCGTCGCGGGCGTTGACGGCCAGGTTCATCACGGCGGTCTCGAGCTGGCTCTTGTCGGCCCGCACCTGCGGCAGGTCGCGGCCATAGTCGGTGACCAGCTTGACGTCCTCGCGCAACAGGCGGCGCAGCAGGACCTCGAACTCGCTGATCAGTTCGCCCAGCTCCAGCACTTCGCGCTGCACGGTCTGCTTGCGGCTGAAGGCCAGCAGCTTGCGGACCAGGTCGGCCGCACGCACGCCGGTCTGGCGGATTTCGTTGAGGCCCTCGTACGATGGATCGCCGACCGGATGGCGGTGCAGCAGCTCGTCCAGACGCAGCTGGATGGCGGTCAGCAGGTTGTTGAAGTCGTGGGCCACGCCGCCGGCCAGCTGGCCGATGGCCTGCATCTTCTGGGCCTGGGCCAGCTGCAGCTCCATCTGCTTCTGCTCGGAGACGTCAATCAGATAGGCCACCAGCCGCCCGTCGGCGCGGTAGAGATAGAGATGGGCGATGCGGGCGGGATCGCGGGCCAGGCGCACCTCGAACGGGCCGCTCTTGCCCTCGGCCAGGCGGGTCTCGGCCTCGGCGCGGGACGGCGGGTCGATCAGGGCGCCGAACAGCGTGCCGGACGGCACGGCGCCCGTCATGGCGGCCAGGGCAGGATTGGCCTCGAGGACGCGCGAGTTGAACGGGTCCAGCCCCTCCAGCAGGGCCGCGCCGAACGGCGAAGCGCCGGAGAAGGCGTCCAGCGTGCGCGGAGCCGGGGCGGACTGGGCGACCACCGGCGCGGGCGCGGCGGTCGGGACGTAGACCTCCCTCTCGACCACGGACGGCAGGCGGACCAGCAGGCGGCCGCCGCGCAGCCGGGCGGCCTCGGCGCGACGCTCCTGGCCGGCGATGATCAACGTGCCCTCGGCGCGCTGGCCGTCGCGGGCCTTGACCAGGGCGGCGAACAGACGAGCCCCGGCCGCGCCACGGGGCAGGCGTCGGGCGTCGCCCACGGCCTGGACCCAGGCGAGGTTGGCCGCCAGCACGCGGCCGTCGGCGGCGGTGACGGCGGCCGGCTCGGACAAGGCCTCGACGAACGCCTCGGCGCCCTCGGGCTCGGGATCGCCGGTCGTGGTTGACGCGCGGATGGCCACCAGGCCCAGGATCGCCACGCCGGCGACGCCGCCCAGCAGCAGCAGGCCCGCCAGGGTGGCCGGACCGGCCCGCAGGGCGGGGGCGGCGGCGAACACCGCGGCCAGGACCAGGAACACCGCCGCGCCCCAGATCAGCAGGTCGGGGCGGCGCTTGCCAGCGCCGGCGGCGTCTGTCGCGCCAAAGTCTTTCATGGGCGCCTCGGTCATGGGGGACCGAAATCCTTCTTCAGCCTTGCGGGCATCCAGCCCATCGATTCGCGGAATAGAATAGCCTTAACCCGCTCGCAGAGCGCGATCCGTGATCGACCGCTGATTCCGTGACGGGATTATGGTGGTCCGGCCCGGTCCGCCAAGGCGCCGCAACTCAGTCCGCCCACGCCCGCTTCTTGGCCTGCTTGTTGCTCATCACGAAGCCGATGACCCTGGCCACGGCCTCGAAGTGCTCGGCGGGAATCTGCTCGTCGATGTCCATGGCCGCGTAGAGGGCGCGGGCCAGGGGCGGGTCTTCCAGCACGTAGACGCCGGCCTCCTCGGCCACGGCGCGGATCTTCAGGGCCAGGTCGTCGACGCCCTTGGCCACGCAGATCGGCGCGGCGGTCTCGCCCTGCTCGTACTTCAGCGCCACGGCGTAGTGGGTCGGGTTCATGACCACGACGGTGGCCTTGGGCACGGCCGCCATCATCCGCTGGCGCGAGCGCTGCATGCGCAGCTGCTTCTGCTTGCCCTTGATGTGCGGGTCGCCCTCGGACTGCTTCATCTCGTCCTTGACGTCCTGGACGCTCATCCGCATGCGCTTGTTGAAGCGCAGGCGCTGCCAGAACCAGTCGAAGCCGGCGGTGGCGATCAGGAAGATCAGCACCATCCAGAACAGCTTCATGCACAGCTTCAAGGACAGGGGGATGATCGCCGCCACGTCCATGCCCACCAGGGTGGTGATCTGGGCCGCGTCCGGCTTGACCACGAACCAGGCGATGAGCCCGGTGACCAGGAACTTCACGGCCGACTTGGCGAACTGCACGAAGCCGTCGGGACCGAAGACCCGCTGGAGACCCTTGATCAGGTCCAGCTTCTTGAGGTCCGGCTTGATCTTGTCGGCTGACAGGATGAAGCCGGACTGGGCCACGTTGGCCGCCGCGCCCAGCAGGCCCGAGACCACCATCACCAGCACCACCGCCGGCAGGGCGGCCATGACCGCCGTCTTGGCGATGGCGCGGATGCCGCCCTCGACGTCCATGGTCCCCGCATGGGCCAGGAACGGGGTCAGGGAATTGACCATGTCGCGGGCCAGCCAGCCGCCGGCGATGACCACCACGCCGAACGCCCCGGACAGCGAGGCCAGCTGCGAGATGTCGGCGGACTTGGGAACGTCGCCCTTGGCGCGGGCATCCGACAGCTTCTTGGCTGTTGGTTCTTCTGTCTTTGACGCGTCGTCCTGCTCGTCGGCCATGGCGTCCCCTAGTTGAACACCGCCAGGAGGTCCCGATAGTGATCGGTCCACACCATGGCGATGCCGCCGAGCGAGAGGCCCAGCAGGGAGAGGCCCAGGATGACGCTGAGCGGCGAGGTGACGAAGAAGATCTGGAACGACGGCATCACCCGGCCGACCAGGCCGGTCGCCAGGTTGAAGACGATCGAGAATACCAGGACCGGAGCCGCCAGCTGCAGGCCCAGCTTGAACGACTCGGCCACCGTGCGGACGGCCAGTTCGGCGGCGTCGCCCACCGGTACGGGGCGGCTGAACGGGAACAGGTCGAACGACTTGGCCATCGCCCCGATGAACAGGTGATGCAGGTCGGTGACCATGATCAGGGTCAGGCCCAGCATCGACAGGAAGGTGGCCACGGCCGCGCTGCTGGGCGCGCCGGCCGGGTTGGTGGTCTGGGCGAACGACAGCGAGGTCTGGATCGAGATGATCTCGCCGGCGGTGGTCAGCGAGCTGACGAACAGCTTCAGCACCGCCCCGATCATCAGTCCGACCAGCACCTCGTGCAGCACCGCGCCGCCGACGGCGCCGACGCTGCTGGGTACGGTGACGATCGACTTGGAGACCAGGGGCGCCAGCAGCAGGGCCATCAGCACGGCGAACGACAGCCGGATGCGCGGCGGCACGACGGTCTCGCCGACGCCGGGCATCAGCATGACCATCGCGCCGATCCGGGCGAAGACCAGCCCGCCAGCATAGACCTGCAGAACGGTGGCGAAGCTGTCCAAGCCCCCTCCCCCTACATTCCGGCGATCTTGGCGGCGATTTCCTTCATGAAGCCGGACATCAGCGCGCCCATCAGCGGCAGGAACAGCAGCAGGGCCACGAAGATCGCCACGATCTTGGGCGCGTAGACCAGGGTGGCCTCCTGGATCTGGGTCAGGGCCTGGAACAGGCCGATGGCCACGCCGACCACCAGGCCGACGATCAGGATCGGCGCGCAGAGCTGCAGGGTCAGCCAGATGGCGTCGCGGCCGACATCCAGGACTTCGGCTCCGCTCATCGGAAGGCCTCTACGTGACGCGCGTACGCGGGAACTGACGGTGACTCGCACCATCGTCCCTCATGGTTAACAGCCGGTTAGGGAGGATTAACAGAGGGCAGTTGCGCGCGTGGCGAAAGGTCGCCGAGGAAGATGCTGGGGACAGGCCCATGGGCCTGTCCCCATCCGTGCCAATCGATCCTACTTGGGCTTCCTCGCCGCCTGGACCTCGATCTCCACCAGCATACCCGGTTGCACCAACGAGGTGATCTGGCTGGTGATGCGCGAGGGCTTGTTGGGCTGTTCGGCGGTGCCGAAGAAGGTCTTGTAGGCCTCCATCATGCCCATGAAGTCCATCTTGCCGCCCTTGGCCGGGTCGCCGACCAGCAGGACGCGCATCATCACCACGTCGCCCATGGTCGCGCCCTGGCTCTTGAGGGCCTCCTGGATGCGCGTCAGCACGCCCATGGTCTGGGTCTTGGTGTCGCCGAAGGTGGCGGGCAGGGCCGGGTCGCCCTTGGGGTCGAGCGGCGGCGGGGTCATGCCGCTGACATAGATGGTGTCGTAGCCGGCCGGCACGGTCACCACGCTGGCGATCGGCGAGGTCGGCGCGCCGCCCCGGACGATCTCCTGGGCGTGGGCGGCGGTTCCAGCGAGGCTGGCGAGGGCGGCGGCGAGGATCAGGCGCTTCATGGTCGTCTCCAGAGACTGTCCGTTGCGAAATTCCGGGATGGCGGACGGCGCCCGCGATCCGATGCTCTAGTGGGCCTGCAGGCTGGCGGGCTTCTTGCCGGCCTTGATCGCGGCGCGAGCGGCGGCGACGTCGGAGGCGCTGACCGGCTTGCCCTTGTTGCCCCACGAGGTGCGGACGTAGGTCAACACCGAGGCCAGCTCCAGGTCGTTCAGGTCGTCCTTGAACGACGGCATGCCGGCCCGGCCGGCCAGGACCGTGGCCATCATCGGGGCCGGGTCGCCCTGGACGAACGGGTCGCCGGCCAGGGCCGGGAACGCGCCCTTCACGCCCTTGCCCGTCGTCTGGTGGCAGGCCGAGCAGTTGTCGTTGAACAGGGCCGAAGGGGTGGCGGCGAAGGCGGCCGCCGAGACGGCGGAGGCGGCCAGCACGCCGGCGAGGAAGACGATCGAACGACTCATGGAAACTCCTCAAGCAACCTTTGGACAGGCATAGCGCGACTTCAGGCCGTGAGCACGCGGGCGTGCAGCTTGCCGATCTGCTGCCAGGCCGACTCGATGGCCCCGGCCTGCCAGCCGCCCAGATAGGTCAGGTGCTCGCCGGCCAGGTAGATGCGGCCGTCGGGCTCGCACAGCACGGGATAGGCCGCCTTGCGCCCCTCCTCGCCCCACTCCGCCCAGCCGCCCAGATTGAACGGCGCCAGGTGCCAGCTGAACGAGAAGGCGTTCTCGAAGTTCTCGGCGTATTCGGGGAAGATCTTCTGGCCGGCGGCCACGGCGAAGGCCGCGCGCTCGGCCGGCGGCTTGGCGCTGATCTTGGCCGCCTCGCCGCCGAACGCGTAGTAGCCCAGCAGCACGCCCTTCTGGCCCTGCCAGCCGGTGGACGGCAGGGTGATCGTGCCGATGCCCGGCATGTCGTTGTAGATGTGGCCGCCGTAGATGTGGTGGTTCTCTTCCCAGAACCGGGTCTTCATCTGCAGGCCGATCTTGTTGACCGGCGCATAGGCCACGCCCGACATCGCCGCCTTGAACGGCTTGGAGAAATCGGCGTCGATGTTCTTGAGCACGCTGAGCGGGATCGTGCAGACGCAGTAGTCGGCGGTGATCGTGTCCTGCTCGCCGAACTTGTCGGTGTAGGTGACGACCACGCCCTTGGGGCCCTGCTTGATCTTGTCGACCACGCAGGAATAGCGGATCAGCGTGCCGACGTGCTTTTCGAAGCCCTTGGCGATCTGGTCCATGCCGCCGACCGGCTGCAACATGGTGCGCTGCTGCTCGTAGCCGGAGACCGAGCTAAGCACCCGCCAGGCGTTGGAGTGCAGCACGTCCGACAGGCTGTAAGGCGTCGAGGGCTTGCCGGGCCCCGGATCCACGCCGGCCCCGGGATGGACGTCGAAGCCGCGGCCTTCGGTGCCGGTATAGGCCAGGTCGGTCGGCGAGAGGCGGCCCTCGTTGATCATGTAGGCCACGAACAGGTCGCGGTCCGCCGCGGTCAGGGGCGCGTCGAGCTGGCCCTTGGAGGCGGCCTTGGCGATCATCTCGGCGGCGTAGCCGCGGACGTCGGCGGCGATCTGCCCCTTGCGGATCGGCTTGCCGGCCAGCGGTCCGTCGCCCTTCTCGAAATAGACATAGGCCGCGTCGTTGTCGTTGACGAAGCTCTCCAGCTGGACCCCGAACAGCTTGGTGTAGTGCAGGGTCGAGCGGTGGTGATACGGGATCCGCCACGGGCCGTGGTTGATGTAGAGCCCCTCGTCGAACTCGCAGGTCTGGTTGTTGCCGACCAGGTCGGTGTGCTGGAAGCCCTTGCGGGCCGTCTGGCAGCGGCCGCCGGCGAAGGAGCGGGCCTCGATCACCTGCACCTGGTAGCCCGCCTTGGTCAGTTCGTAGGCCGCGGTCATGCCGGCCAGGCCCGCGCCCAGCACCACGACCTTGGTCCCCTTGGCGTCGCCCTCCAGCTTGGGCGGGGCGGTCTGGGCCGAGGCGAAGCCGAAGCCCAGGGCGTCCATGCCGGCCATGGCCAGCGACACCCCGCCGAACGCCGCCAGGCCCTCGAAGAACCGCCGCCGCGTCAGCACGCCGCCCGCCTCGCTCAACGGCGCGGCCGCCGATTGGTCACCCATACTGGTCCCCGATTTTTTCTTGCCGCGAAAGACGCCTGCGAGCCAGACGATCGCCTTGGCTATGTCAGACCAAGCCGACCCGACAACAATGCGAAAAACTCGTCCGTCTTATGAGAAAACCTTCTGGCGCCGCCCCCTTGGGCGCCCGTGGCGAGGCTTGTGCGGAGAGCGGGCGGCGTGAAATTTCACGCCCGAAATCAAGATCTCGCCGCCGGAAAATCCGTCGGCGGAAATCATTGACGAAAATGCAGAAAAGCCGGGCGCGAGGCCCGGCTTTTCCTTGTTCGATACCGCTTTCGGAGATCAGAAGTTGTAGGCGAACTTGGCGTAGTAGTAGCCGCCATTGAGGCCGTACGGCGAGAAGCTGGGATAGATGTCCTGCGCACCATTGCCGTTGTCGGCGGCATCCTTGATCTGGGCGGCGCTCTTCTTCTCCGGCTGCTTGTCGAACAGGTTGTTGGCCCCGACCGAGATCTTGAACTGCTCCATCACCCGCCAGTCGATCTCGAGGTCGGTGATGAAGGCCGGCTTGATCTTTTCCAGCCAGTAAGTGCCGCCGTCATAGGTGGTGTAGCTGGACGACTTTCCGTACAGCGTCTCGTGCAGATTGACCGTCACCGGACCGCGGTTGTAGAGCGCCCCGGCTGAGACCTTGTACCGCGGGGCGGCGGTTTCCAGGTCGGAAATGGCGGACTTGTCGTACAGCGAGGCGCCGGACAGCTGGGTCGGCGCGGCGGCGATCTTGGTGACCTCCGTCTTGCCGTAGTTGGCCGCCAGGCTCCAGTCGACCCGGCCCAGGTCGCCGAAGCTGCTCGCATAGTTGATGACCGCCTCGGCCCCGCGGGTGCGGGTGTCCAGGCCGTTGGTGAAGATATTGATGCCGATGTCGGTGGCGTCGTCGGAGATCGAGTTGCCGTTCGCCGCGATCGCCGCGGCCACCGCCGGGTAGTTGACCGCGCCGCCAGCCCCGTACAGCGAGCCGCTGCCGGCGATGCGGTCTTCGATCTCGATCTGATAGACGTCGAAGGTCGCCGACAGCCCGCCGCCCGGATGGGCCACGAAACCGACGCTGTAGTTCGTCGACTTTTCAGGCTTCAGGCCGTTGACGCCCACCAGCTTGGCGCCGGCGGAGTTGGGCGCCAGTTGCACGAAGGCCGAGGTCGGCCCGACATTGGTGGCCGAATAGTATTCCTCGGCCAGGGTCGGGGCGCGGAAGCCGGTGCTGGCCGTGCCGCGCAGGGCGAAGGCCGGCGAGAAGTCGTAACGGCCGGTCAGCTTGCCGACCGTGGTGTCGCCGAAGTCGCTGAAGTGCTCGTAGCGGACGGCGGCGTCCAGTTGCAGGGCTTCCACCGGCTTGACCGCCAGGTCGAGATAGGCCGCGACGTTGTCGCGTTCGTGCTTGCCGGCGTCGGTCAGCGAGAAGCCCGGATAGGACTGCGAGCCGCCGTTATAGCGCGAAGCGTATTCGCCGGCCTTGATCTTGTAGGTCTCGTGACGCTGCTCGGCCCCGAAGGCGACGGTCAGCGGTCCGGCCAGGCCAACGTCGAAGGGACGGCTGACGTCCAGGGTGGTGCTCCATTGGGTGGAGAGGAAGGCGCCGGCGTGGAAGGCCGACTGGGTCGAGCCCGCGCCCGGCACCGACGGCGCGGCGAGATAGAGGTCCTTGTTGACCGAGTTGGTGATGTTGATCGCGTCGAAGTCCTGGCCGTAGGTCGAGCTCAGGTCCCAGTCCCAGTCGCCGAACACCTTGCCCTTCACGCCGCCGGTGACGGCGTAGTCCTCTTCCTTGATGGTCTCCATCGGGTTGAAGCCCAGCGGATAGAGCTGCGGCAGGCGGGTAGGCGTGCGGAAGTTTTCGTAGGCGCCGGCGTACTTGTGGCCGTAGGTGCCGAACGAATAGACCTCCAGGTCGCCGATCTCCACGCCGCCGTTATAGGCCACGGTGGTCAGCTGGTAGCGGGCGTCGCCCGAGATCTTGTTGGTGTGCGGATAGCCGGCGAGGATCGTGCTCCAGCCGTTGGCGGCGGTGTTTCCGCGGATCACCCGCTGGTCGTCGCCGCCCCAGTCGCTGAAGTCGTGATAGCGGGTCTCGGCGGTAAGGTTCAGGTAGGCGTTGGCGAACGGCGACAGGCCGATATTGCCCGACACGTTGCCGGTCTTGCCGTCGCCGCCGTAATAGCGGCCGGCCGTGACGTCCAGCGAGCCGCCGGAGGTGTTCTTCTTCAGGATGATGTTGACCACGCCGGCGATGGCGTCGGTGCCGTACTGGGCTGCGGCGCCGTCGGTCAGCACTTCGATATGGTCGATGGCCGACAGCGGGATGAAGTTCAGGTCGGCCGCCGCGCCGCCTTGGTAGGGTCCGCCTAGAACCGCCAGGTTGGCCGTGCCATGTCGCCGCTTGCCGTTGATCAGCACCAGGGTGTGGTTGGCGCTCAGGCCGCGAAGCCGGGCCGACAGGGTCAGGGCCGCGGTGTCGCCGCCGAACGATTGCGCATTGAACGAGGGGATCGCCTGGGCCAGGGCCGCGATCAGGTCCGGCTTGCCGGCCCGCTTCAGCGAGGCGGAATCGACGACCTGGATCGGCGCGGCGCTGTCGACGGCCTTCATGCCGGTGGTGCGCGTGCCGGTGACGATGACCGTCTCGACCTCGGTGGTGGCCTGCTCGGGCGGCGTGTCGGCGGCATAGGCCAAGCTGGCGCTCGCCATGCCGAGCGAAAGAGTTGAGATCCCGGCAAGCAGGATATTCCGCGAACACTTATTCATTAATATCCCCTGGTGGCGTTACAAACGCGCTGTGGTTTTCGCCGCCTGTGGAATCCCCCGATAGATTTTTTCTTCTTCTTGAACTGAATGCTGTCAACCGTAGGAAGAATATTTCAAGCGCTGATGACATATACAAGCGGCGGCCGACCGCCGCTGATCGAAGACTTCCTCAGGGGGTAAAGTTCGGCAATAGCCGTAACCCTTAATGAACCCCGGCATGGCGCCAGATCGGCCCGGGCGCCCCTTTGCGCGGCGCCCATGGCGCCTTTTGGCCGTCTTCTGATCATCGGCTTGGCGTCCGGGCCACAAGGAAGCCCCTCGCGCCCCCCGAAACAGGACGAGCCGGACGCGAACGCCCGGCTCGCGGACCGGCCCGATCGCGGCCCCGACATCCGAACCGTGGACGCCGGGACCGCGTCGGAACCTAGAAGCTGTAGGTGACCTTGCCGTAGTAGTAGCCGCCGTTGATGCCGAAGGGCGAGAACGAGGGGAACTGGGTGACGAAGCCGTTGCTGTTGTTCTTCAGGTAGTGCTCGCGCAGCAGGCCGTTGATCCGGTTGGGATAGCGGTTGAGCAGGTTGTTGGCGCCGACGGACACCTTCACGCTCGGCAACACCTGGTAGCCGAGGTCCAGGTCGGTGATCAGCGCCGTCTTGACGGTGGTCTTCATCAGCGCCGGCGAACCGCTGTCGTTGCTCAGGCCCGACGACTTGCCGTAGACGCTTTCCTTCAGGTTCATCGAGAACTTGCCGAGGCTCCAATAGGCGCCCGCGATGATCTTGAACTTGGGCGAGGTGTCTTCCAGGTTGGCGATCGCGATGGCGTCGAACAGGGTCAACCTCGGATCCAGGCCCGGCGGATTGGGCGCGATCTTGGTCACTTCAGTCTTGTTGTAGCTGGCGCTCAGCGACCAATCGACCCGGCCCCAGTCGTCGAAATCGCTGTAGTAGGTCGAGACGAAGTCGATTCCGCGAGTGCGGGTGTCCAGGCCGTTGACGAACATGTTGGCGCCGACGCTGTAGGTCGCATTGGTGCGGATCGAAGGATCCACGTTGACGCCGTTCGCCGTCAGGGCGGCGACGACCGCCGGCGAGACGATCCCGTTGGTCACCTTCACGCCGCCGACCGTCACCACGTTCTCGCCGTACAGCGTGCCCGAACTGACGATGCGGTTCTTGATGGTGATCTGGTAGGCGTCCAGCGTCATGGTCAGCTTGGGCGCCAGGTGGGTGACCAGGCCGATGCTGAAGTTGTTCGACTTCTCGGGCTTCAAGCCGTTGATGCCCAGCAGGCTCGCGCCCGGCGAGTTCGGCGGCAGCTGGCCGCTGATCGAGCTGGGCGAAACGTTGATGCCCGAATAGTACGACTCCGCCAGGGTCGGGGCCCGGAACCCCGTGCTGACGGTGCCGCGCACGGCGATGGCCGGCGAGAAGTCGTAGCGACCGGTCAGCTTGGCCACCGTGGTGTCGCCGAAGTCGCTGAAGTCCTCGTAGCGGACCGCGGCGTCCAGTTTCAGCGCCTCGACCGGGCTAACCGCCAGGTCGACATAGACGGCCTTGTTGTTGCGCTTGTGCTTGCCGGCGTTGACCGGCGCGAAGCCGAAATACGATTGCGAACCGCCGCCATAGTAGGTGGCCGGGTCGCCCGCCGTGATCTCGTAGCTTTCCTTGCGATACTCGGCGCCCGCCGCGAAGGTCATGGGGCCGGCCAGGCCGACCTCGAAGTCGTGGCTGACGTCGATGGTGTTGCTCCATTGGGTGTTGATGAAGCCGCCCGCATGGATGTCCGTCGGCGAATAGCCCTTGGTCGTCGTCGTCGAGGTGTCGGCGTAGAGCGACGCGTTGGCGGTATCCAGGACGTTGACCGAGTCGTCGTCCTTTCCGTAGGTCGAGCTCAGGTCCCAGTTCCAGGCGTTGGTCGCGCCGCTGACGCCGCCGGTGACGGCGTAGTCGGTCTCGGTGATCGACTCCTTGGGATCGAAGCCCAGGGGGAACGGAATGTCGGTCGCCATCTTGCCCTTGACCACGTTGGGCAGGCGGTAGTTCTCGTGGGCGGCGCTCCATTTGCGGCCGATGGTGCCGAAGCTGTAGGCCTCGATGTCGGGCGTGATCTCGTAGCCGGCGTTGTAGGCCAGCACCGTCTGGCGGTACTGGGCGTCGCCGGCGATGCGGTTCACATAGGGCCAGTTCGGCGCGTTGACGACCTGCGGATAGCTCCGGGCCGGGCTGTTGGTGGCGCCGGTGTTGTAGGGCGTGTTCACCACGCGCGGGTCGTAATCGCCGCGGAAGCTGTAGCCGTGGTACTTGGTCTCGCCGGTCAGGTTCAGGTACGACTTCTCGGTCGGGGCGATGCCGATATTGGCGGTGAAGTCGCCCGTCGTGCCGCCGCCGTCGATATAGCCCCCGCCGTTGATGATGACCTCGCCGCCCGAGGTGGCCTTCTTCTGGATGATGTTGATGACGCCGGCGATGGCGTCGGTGCCATATTGGGCGGCCGCGCCTTCCAGCAGCACCTCGATGTGGTCGACCGAGGCCAGGGGGATGAAGTTCAGGTCGGCGGCCGCGCCGCCCTGATAGGCTCCGCCGAGGACCGCGAGATTGGCCGTGCCGTGGCGGCGCTTTCCGTTCAGCAGGACCAGGGTGTGGTTGGGGCTGATGCCGCGCAGCTTGGCCGACAAGGTCAGGGCGGCGGTGTCGCCGCCGAAGGCCTGGGCGTTGAACGACGGGACGTTCTGGGCCAGGGCCTGGATCATGTCCGGCTGGCCGGTCTTCTTGAGGATGTCGGCGCCCAGGACCGTGATCGGCGCAGGGCTGTCGACGGCCTTCATGCCGGTGGTGCGCGTGCCGGTGACGATGACGGCCTCGAGTTCGGCCGTGTCCGGCGAAGGCTCGGGGGCCTCGGCCGCATAAGCATTGACGCCATAGGCGAAGACAATACTGGCAGCGGACACCCCCACGAACAGGATGCTACGCGAACGGTTAGTCATTTATACCCCCTCATGCGCTATCTAAGCGCGCTTGTTTTCTCCTCTCTGGCGTTTCCCGGTAAGCGTGTTCTTTTTGCTTCGCACGAATACTTTTAGTTTCACGTCGATGACGCGATTGAAACATTTCGTCGAAGCTGAAATTTCTGCAAGCGCCGCGACCGTCATCGGATCGTAACGAACGTCCCGAGAGGTCCTGGCGCCCCTTTGCGGGGCGCCAGCCATGATTTTTGTGCAGCGCGATGATCATGATCGTGGCGCCTTTGCGGCGCCCGAAGGTCGTCTCAGGGGACGACGACGGCCCGCCCGGCCCGCTTGCCGTCGGCCGAGCGGGCCCGCACCTCGACCTTGCCGGCGACCGGCGCGTCGGGCGCATAGGACCGCCAGGCGCCGCCATCGACGCGGTACTCGATCGGCAGGCCGGGGAACTCGACATTGGCCCGCAGCCGGCCGTTCTCGACCACCGCCCCGACGGTCGGGATGCGATAGGCCACGCCGGCCACGTCCAGCCGCGCCAGCTCGCGCCCGCCCAGCAGGTTGGCGAAGGCGGTCCAGTCGGCGTCGCGCCGGGCCCGCATCTCGGCGGTAAAGGCGCCGGTCGTCGGGTCGTAGGCCTTGCCGGGCGTGTAGGGCGTCTCCCAGTTGGCGCCGTGCCAGGCCCGCTCGGCCAGGGCCAGCATCCGCGGGTACAGCATGTAGTCGACCTGGCCGTCCGAGCGGATGGTCTCGCTCCACAGCTGGCCCTGCAGGCCGCTGAAGCGCACGCCGGGCTCCAGCGGGTGGTCGTCCTTCGAGGCCTGAGCCTTGCCGCTCAGGTCGGGCCAGAATTCGGCGTGGGCCGGCAGGTTCTCGGGCATGAAGTCGAAGACCTTGCGGGTGTCGGTGGCGCGCGAGGGCCAGTCGTAGCCGCGCTCCTTGGGATCGGCGGCCTGGGGGCTGTCGAAATAAAGGACCTCGGGCGTGGAGATCACCACCTCCCAGCCCTGGTTGGCCTGGAGGTGAGCGCTGGCGGGTCCCTCGCCGGCCAGCGAGCCCCAGTTGTTGGAATGGACCTTGGCCGGCATGCGGTCGGGCTGGGCGTGGCTCATGCCGTCGCTCCACCCGGCCACCACCACGCCCCGCGCCGCCAGCAGGGCCGAGACCTTCTCGATGAAATGGCCGCCCAGGTCGGCCGGCTTGACCCCGGTCCTGGCCTCATAAGCGGCGCAGGCCGGCGAGGCGCTCCAGGCGCCCGGCGTCTCGTCGGCGCCGATGTGGTAGCGGGTCAGCGGCTGGCCGGCGGCGGCGTGCAGGGCGGCCATCTCGTCCACCACCTTGCCGAGGAAGGCGTAGGCGCTGTCCAGGCAGACATTGATGGTGTTGTCGCTGTAGTGCTGGATGCTGCTGTAGACGGACTTGTTCTCGGCCTCGCTCAGCAGGTAGCGGCCGGCCTCGGCCTCCGGCGCCCCCTCGGCGCGCAGGCGGGCCGCCCTGGCCTCCATCGCCTTGATCGCCGCCCGCGAATGGCCTGGCATGTCGAACGACGGGATCACCTGGATGTGGCGCGCCTGGGCCGCGCGGACGATCTCGATGTAGTCGGCGCGGGAATAGAAGCCGTTGACCGGGGTCGACGGGTCCGGCCCCGAGCCCAGCTGCGGCAGCAGACAGGTCCGCTCGGTCAGGTCGTGGCAGCGGCGCGAACCGATCGTGGTCAGCTCCGGCAGGCCCGCGATCTCGACCCGCCAGCCCTCGTCGTCGGCCAGATGCAGGTGCAGGCGGTTCAGCTTGTAGGCCGCCATCTGGTCGAGGATGGCCAGGATCTCGGCCTTGGAGTGAAAGTTGCGGGCCACGTCGACGTGCAGGCCGCGGAAGTCGAAGCGCGGGGCGTCGTGGATGGCCAGCAACGGGACCGTTCGCCGGGCGTCGACCAGCTGGGTCAGCGACGCCAGGCCGTTGGCCGCGCCTTCGGGGTCCGAGGCGATGATGGCGACGCCGTCCGCCTTGATCGTCAACAGGTAGCCGCCGGCCGCCAGCTTCTCGCCGGGCGCCAGCCGGATGCGCAGCGGGACGCCGCCGGCCGCCTCGGCCGCGCCGGCCTTGGCCAGGGACGCCAGGCCCGCAGTCAGGGCTGCGCGCGGAAAGCCGCTGGTCGAGACCTTCACGCCGCGCGTCAGGTCCAGTTCGCCGCCGCGCGGGTCCAGCCGGGTCCTCAGCGGCGTGGGCAGAACGGCGGCGCGCGGGATCGGCCGGAGACTGGCCCCGGCCGCGGCGTTGACGGCGTAGACCCTGGGCGCGGTGGCCCACACCGTCGCATCGGCCGCCGAACCGCCGGCCAGCCGGGCCTCGTCGGTGAACGGCGCGACAAAGGGCAGGCCCTCCAGGCCGGTCTCGGGATCGACCACCGGCCGGGTGCTGACGATGGTGCGCGCCGCCACGCCTTCGGCCGCGACGTAGGCGTTGGGCATCGGATAGAGTTCGGACAGCTGGTGACCTTCCAGCTTCAGCGGGATGCGAACCGGGCGGCCGGCCGCGAAACCGCCGAAGGCCGCCGTCGGCGTCAGGCGATAGAGGTCGCCGTTGATATGGCTCAAGGCGAAGGCGTCGCTGTCGGCCCGCAGTATGGGCGTGACACTGCTGAAATACAGCGACCAGCCGGCGGCGGGCGTGTCGGCTGCGGTCAGGGTCAGCTCGGCCAGGTGGCAGCCCAGCGCGGGCGCGCAGGCGGCGGGGCCCGGGCGGTTGTCGAGCACCTGGTAGCGCACGTCGAGCGTGGCCGCGAAACGATCGAGCTCGCCCTGGGACGGCTGGGCGTGGGCGGCGGCCGCCAGGAACGTCGAGGCGATCAGCGCGGTCAGGCGTCGTGGCATGAAGCCTCCAGGATTTGCACACCTGCCCAGACGGGCTATCAGCTTTCGTTCCCCGATGTGAACCTGCTGGCCTGCGTACAGGGTCCTACCGCCGGCAAAAAGTGGATGTCACCGGTGTCATGATCCGTGGTAGCCAATCCGCCGAGCGCGAGTCCAACCGCGCCGGAGGAAACCCATGGATCACCTTCACCTGGATCGCCGCGGCCTGATCGCCGGCGCGGTCCTCGCCTTGGCCTCGGGACCAGCCCTGGCCGCCGCCAGACCCGGTCCCGTGGTCGCCACCACCTACGGCAAGGTGCGCGGCGCGGCCGGAGACGGCGTCCAGGTGTTCAAGGGCGTGCGCTACGGGGCCGACACGGGACCATTGCGCTTCATGCCTCCCCAGCCGCCCAAGCCCTGGACCGGCGTGGTCGACGCCCTGGCCTATGGCGCGGCCTGTCCGCAGGGCAAGGGCGAGGACGGCGAGGCGCTGAGCGAGGACTGCCTGTTCCTCAACATCTGGACCCCCGCCAAGGCGGGCAAGAGCGGCTTGGCCGACGGCCAGAAACGCCCGGTGATGGTCTATATCCACGGCGGCGCCTACAACACCGGCTCGGGCGCCAGCCCCTGGTACGACGGGACCAAGCTGGCCAAGCGCGGCGACGTGGTGGTGGTCACCGTCAACCACCGCCTGAACGCCTTCGGCTATCTCTATCTGGCCCGCCTGTTCGACCATCCGAGCGTCGCCGACAGCGGCAACGCCGGCCAACTGGACCTGGTCCTGGCCCTGCAATGGGTGCGCGACAACATCGCCGCGTTCGGCGGCGATCCAGGCAAGGTCATGCTGTTTGGCCAGTCCGGAGGCGGCGCCAAGATCGCCACCCTGATGGCCATGCCGGCCGCCAAGGGCCTGTTCCACCGCGCCGCCACCATGAGCGGCCAGCAGGTCACCGCCGCCGGCCCGTTCAACGCCACCAAGCGGGCCAAGGGCTTCGTCGACAAGCTGGGGATCAAGGACTTGGCCGCCCTGCGCGCCCTGCCCGCCGACCAGTTCCTGGCCGGGCTCAGGGCCGTCGATCCGATCGCCGGCAGCGGCGGGGTCTATATGGGCCCGGTGCTGGACGAGCGGTCGCTGACCCGCCACCCGTTCTTCCCCGACGCCGCACCCCAGAGCCTGGACGTGCCGATGATGTGCGGCAACACCCACGACGAGACGCGCGGCTTCGTCGGCTACGACAAGAGCCTGATGACCCTGACCTGGGAGCAGGTGGTCGAGAAGCTGCCGGCCCAGTTCAACGCCCGGATCGACATCGACCCGGCCACGGTGGTGGCGGCCTATCGCAAGATCTATCCGCACTACACCCCGGCCGACGTCTATTTCGCCGCCGGAACCGCCGGCCGCTCGTGGAAGGCGGCGATCATTCAGGACGAGGAGCGGGCCAAGGCCGGCGCCCCCGCCTGGGCCTACCAGCTGGACTGGCGCGCGCCCAAGGACGGCGGCGTCTGGGGCGCGCCCCACACCCTGGACATGCAGCTGGTGTTCGGCAATTTCGACGCGCCCGGGGTGATCACCGGCTCGGGCCCCGACGCCGTGGCCATGCACGAGCGCCTGGCCGACACCTTCGTCGCCTTCGCCCAGACTGGCGATCCCAACAACCCGTCGATCCCGAAGTGGGAGCCCTACACCCTGCCGAAACGGCAGACGCTGGTGTTCGACAACACGACCCGGATGGAAGATGACCCGCGAGGGGCGGAACGCGAGCTGTTCAACAAGGTCCCGTTCACCCAGTTCGGGACCTAAGTTCCTCCCCCTATGGGGGAGGCGATCGCGCAGCGATCGTTGGGGGGGAGGGATAGGATCGTCGCCCAGGGATCCGGCAAGCGGCCGAATACTCCCCCCACCGTCGGCTGCGCCGACACCTCCCCCACAGGGGGAGGACCTTCTACTTCGCCGCGTCCATCAGCCCCGCGAAGCGCTCGAACAGGTACAGGCTGTCGGTCGGACCCGGCGAGGCTTCGGGGTGGTGCTGGACGCTGAACACCGGCTTGTCGGCCAGAGCGATGCCGGCGTTGGTGCCGTCGAACAGCGAGACGTGGGTCTCGGTCACGGCCTTGGGCAGCGAGGCGCTGTCGACGGTGAAGCCATGGTTCATCGACACGATCTCGACCTTGCCGGTCGTCAGGTCCTTTACGGGGTGGTTGGCCCCGTGGTGCCCCTGTTCCATCTTCACCGTCTTGGCGCCGACGGCCAGGGCCAGCATCTGGTGTCCCAAGCAGATGCCGAACACCGGCTTGCCGCTGGCGACCAGCTTCTGGATTTCAGGCACCGCGTAGGCGCCGGTCGCGGCGGGGTCGCCCGGACCGTTGGACAGCAGCACGCCGTCGGGATTGCGGGCCAGGATGTCCTCGGCCTTGGTGTCGGCCGGCACCACCGTGGCGCGGGCCCCGACATGAGCCAGGGCGCGCAGGATGTTGCGCTTGACGCCGTAGTCGAGGACCACGACCTCGTACTTGGGCTGGTCCAGCTTGGCGTAGCCCTCCGGCCACGACCACAGGCCCTCGTCCCAGGTGAAGGTCTGGGTGGTCGAGGCGTCCTTGGCCAGGTCCAGCCCTTCCAGCCCGGCCCAGGCCTTGGCCTTGGCGACCAGGGCGTCGAGGTCGAACTCACCGGTCGGCGAGTGGGCGATCACACCGTGCGGCATGCCGGTCTCGCGGATCTTGCGGGTCAGGGCGCGGGTGTCGACGCCCGCCAGGCCGATGACGCCGCGGCGCTGCATCCAGGCGTCGAAGTCGCTGTTGGCGCGCCAGTTGGCCGCATCGGTCGGGACCTCGCGGAACAGGACGCCGCGGGCGGCCGTCTCGGCCCCGCCGCTCATCTGCTCCAGATCCTCCAGATTGGTCCCCACATTGCCGACGTGCGGGAAGGTGAAGGCGACGATCTGGGCCATGTAGGAGGGGTCGGTCAGGATCTCCTGGTAGCCGGTCATGGCGGTGTTGAAGCAGACCTCGCCGACCGCGTCGCCGACCGCGCCGCAGCCGACGCCCTGCAGGATCGTGCCGTCGGCCAGGGCCAGGACACCGGTGACGCCGGGGAGAAGGTCTTGGGACATCTCGGAAGCGCCTCCTAAACGCAGGGCCAGAACAGGCCGGTCATTGTCGCAAAAAGGCGGGCCAGGAGTAACCCCTGCCCGCCGCGCAAACGGCGGCGTGTCTAGGGGGGTATGGCAGGGGGGTCAACCCCTTCGATCGCGGGAGTCGAAGCGTGGCCCCACATTCCCGTGATCACCCAACAAGCCCCCTCGCGCGGGGAGCCCCAAAGCCCCTATGCTGGAAGGGTTAAGCGCCACAATCAGCATAAGAACATCGGGAGGACGGCCCATGCTCGAACTGCGCCCCAATTGCGAGTGCTGCGATCGCGACCTGCCGCCCGACAGCCCGGACGCGCGGATCTGCACCTTCGAATGCACCTTCTGCGCCGATTGTGTGGAAACGCGATTCTCCGGGGTCTGTCCCAACTGCGGCGGCGACCTGTCGGCTCGGCCGATCCGGCCCAGCGCGGCCCTGCATCGCTTCCCAGCTTCGCTGAAGCGCGTCTACAAGGCCCACCCGGCCTGCGCCCCCGTGCGCCCGCCGCCCCAGGAAAGGCGACCGCCGCCTGCGTGGGCGTGACGGCTCTTCAAGGCGCGGCTTCGGCGCCACAGCTGGAACAACTTGTCGCGGGGCTGCGTCCGTTCGCGCGATCGACGCGTTAACCCCTTGAGGCTCATGGTCGAGCTTCAAAGGAGTTGGTCGCATGAACCCGCCGGTCGCCCGCATCGCCCCCGTCGCCACGGATTGGTTCGGCTTGGTCGATGCTGGCCTGCGCGTGCTCTTGGCCGCCGCGGCCCCGATCAGCGCCGTGATCTTTGTGGCACAGAGTTTCTAGATCCGAGCCCGATTCAAAAAACCTATCTTGGCCTTGGGAACGTCGGGTAGCCGACATCGTTTGGCTGAGCATGGGCGGGGGCGCCCTAATTGTGCCTGTGGCTTTTCATGTCCAATTCCTATGACAATCGTTTCGAAGAACCGGCCTCGGCCGTGTCCGCGAATCTGACCGAGCAGATGCTCCACCTGACCAATCGGTTCGAGCAAGAACGCCTCAAGCTGGAGGAGCGGACGTTCCGCGTCGACGGCGGCGACGAGTTCGAAGGCGCCGGCGAGGAAGGCTGACCGCACGCCGCGTCTTGGCCTGAGGCGGCGACGCGGCGTATCACCGGGCGAGATCCGGAGAGCTTTCCATGCCCGTCACGACCGTCGGCATCGACGCCGACGACACCCTTTGGCACAACGAGACCCTCTTTCGCCTGACCCACAAGCGGTTCGTCGAGCTGCTGGCCCCCTATGGCGACGAAGCGCAGATCGACGCCAGGCTGGCCGAGACCGAGAAGCGTAACCTGCGGCTCTATGGCTACGGGGCCAAGGGCTTCACCCTGTCGATGATCGAGACGGCGATGGACCTGACCGACAGCCAGGTCAGCATCGGCGTGATCCGCCAGATCCTGGCGGCCGGGCGCGAGATGCTGACCGAGCCGGTCGAGCCCCTGCCCGGCGTGGAGAAGGCCCTGGCGCAGCTGTCCCAGCGCTACCGCCTGGTGCTGATCACCAAGGGCGACCTGCTGCACCAGGAGCAGAAGCTTGCCGGCTCGGGCCTGGGCGATCTGTTCGCCGCGGTCGAGATCGTGTCGGAGAAGGACGCCGACACCTATCGCCGGGTGTTCGCCCGCCATGGCTCGGGACCGCAGCAAGCGGTGATGGCCGGCAATTCGGTCAAGTCCGACATCATCCCCGCCCTGGACGCGGGCGCCTGGGCGGCCCTGATCCCCTACCCGCTGGTCTGGGCGCACGAGGCGGCCGCCGCGCCGAAGGACCACGCCCGGTATGCGGAGCTGGGATCGATTTCGGAACTGCCTGCGTGGGTCGACGGCCTGGCCTGAACCCTCCCCGGAAGGGTCTAGGGCTGGCGGGCCTCGACCAGGCCGTGGCCATAGAGGTCGTCGGGGCCCGGCGCGCCCAGGTCCACGGCCTGGGCGGCGAGGCGCGCCACCGCCCGCTGGGCCGCCGCCGGGTCGGGAACGGCGAGCAAGCCCGCCAGCCGGCCGGCCACCACGGGCGCGGCATAGGAGGTGCCCCGCACGCTGGCCGGACGTCCTCCGGGCGCGGCGACCTTGACCTCGGCCCCATAGGCCGCGAAGTCGATATGAGCCGCGCGGCCGGCCTCGGGCAGCAGCCGGCGCCGGCGGTCGACGCCGGTCACGGCGATCACCCCCGGATAGGAGGCCGGGTAGAGCGCCGGCGCGGCCGGACCGTCATTGCCCACCGCCGCCACGATCAGGCAGCCCCGGGCCAGCAGCGCCTTGACCGCCGCTCCCAGCGCGCCGTTCGGCGGCCCCACCAGGCTGATATTGACCACCGGAACCCGGGCCTGGGCCATCCAGGTCAGGGCGCCGACGATCGCGGAGGCCGAGCCTCCGGCGGGTCCCTTGCCGTAGACGTCGGCGACCAGGATCCGATCGACGCCCGTGGCGGCGAGCAGCGAGGCGGTGGCCGTGCCGTGGGCGCTGGGCCGCGCCCCGCCGTCCGCGAAGCCGCGCTGCTCCAGCTGGACGCGGGTGAACACCGGCTGGTCGGCCGCGACGCCGCCATCCAGCAGGCCCGCGCGTCCTCCGCCGCCTTGGGCGGCGACCGGGCCGGCGGCCGAGGTCGTCAGGGCCGCGCCCAGTCCGGCGTCGGCATAGACGTGATTGAAGTCGTAGTCGCCGCTGGGATCCAGCTCACGCAGCCGCTTGACCGCCGCCCGGGCGCTCAGGCCCTTGGGCGGCGTCAGGGTCACCAGGGACAGGCCCAGCTCGTCGGACCGCGCCTGGCGGGCCACGGCGAAGCCGGCCGCCGTGATCTTCGCCAGGGCCTCGGGCGTCGGCGAGACGGCCAGCACCTCGCCGCGCACCACCGGTTGCCCCTGGTCGTCCAGCTCCAGCGCTCGGGGATGGGCCCGGACCAGGTCAGCCAGCCGGTCCAGGCGCGCCGCGGCCAGGGCGTCCGGCGTCAGGCGATCAGCCAGGGCGTCGACGTCGCGCGTCAGGCGGTCGGCCAGCGGCAGTTGCGGCAGCGGCAGCCCGGTCCGGCCGACCACGGACGACGGCGAAGGCAGCAGTTGGGCGTCGGCGGGCGCGCCGCCCAGTGTCGCCAGGCCGGCCAGGATCGGGATCAGGGCGTCACGAAGGCGCATGGCGGTTAGAGGCTTCCTCGGCGAACGAAACGTCACAATGGCCGCATCGCGGCCCGCATGAAATAAGTTTAGGCTCAGGGATTAAACGTCCCCGGCGATACGTTTCTTCCATAGGACGAAGGCGAACCTTGGATTCCTTCCAGACGGAGATGCTGACCCTGCTGCCGCGCTTGCGCCGGATGGCGCGGGTCCTGGCCTGGGAGCCGGCGGACGCCGACGACCTGACGCAACTGACCGTCGAGCGCGCCCTGCTGCGCCGCGACCAGTGGCGTCCCGGTACGCGATTGGACAGCTGGATGTTTCGGATCATGCGCAACGCCTGGATCGATGAAGCCCGCGCCCGCCAGCGCCATGGCCGCGTCCTGGCCCCGCCCGAGGCGGGCGCCGCGGCGGCCGACCCCAGCGCGCCCTCTCTGGAGGCGCGGCTGGGGGCCTCGGCGGTGGAGCGCGCCCTGGACGCCCTGCCCGAAGACCAGCGCGTCGCGGTCGCCCTGGTGCTGATCGAGGGACTGTCCTACCAGGAGGCCGCCGACAGCCTGGAGGTGCCGATCGGCACCCTGACCAGCCGTCTGGCCCGGGGCCGGGCCACATTGCAGACTGCGTTGATCGACCAAGGAGCCCAGCCATGACCGTTCCGGACGAAGAGGTCTTCGCCTTTGTCGACGGCGAGCTGCCCCCCGAGGACATGGCGCGGATCGAGGCGGCCATGGCCACCGACCCGCAACTGGCCCTGCGCGTCGAGACCCAGCGCGCGCTGCGCCGGCTGCTGTCGGGCGCCCACGCCGGGGTCATGCGCGAGACGCCGCCCCAGGCCCTGAGCGCGGCGATCGCCGCCAAGCCGCCGCCCGCCTCCAGGCCGGCCGAGGTGATCGCCTTCCCTGGAGCCAAGGGCAAGGCCAAGGAGAAGGCCAGGCCGCGCGAGCCCAAACTTCCCAAGCCGCCTGGCGCGGCGGCGCGGGGCGTTCCCGCCTGGATCGGCCTGGCCGCCTGCCTCGTCGCCGGCCTGGTGATCGGCCGCATGGCCGCGCCTCCGCCCGTCACCCTGAACGGGGGCGACGACCCCGCCCCGATCGCCGCGGGCCCCTTGGCCCAGGCCCTGAACAGCCAGAGCGCGGGCCAGGCCGCCGGCCCCGTGCAGGTCAAGCTGTCGTTCAAGACGGCGTCGGGCGTCTATTGCCGGACGTTCCAGGCGTCCGGCCGCTCGCCGATCGCCGGCGTGGCCTGTCGGGATCCGGACGCCTGGCGCGTGCGGGCCGTCAGCCCAGCCGGCCCCGGTCCGGCCGGAGACTATCGCATGGCCGGCTCGGAGACGCCGGCGGCCATCCTGGCCGCGGTCGACGCGATGATCGCCGGAGCGCCGCTGGACGCGGCCGGCGAAACCAAGGCGCGGGCCGCCGGCTGGAAACCCGCGCCTGACGCCGAAAAGGGAGGGGCCGCCCCCCGGTAAGACCGGAGGGCGGCGGGTCCGGACCCGCGCAGGGGGGAATGCGGGATGAGCCCGGACCGGCTCGCGCCGACGGGACGAACGTCCGTCCTAGACCTTCATGTCCAGGAGGGCGCCCGTCATCTCGTCGGCCGTCTTGATGACGGCGGCGTTGGCCTTGAAATCGGTCTTGGCCGAGACCTGTTCGACGGCCTCGTGGGCCAGGTCGACCTTCTGTTCTGCCTGGCTCTGCTCCAGGCCCCAGGCGGCGGTGCGCTGGGCGCTGGCGCTGAGTCGGTCGGCCGCGGCGAACATGCCGGCGGCGGCGGTGTTGAGGACCTGCACGCCCATCTCCCTGGTTGCCAGGCCAATGTCGGGCGCGCCGGTTAATCGGCCTTAAGCAAAGACGGTGAAGTTATTCGGTTAACCGTCGAATCCAGGGGGACGCCTAGACGCTGATATTGACCAGCGTCCCGGTCAGTTCGCCGGTCGCCTGGGCCAGGGCCGCGCCGGCGGAGGCCGTCATCTTGGCGTTGGTCTGGGCCACGGCCAGTTGCGTAAGGTCGACCGGCGGGGCGCTCTGCGCGGGGGCGGCGGACCGCTGGAGGCCGGCGCTGGGCCGGTTGGCGGGAATCTGCACGAGGTCTTCCTTCGAGGTCCTCGCCAGCTTCGTCCCGAACCCTTAAGCGCGCTTGACCAGAGACGGTAAACGCGGCCGCGACTGAGATAACGCGTTCTTTCGGCATCGTTTTTCGCGAAGATTACAAAACGTTCAGGTCGCGAAATCTCGACAAGCCGGGCGGGTCTAGCCAAGGTTCGGGCTTGCACGGGCCTCGCCCGTATTTGGAGCCTGCCTTGATGCCGTTCTCCCGTCGCGCCGCCCTCGCCGGCGTCGCCCTGCTGTTGACCGTCCAGCCCGCCTTCGCCGCGACCGCCAAGCCCAAGCCCGCCGCCGCCAAAGCCGCCGGCTTCACGCCCTCGGCCGACGCCATCAAGGCGCACATGGCTTTCCTGGCTGACGACCTGCTGGAGGGCCGTGAAGCCGGCACGCGCGGCTACGACATCGCCGCCCAGTACGTAGCCTCGCAATACGCGCTGATGCACGTCAAGCCGGCGGGCGACGACGGCTCCTACCTGCAGCAGGTGCCGCTGACGGCGTACCGGGCCGCCAACGAGGGCGGCGTCTCCTACACCGGCGCGGACGGCAAGTCCGGCGCCCTGGTGTTCGGCGAGGACTACCTGCCCTCGGCCCAGGCTCGCCAGGCCGAGACGTCGATCACCGCGCCTCTGGTCTTCGTGGGCTATGGGATCGTCGCCCCGGAGCGCGGCCGTGACGACTATGCAGGGCTGGACGTGAAGGGCAAGATCGTCGTCGTCCTCAGCGGCGCCCCCAGCGGCCTGCAGACCGAGATCCGCGCCCACTACAGCAACACCAACGTCAAGCGGGCCGAAGCCGCCCGGCGCGGCGCGGTCGGGGTGCTGACCCTACCGACCACCAGCTACGAAAAGCGTCGCCCCTTCGCGCGCAACGTCGGCAACTACCAGGAATGGAAGATGACCTGGAACGACGCCCAGGGCACAGCCTATGTACGCGGCGCCGAGGCGCCGGGCCTGGCCAGCCTCAGCTTGAAGGGCGGCGCCAAGCTGTTCGCCGGCGCGCCGACCAGCCTGGACGCGGTGCTGGCCGCGGCCGAGACGCCGGACGGCGCGGTCAAGGGCTTCGCCCTGCCCGCCAACGTCACCGTCCAGCTGAAGACCGAGATCGAGAAGCGCCAGAGCAGCAACGTCGTCGGGCTGATCGAGGGCTCGGACCCGACGCTGAAGGCCCAGACGATCATCCTGTCGGCCCACCTCGACCACTTGGGCATACACGGCAAGGACGCCGACAAGATCAACAACGGCGCCCTGGACAACGCCTCGGGCGTGGCCACCCTGCTGGAGGTGGCGCGCGGCTTCAAGGAAGCCCGGACCAAGCCCAGGCGCTCGATCGTGCTGCTGGTGGTTACGGCCGAGGAGAAGGGCCTGATCGGATCGGAATATTTCGCCCACAATCCAACCGTGCCGAAGGCCGGCATCGCCGCCGACGTCAACCTGGACATGCCGATCCTGCTGTACGACTTCCAGGACGTGGTGGCCTTCGGCGCCGACCGCTCGTCGATCGGCCCGGCGGTGGCTCGGGCCGCCGGCCGCGTCGGGATCGGCCTGTCGCCCGATCCCCTGCCGGAGGAGGGGCTGTTCACCCGCTCGGACCACTATCGCTTCGTCGAGCAGGGCGTGCCGTCGGTGTTCCTGATGACCGGCTTCAAGAACGGCGGTGAGAAGGGCTTCAAGGACTTCCTGGCCACCCACTACCACAAGCCCAACGACGACCTGAACCAACCGATCAACTACCAGGCGGGGGCCCGCTTCGCCCTGGTCAACTACGAGATCGCCCGCGAACTGGCCGACGCTCCGGCTCGGCCGTCCTGGAACAAGGGCGACTTCTTCGGGACCCTGTTCGGGAAGAAGTAGGAGCGACGGGGACAGGATTGGGGACAGGCGCAGGCGCCTGTCCTCGTCAGCCGCGCCATCCAGCCTTGACCCCGCCCCCGCCCGGCGCGATCTAGACGGGCCCAACCAGCCGGAGACGGGACGAGTGATAAGCGTGGGAAACCTGCTGAGGATCGGCCTGGTCGTTCCGGCGATCATGGTGGCCGACGTCCTGGTGGCCCAGCACATGTTCCCCGGCTTCCGGCCCGGCGCGCAGTTCATCAGCGAGCTGGGCGGCCCGGCCGCGCCCAATCCGGCGATCTTCAATGTCGGCATGATCCTGGCCGGCTTGGCGGGGATCGCGGCCGGGGCCGGCTTCACCCAGGCCCTGGAACACGCCGGGGGCCGCCGCCAGGTCTCGGCCTTCGCGGGTCTGTGGGTGGCGATGACCGGCCTGGGCGCGCTGTTCGCCGGCCTGTTCCACTGGCCCGACCCGATGCACCGCGCCTGCGGCGTGGGACTGGCCATCCAGTTCGCCCCGCTGTTCACCGCCTGGGCCCTGTGGGGCAAGCCAGCGCATCGACGGCTGGCGCGCTTCTCGCTGGGCTGGTTCTTCTTCCTGCTGCTGGTCCTGGCCCTGCTGACCGGCGTCTGGAACGTCCGCACCGGCAACGACGTCGGCTTCTGGCAGCGCGGCCACGCGTTCCTGGGCCTGCTGTGGCTGGCGATCGCCGCGTTCTGCCTGGACCGCCACTGGCGAGCCCGCGACCTGACGGCCGCTCCAGTGGACCGCGAACCGACCGCCGAACCCGACTACGCCCCCGCCGCCTCGTAGGTGACAATCAGGTCGTCGGAGGCCAGGGCGTCGCCCTTCAGCGCGTTGACCAGGTCGGCCAGCGGCGTCTTCTCGTCGAACGGCAGGCGCTCGACCAGGGCGAAGATCTGGAAGTGATAGTGGTGCACGCCGTGCCCGACCGGCGGGCGTGGGCCAAACCAGCCGACCGTGCCGTTGTCGTTGACGCCCTGGGTCGCGCCGCCGACCAGGCCCAGGCTGGCCTCGTTCGGCAGGCCCTCGGGTAGGCTGGTCGCCTCGCCGGGAATGTTCCAGATCAGCCAGTGCACGAAAGGCTGTTCCCGAGGCGCGTCGGGATCCTCGACGATGATCGCATAGGCTCCCGCGCCTTGGACCGGGGTCCAGACCAGGGGCGGCGAGAGATTGTCGTGATAGGCGCTGTGGCGGTCGGCGATGCGGCCGTTGATGTCGGTGGCGGGGGTGGTGAGGATCAGGCTGCTTTCACCGAACGGCTGGACCTTCAGCATGGCGATCGCCGCGCCGGAATGGTCGGGCGTGTGGGCGTGGGGCATGGGCGGCTCCTGGCTGTGGGAGCTAAACCCGCCCGCCGTCCGCAAGGTTCACGGCCCAGGTCTGGCGGGGCCTGGACAGGCCGCGAGCGACCGCTAAGGTAGAGCGGTCTCGCTTGAAGGAGCCGTCGTGAAGAAGGTCGTCATCATCCTCGGTTGCCTGGCCGTCGTGGCGGCCGTCGGCTACGGCTGGACCACCTATCAGAACAAGCAGCGGTTCGACGCCGTCATGGCCGACTACGCCAAGGATCAAGCTCACCGCTGATCGCCGGCTAGCGCCAGGCGTAGTTGAAGCTGATGCTGATCCGCTCCTGCTTGGCGGCGTTGGCCGGCACCTCGTGGCGCAGCCAGCTTTCCCACATCAGCACCGTGCCCGGCCGCGGCTGGACGTAGACGAAGGTCTGGCGGTCCTCCGGCGCGTCAGCCTGGCGGGTCGGGGCGGCCATCATCAGCGGCAGGCGCGGATCCTCGAGCTTCAGGGCCGAGGCGCCCGGCGGGGTCGCGACATAGACCGTCCCCGACAGCACGCTGTGCGGGTGGATGTGGCCGCTGTGGGCGCCGCCGGGCTTGAGGATGTTGATCCACAGGCTGTCCATCACCAGCCGCCCGCCGGCCAGTTCCAGGTTCAGGTCCTTGGCGAAGGCGGCCGCGTGCCGGTCGAGCTTCTTCTTCAGTTCAGCGAACAGGCTGTCGCGCTGGGGCAGGTCGTCGAGCGAAGCGTAGGAGGTGTAGCCGCTGTAGCCCTTCTCCCTGGCCCAGGCGCGGCCCGCCCGATCCTCGGCGGCGATGGCGCGGCAGGCGTCCTCCAGCTGGGCGTTGAAGGCCTCGAACCCCTTGTCGGCGGCGAGGCTGCCCTCATAGAGGTGGGTGACGAAGAGCGGGCGCAGGGTCATGGCGGGCGTCATACCGCCCCGCCGCGTTGACGACAAACGGGGATGGTGGGACATTTGGTCATGGCCGATGGCGATCACATGCTGAAGATCGATGCGGCGCTTGCCGAGCGGCTGAAGGCTGTGTCCGAAGACCTGGGCAAGAGCTTGGACGAGTACGCCACGCAACTCCTCGACGCCTATACGGGCCTCGATCCGCGCAAGGAAGACGACGCCTATTGGAAGGAGCTTCGGCGCGAGGCGAACGAGACTTTGCGCAATGGCGGCATTCCCCTTGAGGACATCGAGCGGTGGATGCGATCCTGGGGAACCGACGCCGAACTTCCTCCGCCGGAGCCTCGCCCTCGTGTCCGCGAATGAGAACAGTCGAATTCTCGCCGACGGCGAGACGCGACCTGAACCGCCTCAGGCAATGGCTGGAAGAGCGTGCGCCTCACGTCACGCGCGAGGCGGTCCACGTCATCATTGCCGCCTATAGGTCCCTAGGCGAATTTCCGGAACGAGGCCGCGCGATCCCAGAGGGCCTGCGCGAACTCATCGTTCCCTTCGGCTCGGCTGGCTACGTACTCCAATATGATGTGCAGCCCCAGCACGTGATTATCCTGCGCATCTTCCACAGCCTCGAAGATCGCTGACCGCGCCAGACTCGCCTATATGTCCACCGTGGACCAAGACACCGCCCCTCCTCCCCCCGCCAACGCCCTGAAGGGCGCCGCCCTGATCAAGGACGAGGTCTCGCGCCTGCCCGACGCGCCAGGCGTCTATCGGATGATCGGCGAGAACGAGGAAGTCCTCTACGTCGGCAAGGCCAAGAGCCTGAAGAAGCGGGTCGTGCAGTACGCCCAGGGCCGCTTCCACACCAACCGTATCGCCCACATGGTCGACGCCACGCGGTCGATGGAGTTCGTGACCACCCGCACCGAAGCCGACGCCCTGCTGCTCGAGATCAACCTGATCAAGTCGCTGAAGCCGCGCTTCAACGTGCTGCTGCGCGACGACAAGAGCTTTCCCGAGATCATGATCCGCCGCGATCACGACGCCCCCCAGCTTCGCAAGCATCGCGGCGCCCACACCATCAAGGGCGACTATTTCGGGCCGTTCGCCAGCGCCGGGGCGGTGAACCGCACGCTCAACACCCTGCAGAAGGCCTTCCTGCTGCGCTCGTGCAGCGACAGCGTCTACGAGACCCGCTCGCGCCCCTGCATGCTGCACCAGATCAAGCGCTGCGCCGCCCCGTGCACCGGGCTGATCGGCAAGGACGACTACCAGGCCCTGGTCGACCAGGCCGAGGCTTTCTTGAGAGGGAAGTCCCGCGCGGTCATGGCCCTGATCGCCCAGCAGATGGAGGCGGCGGCCGAGGACCTGGAGTTCGAGCGCGCCGCCCGCCTGCGCGACCGCATCCGCGCCCTGGCCGCCGTGGCCCAGGAAAGCCAGATCAATCCCGAGACCGTGGAGGAGGCCGACGTCGTGGCCCTGCACGTCGAGGGCGGCCAGGCCTGCGTGCAGGTCTTCTTCTTCCGGGCCGGCCAGAACTGGGGCAACCGAGCCTACTTCCCGCGCGTGACCGGCAACGCCGAGGAGGAGGACGAGACGGCCAGCGAGGAGCAGCGGATCCTGACCGCGTTCCTGGGCCAGTTCTACGACGACAAGCCCATCCCGCGCCTGATCCTGACCAACCTGGAGCCGGCCGACCGCGACCTGCTGGCCGAGGCCTTCTGCCTGAAGAGCGGCCGCAAGGTCGAGATCGCCACGCCCAGGCGCGGGGAAAAAGCCGACCTGGTCGGCCATGCGCTGACCAACGCCAAGGAAGCCCTGGGCCGGAAGATGGCCGAGGGCTCGGCTCAGACCAAGCTGCTGGCCGGCGTCTGCGAGGCCTTTGGCCTGGAGGCCCCGCCCGAGCGGATCGAGGTCTACGACAACAGCCACATCCAGGGCACCAACGCCGTCGGCGGCATGATCGTGGCCGGACCCGAGGGCTTCATGAAGGGCCAGTACCGCAAGTTCAACATCCGCTCGACCGAGCTGACGCCAGGCGACGACTACGGGATGATGAAGGAGGTCCTGCGCCGCCGCTTCGCCCGCCTGGTCAAGGAAGAGGAGGAGGGCGACAGCTCCGCCCGTCCCGACCTGGTGCTGGTCGACGGCGGCAAGGGCCAGCTGGACGCGGCGCTGGAGGTGATGGCCGACCTGGGCGTCGACGACATCGCCATCGTCGGCGTCGCCAAGGGTCCGGACCGCGACGCGGGGCTGGAGCGGTTCTTCCTGCCCGACAAGACCCCGTTCATGCTCGAGCCCAAGTCGCCGGTGCTCTACTACCTGCAGCGCCTGCGCGACGAGGCCCACCGCTTCGCGATCGGCGCCCACCGCACGCGGCGCTCGATGGACCTGAAGAAGAACCCGCTCGACGAGATCGAGGGCGTCGGTCCCGGTCGCAAGAAGGCCCTGCTGCACGCGTTCGGCTCGGCCAAGGGCGTGGCTCGGGCCGGGGTCGAGGACCTGATGAAGGTCGACGGCGTCAGTCAGCCCCTGGCCGAGCGGATCCACGCCTTCTTTCGCAAAGGTTGAGAAAACGCGGCGGCGCCATTTACTCCCCAGGCGTGTGACGACAATAGTGCAATCCTGAGACGGCTGGTTCTCCGTCCAGGCTTGCCGAGTGCGCCATGGTTGTTGCGTCCCCTCAGTCCAGGTTCGGCCAGGCTGCGTCCGCGCAGGCCTCACCGGCGGACAATCCCGATCCCGTCGCTCTGCTCAACGCCTGGCTGGCGGTCGAGGCGCTGCAGCCCCAGACCTTCGCGACGCAGGAAGACCTGCTGGGACGCGAGCCGCCGCCCGCCAGGCGAAAACCCAGAGGCCAGCGCGACGCTCCGCTGCCCCGCAGCCCTGTTCCCGTTCGACCTGGCCAGCGGCCGGATGCCCTGGGAAGGCCCCGAGGGCGATCGCGAGCGACTGGCGATGTCCGAGGACGACCGTCTTGTCTGGTACGTGCCCTTGGGCTTCGTGAAGATGGAGCCGGCGGTCGAACGCCTGGTGACCGAGGTCCAGCCGGAGGGCCCTGAGCGCGAGCGGGGCGTGGGCGTGGCGGTGCTGGCCCTGGCCGCCTTCGACGAGGCGGGCCGGGCCCTGCCCTCGAGCCTGCTGCTGTCCAGTTTCGGCTGGGCGTGCGGACGCGTGCTGGCCGGCGACATCGACCGCCTGCATGCGTTCGTCGACCTGGAGGGCGAGTTGCGCCACCAGCTGGGGCAGGCGCTGGTCCAGCTGGACCCGGACGGCCGCAAGGTCGCCACCTCGCGACAGCGGTTCCTCGAAGGCATGACGGCGATCATGACCGCGCTGGAACTGCCGGCCGACCTGCTGGAACGGCCACGCGTGGCCATCCGCGTGGTCGGCGAGACCGACGGCGAGCCGGTCGACATCATCAACAGCTTCTACCTGCGCGACCTCCACCGCGTGCGCACGGCGCTTGCGGCCGGGGCGGGCGGCGCGACCCTGGCGGCCTATCTCGGCCAGGCGCGGCCGACCGAACAGTTGGACGTGCTGGCCGACAAGGCGGTGCTGGAGAGCCTTGTGGCGCCGGCGCTGACGTCCGGCGCGCGCTGGCCCGCGCCCAGCCCGGCCAAGCTGGTCACCCTGCAGCAGGCGGCGGTCAACGCCGCCGTTCGCGACCTGGCTGACGGCGGCCTGCTGTCGATCAACGGGCCGCCGGGCACCGGCAAGACCACCCTGCTGCGAGATGTGATCGCCGCGGTGCTGGAAGCCCGCGCCGACGCCCTGGTCGCGCTGGACGATCCAACCTCGGCCTTCTCGCCGGTCGAGCTGGTGGCCGAGAGCGGCCACAAGCGGGTGCTGTATCGTCCGTCGGCGGCCCTGGCCGGGCGCGGTGTGGTGGTGGCCTCGTCCAACAACGCCGCCGTCCGCAATGTCAGCGCCGAACTGCCCCTGGCCGGGGCGGTCAACGATCCGGCCGCCGTCCGCTACTTCCCCGACACCGCCCGCGTCGCCCAGGGCGGCGACGCCGACTGCTGGGGCCTGGTCGCGGCGGTGCTGGGCAATCGCAAGAACCGCTCGGAGTTCGTCGAAAGCGTCTGGTGGGACCCCGACTGGGGCCTGGAAAAGTACCTGGCCGCCGTCAACGGCCGGGCCGAGGCCGAACCGCCGGCCATTGTCGCCACCGAAGCCCCGCCCCGCACGCGGGGCGAGGCGCGCGAGCGCTGGCGGCGGGCCCAGATGGACTATCGCGAGCGCAAGTCCGCTGTCGCCCGGCTGTTGGCCGGACGCGAGCAGATGCGCCTGGCGCTGGCTGACGCCGCGGCCGTCCAGCAGGCCCTGGAGGACGCCCTGGCCGCCGAGGCGACCGCCCAGGCCGACGGGCAGGCGGCCGCCCAGACGCGGGAGGCGGCGGCCCTGGCCCTGACGCGCGCCGAGGCGGCGCTGGCCGACGCCCGCCGGCTGCACGACGGCGGCGCGGCCCTGCGCCCCGGATGGGTCGCGCGGCTAGTCGGCCAGGACACCGCCTGGCGGCAGTCCCAGGCCCGCACCCTGGCCGTGCTCGAGCAGGCGATGGCCGACCAGGCGGCGGCGCGCGCCGAGCAGGACGCCGCCGACCGACGGGCCCGCGACGCCGCGGCCCGGCTGACCCTGGCCCAGGCGGCCCGAGCCGAGGCCATGGTCAGGCGCGAGGGCTTGCTACAGTTGGAAGGCGAGGGCCGGGCGCTCTTCGGCGACCAGATCGGCCCCGCCTTCTGGGAGAGCGGCCATGCGGCGATCCACACGGCTAGCCCCTGGGCCGACGCGGCCCTGATCGAGGCCCGCGACCAGCTGTTCGCCGCCGCCCTGGCCCTGCACCGCGCCTTCCTCGACGCCGCCGCCCGGCCCATGAAGTCGAACCTGGCCCTGATGATGGACCACCTGAAGGGCAAGCGCCTGCCGTCCGGCGCCGCGGTCCACCTCGACGCCCTGTGGGACAGCTTCTTCCTGGTCGTGCCCGTGGTCTCGACCACCTTCGCCTCGCTCGACCGGCTCATGGACGGCCTGGGCGAAGCCTCGGTGGGGTGGCTGATCGTCGACGAGGCCGGCCAGGCCACGCCCCAGGCCGCCGCCGGGGCCCTGTGGCGGGCGCGGCGGGCCCTGGTCATCGGCGATCCCCTGCAGATCGAACCCGTCTCGACCGTTCCGGCCGGCCTGGTGCGATCGATCTTCTCCAGTCGGGGCGCCCATCCGGATGTCTGGGCCGCGCCCCGCGCCTCGGTCCAGACCTTGGCCGACGCCGCAAGCCCCCTGACCGCCGCCGTCGGCTGGGGCGCCGACGCCCGGCGGATTGGCATGCCGCTGCTGGTGCACCGCCGGTGCCAGGAGCCGATGTTCTCGATCTCCAACACGGTCGCCTATGACGGCCTGATGGTCCACGCGACCAGCCCATCCCCCTCGCCGATCCGCCAGGCCCTGGCCGAGATCGCGCCGGGCAGCTGCTGGCTCGACGTCGCCTCCAGCTCCGCCAAGTGGAGCCCGCGCGAGGGGCAGGTGGTGCTCGACCTGCTGCGGCGGCTGGCCGATCAGGGCGTGCGCGATCCCGACCTCTACCTGATCGCCCCGTTCCGCGAGGTGGCCGACACCTTGCGGGCCCTGGTGGTGCGCAGCGGCGTGCTCGACCCGCTGGGCGTGCCTGCCAGGCAGCACCGGCGCTGGGGCGAGACGCGGGTCGGCACGGTCCACACCTTCCAGGGCAAGGAGGCCGAGGCGGTGATCCTGGTGCTGGGGGCCAGCGCCGACGCCAGCCGCGGCTCGCGAAACTGGGCGGGCGGCGCCCCCAACATCCTCAACGTGGCGGTGACCCGGGCCAAGAAAGCGCTGTACATCGTCGGCCGCCACGACGCCTGGCGCACCGCCGGCGTCTTCGCCCAGGCGGCCGCGGCCCTGCCGGTGGTGTCTCTGGAGCCGTGACGGGGGACGGGGACAGGCGCATGCGCCTGTCCCCAATCGTGGACGTCCCTTACTCCCGCGCCGCCAGCTCCAGCCAGTCGAACTCCTCCTCCAGCGCCCGGTAGGCGTCGTCGCCGATCTCGCCGCGCTGGCGCAGGTCGGCGATGGCGGTGCGCGAGACCGCCACCACCCGGCGGCGCAGGGCGTTCTCGGCGGAGTCGCGGGCGTCGGCGCCCTTGCGGGTCTGGTCGAGGGCCTCGCCCAGTTCCCGCCGCAGCGCGTCCGCGGCCTCGGACCTGTCGCCGTCCAGCTCGGCCAGAGCGGCCTTCAACGCCTTGGCGCGGGCCAGTTTCAGCTCCTTGCGCACCGGGTCGTCGTCGGGCAGGCGCAGGAGGCGCAGCAGCGGCTTCAGGGTCAGGCCCTGGACGACCAGCGTGCCCAGCACCACCGCGAAGGCGGCCAGCAGGATGAAGTCGCGATAGGGAAAGCCCTCGGGCAAGGCCAGGGCGGCGGCCAGGGTGACCATGCCGCGCATCCCGCACCAGGCGACGGCCAAACCGCCGCGCGCCGTGGGCGGGGCCATGCTGGACCGGGCGACATGGACGCCGAACCAATGGTTCTTCAACCGGACGGCGGTGTTGTAGCTCATCACCCAGGCGATCCGCACGGCGATCACCGTGGCCAGGATCACCAGGGCGGCGCGCACGTAATCGAACCGCTCCTGATGCGACAAACCCTCCAGGATGGGGCGAAGTTGCAGGCCGATCAGGGTGAAGGCCAGGACGTTCAGCACCACGGTCACCGACTCCCAGACCGCGAAGGACGGGATGCGCAATCGCGCCGACAGCTGCGCGCCCGGCCGCCAGGCGACGGTCACGCCGTAGACGACGATGGTCACCACCCCCGACAGGCCCAGCCGCTCGGCCAGGATCCACACCCCGAAGGTCGAGACGAACTGGACGATCACCGAACTGGGCACGTCGGTGATGCGGTGGAAGAACAGGCCGGTCAGCCGCGCCAGACCATAGCCGGCCACCACGCTGCCCACGGCCACCAGGGCCAGGGTGGGAGCCGCATGGGCCAGGCTGAAGCCGCCGCCGACCGCCCCCACGGCCAGGCGGTAGATCAGCAGCGCCGAGGCGTCGTTCAGCAGGCTTTCGCCCTCCAGGACCTTGAGGATCCGATGCGGCGGCTGGACCTGGCGCAGCACGGCCAGGGCCGCTACGGCGTCCGGCGGAGCCACGATGGCCCCCAGGGCGATGGCCGCCGGCCAGGGCATGTCCGGAAACAGCAGCCGCGCCACCCACGCCACGCCCAGGGTGGTCAGGCTGACGGCCACCAGCACCAGGGACGAGACCGGCCGCCAGTTGTCCTTCAGGTCGCGCAGCGAGGAGTCATAGGCCGCGTCCAGCAGGACCGGGGCGATGAACAGGGCCAGGATCAGTTCCGGCTCCAGCTCCAGCCGCGGCGCGCCGGGAACCAGGGCCACCGCCGCCCCGCCCAGGGCCAGCAGGGCCGGATACGGAACACCGATCCGCCGGGCCAGACCTGACAGCAGCACCGCGCCCAGCAGCAGGGCCAGGATCCACTCGAAGATCAGCATGGCGCCAGGGTCGCCGCGGACGGCGAAGTTGGCAACGGCGTTGGCCGGAAAAAGCGCCGATCGCCCTACTCGACCGCGAAGATTAGCCCGGCCTTGGCCTGCAACCGCTCCACCAGCTTGCCCTGCAGCGCCGCGCCGGGCGTCCAGACGCCGCCGGCCGCCTCCGGCGTGTCGACCAGGCACAGGGCCGTCTCGGCGATCATCTTGCTGGTCGAGCCGTAGCCGGGGTCCTTGTCGCCCTTGACGCTGGCGCGGACCTGGCGGCCGTCGGGGGCGAGGGCGACGAACAGCAGGTCGTAGAAGCCGGCCTCGCGCTCGGCCTTGCTGGGCCCCTCGCCCGGCTTGGGACCGCTCTCGGCGCCCATCGCGGCGTTGGCGGCCGTGACGAGCTTGGCGGCAGCCTCGCCCGCCTCGCCGGAGCCGGTCAGCACCATCTCGTCATAGACGAAGTCCGCGCCGTAGGGCTGGCCCATCAGCCAGTTGGAACGGTGGACGTTGCGGGTGTTGATGGCCGCCATCACGAACGGGGCGGTCCAGGCGTCCAGGTCGTCGTCATGGGCCACGGCCGCGCCATGCGGCTGCTTGGGGCCGGCGAAATCGGGGGTCAGGGCGAAGGGGTCCTTCAGGTGCTCCAGCACCTTTGGGTCGCGGGCCGCCGCGGCCATCGTGGCCTTCAGGCTGGCCGCCGTGCCGCCCGAGAAGCCGCCGCGCATGGCCCGCACTCGCCCCTTCACGCGGGCGACAGGCGCGCCGAATCGCCGGGCCGCCTCCTGCTGCACGAACCAGACGCCCAGCTCGAACGGGATGGAGTCGAAGCCGCAGGAGAAGACGATCCGCGCCCCGCTGGCCTTGGCCGCCGCCTCGTGGGCGTCGATCATCTGGCGCATCCAGGCCGGCTCGCCGCACAGGTCCAGATAGTCGGTTCCGGCCTCGGCGCAGGCGGCCACCAGATCGGAGCCATAGAGCTGGTAGGGGCCGACGGTGGTCAGCACCGCCTTGGTCCGCGCGACCATGGCCCGCAGCGAGGCGGGGTCGTCGGCGTCCGCGACGATCAGCGGCGTGTCGGAGGCCGCGCCGATCTCGTCACGCACGGCGGCCAGCTTGTCGGCGCTACGGCCGGACATCGCCCACTTGGCGTCGGGGTGATGGTTAGCGAAGTGCTCGGCCACCAGCCGACCGGTGAAGCCGGTCGCCCCGTGGACGATGACGTCGAATTCTGTTGAAGGGTTCATGGGCCCGCCTCCCGAGATCTTATCGTTGGAGGCAGAGTGGCGCGGATATCCGCCAAGGGCAAACAACTGTTCGCCCTTCCAATTCCACTCATCTCGGCGAATGCCGGGATGAGCGGGATTTGGGGTTAGGCCGCCGCCTTCGGCTTCAGCGCCAGCAGGCCCACGAAGCTCAGTCCCGCCGCCACCGCCAGATAGACCCCCACCGGGACCAGGCCGCCCCGGTTGGCCAGGGCCTGGGCGATCGTCGGCGCCAGGCCGCCGCCCAGGATGCCGCCGAGGTTGAAGGCCGCCGAGGCGCCGGTGTAGCGCACCCGGGCCGGAAACAGGTCGGGCAGGAAGGCGCCCAGCGGTCCGTAGACGAAGCCCATGACCAGCAGGCCGATCGCCAGGAAGGCGCCGATGGTGGGCAGCGAGCCGGCCACCATCATCAGCGGCAGCAGGATCCCGACCCCGACGGTCATGGCGCAGCCGGCCATCAACACCCGGCGCGGGCTGGCGGCGTCGGCCCAGTAGCCGGCCACGACGATGCCGGCGGCCATGAACAGGATGGCGATCAACTGGGCGCTCAGCATGGCCGTGCGGCCATAGCCCAGGTCCTTGGCGCCGTAGCCTAACGCGAAAGCGGTCATCAGGTAATAGACGGCGAAGCAGCAGACGGCCGCCAGCGTTCCGCAGAGGGTGGCCTTCCAGTGGTCGCGCAGCAGCTCGCCTAGCGGCACGGCCGGCGGCGCCTCGTGGGCGATGGCGGCGGCGAAGTCCGGGGTCTCGGTCAGCTTCAGCCGCACCCACAGCCCCACCCCGACCAGGGCCGCGCTGCCCAGGAACGGCAGGCGCCAGCCCCAGTCCTGGAACTGGTCCGGCGTCAGGACCAGGCCCAGGATCAGGAACAGGCCGTTGGCGGCGATGAACCCGACCGGCGCGCCCAGCTGCGGGAACATGCCGAACCGCGCCCGCCAGCCTGGCGGCGCGTTCTCGACCGCCAGCAAGGCCGCCCCACCCCACTCACCGCCCAGGCCGAAGCCCTGGCCGAACCGCAGCAGGCACAGCAGAGCGGGCGCCAGCCAGCCGGCCGTGGCGTAGGTAGGCAGGAAGGCGATCGCCAGGGTCGAGCCGCCCATCAGCAGAAGCGAGGCCACCAGGGTCGACTTGCGTCCGACCCGGTCCCCGAAGTGGCCGAAGGCCACGGCGCCAAGAGGCCGGGCCAGGAAGGCCACGCCCAGGCTGGCGAAGGCGGCCAGCTGCTGCAGGCTGGCCGACTTGGACGGGAAGAACAGCTGGCCGAACACCAGCGAGGCGGCGGTGGCGTAGATGTAGAAGTCGTAGAACTCCACCGCCGTGCCCACCAGGCTGGCGGCCAGCACGCGGCGGTTGGAATTGGTCGCGGTCGGTTGGTCGGTATTGGCCATGACGCCCTCGAAGAACTTGGCCATGGCTTGGCGGGCGGAAGACGCCGCGTCAACTGGTCCAGGGCAGAAACGACCTCGACGACAGGGTTTTCGCGCGGCGCACGATGGGTTCATTCCACGGCGGTAAGCCTAGCCGACGGAATCGCCTCAAGCCTTGTCCCTCGCAGGTCATCAGGCCCTGGGCTTGCGACGACGGCCCTGGTGATCGGGATCCGCCCCCATAGCCCTTCGTCGCTTTCATGCGTTAGAACCGGCGCCATGAAAGCCCTGCCCAACATCCTGACCTCCGCCCGCCTGGTCATCGCCCTGTTCATGTTCGTGGCCCTGGCCGCGGCGGCCGGCGGCGTGCCGTGGCTGAGCGACCAGCTGAGCGTGGACCAGCAGATGTCGTTGCAGCGCTGGGCGTTCTGGGCGTTCGTGGTGGCGGCGGTGACCGACTTCTTCGACGGCTGGCTGGCCCGCAAGCTGGACGCGGTCAGCATCTGGGGCGCGATCCTCGACCCGATCGGCGACAAGATCCTGGTCTGCGGCGCCCTGCTGGGCCTGATGGCCCTGGGTCCCAATCCGCTGGTGATCCTGCCGGCGGGCCTGATCCTGTTCCGGGAGTTCGCCGTCAGCGCCCTGCGTGAGGTCGGCGCCGGCAAGGGCGTCAAGCTGCCGGTCACCGTGCTGGCCAAGTGGAAGACCACCCTGCAGCTGGTGGCGATCGGGGCCGAGATGGTCCTGGCCTCATGGTCCGCCTTTCACCTGCCGACCGCTCCGTCGGTGGTGACCCCGGCCACCTACGCGACCCACGGCCTGCTGTGGCTGGCCGCCGTGGTGACGCTGATCACCGGCGCGCAGTACTGGGAAGCGGCGCGCAAGGCGCTGGTCTAGGGGCTTCGGAAAACACCTCCCCCACAGGGGAGGATCCTAGAACACCTACTCCGCCGCCAGCAGCGCCGTCGGCGGCTCGTCATCCTCGATGGTCTCGGAGTCGCGCAACAGCCACTCGGCGGCGGGCGGCTCGTGGCCGGCCCGGGTCCGTTCCGCTCGCATCATCAGGGCCAGCCAGCCGCTGCCCGCCGTCAGAAACACCATGATCGCCTCCGAAGCGCTCCGTCATTATTGAGAATGACTATCAATAACGACGGAGGCAAGGCGTCTTTGAGAGCCTCAGGCCGCTTCGGCGGCCGCAACGGCCCTGCGCTTGGCGGCGGTCGCGCCGCGCTTCTTGGTCGCCGCTTCCAGAGTGACCTGGCGGCGCTTGGAGGCTTCCAATTCGAGCACGGGCAGGACCTCCGACGCGGCCAGCCTCTGAGCCGGGGTGCCCACGACGTCCAGGCGGCGGGCGTTGGCCAGGAGCGTCACCAGCTCCCGGTCGTTCAGCAGAGGAATCCGCTCGATCAGGGTCATGTCGTGCTCCTTGAAACTCAGCAATTCCCGCAGTAGCGCGAGAGAATTTGCTTAACGTTCAAGGCATGGCTTGGGGTCCAAAACTATTCGCGATTCAAGTCGATTCACGAATTCACTTGCCGTGGCCTCGGATGAGGGTCATGGTGGCTTATCGAAATTCGCTGACGTTCGGCCTGCTTTTCCATGCTCTCCTTTGCGAGAGCGCCGGACGCGCCCACCGACCCCCAACGAAATTTGATCGTCGCGCGGAACGACTCCGCCGACGCCTATCGAACTGCAAGGACTACCACTATGGCTACCGGCACCGTGAAATGGTTCAACGGCACCAAGGGCTTCGGCTTCATTCAACCGGACGACGGCGGCGCCGACGTCTTCGTGCACATCTCGGCCGTTGAACGCGCCGGTCTGCGCGGCCTGGATGAAGGTCAGAAGATCACCTACGAACTCGAGCAAGATCGTCGCTCGGGCAAGATGTCGGCGGGCCAACTGCAGGCTTAATCGCCTCACGCTCACGAGATTTGGAATGGGTCGGCGCCTGGCGCCGGCCCATTTTTCTTGCGCGCTTCCCGTGGGGGCGTAACAGGGGGCGAAGGTTTAGGCAGCGAGCCCACAGCCCATGCGTCCAGCCCGCCTCCTCGCCCTCCTCCTGGCCGCCCTGAGCCTATGCGCCTGCGGATCGCTGTCGCGCCCGGCGTTCCAGGCCAGCGACCTGGCCGGGCCGCCGCCCAAGGGCCTGGCCGACATCCGCTTCAACGCCAGCGACAAGGACGCCGCCGTCCGGTTCGGCGACCCGGCTCGCAAGCGCGCCCTGGCCCAGCGCACCTTCGACGTGCTGGCCCTGTCGGGCGGCGGCTCCAACGGGGCCTATGGCGCCGGCGTGCTGGTGGGCCTGACCAAGCGCGGCGAGCGGCCCGAATTCGACATCGTCACCGGCGTCTCGACCGGGGCCCTGACCGCTCCGTTCGCCTTCCTCGGCCCTAGCTGGGACGACCGCCTGACGCAGGCCTATACCGGCAAGGAGGCCGGCCGGATCCTCAAGCCCCGCGGCCTGGGCGTGCTGTTCCATCCCAGCTTTTACAGCAGCGCCGCCCTGCGCCAGCTGGTCGACGCCTATGTGACCGACGACATGCTCCAGGCGATCGTCGCCGAGCACCGGCGCGGCCGCCGCCTGCTGATCGCCACCACCAATCTCGACACCGAAGAGACGGTGATCTGGGACATGGGCGCGATCGCCAGCCGCGGCGACGACGCGTCCAAGGAGCTGTTCAAGCGCGTCCTGGTCGCCTCGACCAGCATTCCCGGCGTCTTCCCGCCCACCCTGATCGAGATCGAGGGCAAGGGCCGCGAGCTGTCGGAGATGCATGTCGACGGCGGGGTCACCATCCCGTTCTTCGTGGCGCCCGAATCGCTGCTGCTGTGGACCGCCGCCAAGAACTCGGCCCGGCCCGGACGGATGTACGTGATCGTCAACGGCAAGGTCGACGGCAGTTTCGGCTTCACCAAGGGCGGGGCCCTGTCGATCGTCGGACGCTCATGGGACGCCATGAGCAAGGCCCTGATGCGCACCCACCTGGCGACCAGCTACGGCTTCGCCCGGCGCAACGGCGGCCAGCTGTTCTACAGCGCCATCCCCGACAGCGCCGACGCCGACACCTCGGGCCTGGATTTCGACGCCAAGAACCGCGCGGCCCTGTTCCAGCTGGGCCGCGAACGGGCCGAGGCGGGCTGGGCCTGGGCGCTGCCGGACGACCCGAACGGCCCCTCCGACGTCCCGCCCGCCGTTCCCGCCCCGCCGGCGATCAGCGGCAAGTGATCTTAAACAGGCCGGAAAATATCGGAGCCACGATAGAGCGCCCTACCCCTGGACCAGCGCTTCGATCTTCTCTGAGGCGGCGTCGAGGGCCTTTATGGCGCGGATCTCGACACGGGTCTGTTCGGTCTGCAGGCGGGCCAGTTCCGACTGGGCATGGGCCAGGCGCAGCTTCAGGTCCGACAGCTCGTCGGCCAGCAGCAGGGCGCCCATCAGGAACAGCCGCGTTTCGCCCAGCTGGCCGACGTCCTGGCTGACCTGGCGGACCTGGCGGTCGAACAGGCGAGCGATCTCTAGCAGGTGGGCTTCCTGCCCGTCCTCGCAGCCGACGGTATAGGGCCGACCGTTCACCTGGATGGTCAGTTGGGCCATGGCTCAGGCCTCCCGTTCCGTGACGCCGTCATCGTGGTCGAGGTCGCCGAACAGGTCGCCCGCCTCGACGCCGTCATCCTGGTCGTCCTCATCGTCGTGGACGCCCTCGGTGATCAGGCTCTCGTCGCCCAGGGCGGCGCGGATCTCGGCGATGGCGCGACCCAGGGCCTCGGAGGCCTGCTCGCCGGCCTCCTCCAGCGCCTTCTCGCGGGCCCGGGCGGCTTCCAGGTCGAGCGCCAGGCGCGCGGCCTTGGACTCCGCCTGGGCCTGGGCCTCGGCGTCGAACAGGCCCGGATCGTCGGACGCGGCGCCCGTCGACGACGCAGAAGCCGCGGCGGCGGCGGCCGAAAACGCGGCCAGGCGCGCGGTGCGCTCGGCCGTGATCTTCTGCTCCAGCTGGCTGACGGCGCGCTCCAGGCGGCGCGCGGCCAGTTCGAGGGCGTTCCCTTCGCCCGGGGTCATCGGCATCGTCCAACGGTCATGCAGCGCAACATATAGACTGCGGCCTGCTTCGCCACCCGCCATGGCGACAATTGGGCGACGAAACCGCGCGGATAACAATAGGTCATCCAATGTGAGCGCTCGCAGAGGTTTCTTGGGGTTGACTTCCCCGCCCCGCACCGCAAAACGCGCTGCAAAATCAAGGTAACGCCGGTCGCCTCGGCCGGACGCTCGTTAGGAGAAAGACCTCATGGCCATTCGCGTCGCCATCAACGGCTTCGGCCGGATCGGACGTCTCGTCCTGCGTTCCATCGCCGAGCATGCGCGCCGCGACATCGAGGTCGTCGCGATCAACGACCTGGGCCCGGTCGAGACCAACGCCCACCTGCTGCGCTACGACAGCGTCCACGGCCGCTTCCCGGGCGTCGTCACCTCGGGCGAGGACTGGATCGACGTCGGCCTGGGCAAGATCAAGGTCACGGCCATCCGCAATCCGGAAGAGCTGCCGCACAAGGACCTGAACGTCGACATCGCGTTCGAGTGCACCGGCATCTTCACCGCCCGCGACAAGGCCGCCCTGCACCTGCAGGCCGGCGCCAAGCGCGTGCTGGTCTCGGCCCCCGCCGACGGCGCCGACAAGACCATCGTCTACAAGGTCAACCACGACACCCTGACCGCCGAGGACATCGTCGTCTCGAACGGCTCGTGCACCACCAACGCCCTGGCCCCGGTGGCCAAGGTCCTGCACGACCTGGTCGGCATCGAGCGCGGCTACATGACCACGATCCACAGCTACACCGGCGACCAGCCGACGCTGGACACCATGCACAAGGACCTCTACCGCGCCCGCGCCGCGGCCCTGAGCATGATCCCTACCTCGACCGGCGCCGCCAAGGCCCTGGGCCTGGTGCTGCCGGCCCTGAAGGGCAAGCTGGACGGCTCGTCGATCCGCGTGCCGACGCCCAACGTCTCGGTCATCGACCTGAAGGTCGTGCCCTCGCGCGACACCACGGTCGACGAGGTCAACGCCGCCCTGAAGGCCGCCGCCGACGGCGACATGAACGGCGTGCTGTTCACCACCACCGACCCGCTGGTCTCGAGCGACCTCAACCACATCGCCGCCAGCTCGACGGCCGCCCTGCCCCAGACCCAGGTCATCGAGGGCAAGCTGGTCCGCGTGCTCAGCTGGTACGACAACGAGTGGGGCTTCGCGACCCGCATGAGCGACACCGCTCTGGAAATGGCGAAGTTCCTCTAAAGCCTAAAAGAACCCCCGTCCCGAAAGGACGGGGGTTTTCCTTGGCCGCAGCAGCGCGGCCGCCCTCGTCCTTCGACAGGCTCAGGATGAGGGCTACTGTGACGCCCGCTCTTGGATCCTCATCCTGAGCCTGTCGAAGGACGAGGATCCAACGCACTGACTTTCAGGATCACGTCATGCCCTTCCGCACCCTCGACACCGCCGATCTCGCCGGCAAGCGCGCCCTGGTCCGGGTGGACTTCAACGTGCCCGTCGATGGCGGCAAGATCACCGACGACACCCGCCTGCGCGCGGCCCTGCCGACCATCCACTACCTGTCGACCAAGGGCGCCAAGGTCATCCTGCTGGCCCACTTCGACCGCCCCAAGGGCAAGGTCGTGCCGGAGATGAGCCTGGCCTTCGTGGCCGAGCCGCTGGGCAAGCTGCTGGAACAGGAAGTGGCGTTCGCCGGTGACTGCGTCGGTCCGGCCGCCGCCCAGGTCGTCAACGCCATGGAGAACGGCGGCGTGGCCCTGCTGGAGAACGTCCGCTTCCACGCCGGCGAGGAGAAGAACGACCCCGCCTTCGCCGCCCAGCTGGCGGAGAACGGCGACCTCTATGTCGACGACGCCTTCAGCGCCGCCCACCGCGCCCATGCATCCACTGAAGCCCTGGCCCGCATCCTGCCGGCCTATCCGGGCCTGGCCATGCAGCGCGAACTCGACGCGCTCGACGCCGCCCTGGGCAATCCCAAGAAGCCCGTGCTGGGCATCGTCGGCGGCTCCAAGGTCTCGACCAAGCTCGACCTGCTCAACAACCTGGTGGCCAAGCTGGACCGCCTGGCGATCGGCGGCGGCATGGCCAACACCTTCCTGTTCGCCCAGGGCCACGACGTCGGCGGCAGCCTCTGCGAGAAGGACCTGGCCGACACCGCCCGCCAGATCATCGCCACCGCGCAGAAGAGCGGCTGCGAGCTGCTGCTGCCGATCGACGTGGTCGTGGCCAAGAAGGTCGCCCCGGGCGTCGACGCCGAGACCCGCGACCTTTCCGACGTCCAGGGCGACGACCTGATCCTCGACGCCGGCCCCAAGAGCGCCCAGCGGCTGATCGAAGCCATGGATTCGAGCCAGACGTTGATCTGGAACGGCCCTTTGGGCGTTTTCGAGGTGCCCCCCTTCGACGAAGCGACCGTTTCGGCGGCAAAACACGCCGCCAAACTCGCCAAGTCGGGTAAGATCGTGGCCGTCGCGGGCGGGGGTGATACCGTGGCGGCGTTGAACCACGCCGGCGTCTCGGCGGACTTCACGTTCGTTTCGACCGCCGGCGGCGCGTTCCTGGAATGGATGGAGGGCAAGACGCTTCCGGGCGTCGCGGCCCTTGAGGTTTAGAAACGTATCCCCGGCCAAGGCCGGGGAAGACGGGATGGGAGACCTGATTCAATCCGGCGAAACATCATTCGACCACCGGGGCCGAGGAAACCCGGGATAACTTTCCACCGTCGAGACCGAGGAAACTCGACGCGACTACGGGCGAAGAACGCAAAGCGTCAAAAGCCCCAAAAACAAGAAACCACCACCCAATCACTTCACGCTTGCAGGAGAACACCACGTGGCGAGGATCACGCTAAGACAGTTGCTGGATCATGCGGCGGAGCATGACTATGCGCTGCCGGCCTTCAACATCAACAACATGGAACAGGGCTTGGCGATCATGGAGGCGGCGGAAGCCGTCAATTCCCCGGTCATCATCCAGGCCTCGCGCGGCGCGCGCAGCTACGCCAACGACATCATGCTGGCCCGGATGATCGACGCGCTGGCCGAGATCTACCCCAACATCCCGGTGTGCATGCACCAGGACCACGGCAACGGCCCGGCCACCTGCGCCACGGCGATCCAGTACGGCTTCACCTCGGTGATGATGGACGGCTCGCTGATGGAGGACGCCAAGACCCCCGCCACCTACGAGTACAATGTCGAGGTCACCCGCAAGGTGGTCGAGATGGCCCACGCCTGCGGCGTGTCGGTCGAAGGCGAGCTGGGCGTGCTGGGCTCGCTGGAAAGCGGCATGGGCGAGGCCGAGGACGGCCACGGCTTCGAGGGGGTCCTCTCGCACGACGAGCTGCTGACCGACCCGGACCAGGCGGTGGAGTTCGTCGAGCGCACCGGCGTCGACGCCCTGGCCATCGCCATGGGCACCAGCCACGGGGCCTACAAGTTCACGCGCAAGCCGGACGGCGACGTCCTGGCCATGAACGTGATCGAGGAGATCCACCAGCGCCTGCCCAACACCCACCTGGTGATGCACGGCTCCAGCTCGGTGCCGCAGGAGCTGCAGGACATCATCAACCAGTACGGCGGCGCCATTCCCCAGACCTGGGGCGTGCCGGTGGAAGAGATCCAGCGCGGCATCAAGCATGGCGTGCGCAAGGTCAATGTCGACACCGACAACCGCCTGGCCATCACCGGCGCGATCCGCAAGATCCTGACCGAGAAGCCGCACGAGTTCGACCCGCGCGCCTATCTCAAGCCCGCCAAGGAGGCCATGCGCCAGGTCTGCCAGGACCGCTTCGTGCAGTTCGGCTCGGCCGGCCACGCCGACAAGATCAAGGCCCTGTCCACCGCGACCATGGCCAAGCGCTACGTGTCCGGCGAACTGAACGCCAAGTTCGGCGCGGCGGCCAAGAAGGCGGCGGCTGAGTAAGAGCTTCTGCTTTCGAGGATACGAGGAGGCCTTCCAGGGACACCTGGGAGGCCTTTTTCGTTTGGCGCGTTGTTGGGGTCTCCAGCCCCGGAACGGGGACATGCACTTGTGCGTGTCCCCGACCGCCGAGCGCTATCCTTTCGGCGGATACAGGTGCGCGCCGCCGTTCGGGTCCTCCACCTCGCCGTCGACCGCCAGGTAGTCCGGACCGATCGGCACCTTGCCGTGGCCGTCGGGGATGTCGAGCACATAGGTCGGCTGGCACAGGCCCGAGAACCGGCCGCGGATCGCGCGCATCAGGGCGCGGCCTTCCGCCACCGTGGTTCGCAGGTGGGCGGTGCCCGGGGCATGGTCGCCGTGGTGCAGGTAGTAGGGCCGGATGCGGCTCTCGACGAAGCCGCGCATCAGGGCGCCCAGCGCCTCGGGGTCGTCGTTGACGCCCTTCAGCAGCACGGTCTGGCTCAGCATCGGGATCCCGCCGTCGATGATCCGGCCGATCGCGGCGCGGGCCGCCGGGGTCAGCTCGCGAACGTGGTTGGCGTGCAGGGCCACATAGACCGTCTTGCCGCTGGCCTTCAGGGCCGCCACCATCTCGTCGGTGACCGCCGCCGGGTCGACCACCGGCACGCGGGTATGGAAGCGCACGACCTTGACGTGGTCGATGGCCGCCAGCCGCTCGCCCAGGTCGCCCAGCCGGCGCGGCGACAGCACCAGCGGGTCGCCGCCGGTGACGATCACCTCCCAGATCTCCGGATGGGCGGCGATGTAGGCGAAGGCGGCGTCCAGCTGGTCCGGGGACAGATTGGCGGCCCCGCCGGGCCCGACCACCTCGCGCCGGAAGCAGAACCGGCAATAGATCGCGCAGGTGTGGGTGGGTTTCAGCAGCACGCGGTCGGGATAGCGGTGGACGATCCCCTCGACCGGGCTGTGGGCGGCGTCGCCGATCGGGTCGGCGACCTCGCCCGGGCTCTCCAGCAGCTCGGCCTCCGACGGCAGGAACTGGCGGCCGATCGGGTCGCTCTGGTTGGCCGGATCGATCAGCTCGGCCATGTCCGGGGTGATCGCCACCGCATAGCGCGCCGCGACGGCTTCCAGCGCGGCCAGGCGCTCGGGGGCGACCAGGCCGACCTCGGCCAGGGCGGCGGCGCTGCGAAGGGTGCGGGCGGCGGTCATGAGGCCGGCGGTATGGCCGATTAGGCCCGTCGGCGCAATGCGACGGGCTCCAGCAACATTCGAGGCCGTGCGTGGTCCTCGTCCTTCGACAAGCTCAGGATGAGGACCAGTTTACAGGCCCGGCGAATAGAAAACCTCATCCTGAGCCTGTCGCCAAAAAAGCTTAGGGGGGACGAGGTTTTCGCCCCCCGGGAGCCGGACGTCGATACGCCCTAACCGAGGTCCTCCACGAACGCCCGCCGCCGGGTCTCGACCGCGCCCTTCAGCAGCCGCCGGAAGGTCGGGCATTCCATGTGGCTGGGCGCGGGACAGGCGGCGGCGTGGCGCAGGCCGTCGCGCAGAGCGGAGAGGCGCCGGACAGTTCGGTCCAGGTCGTCGGCCTTGGCCGACAGCTGGGCGCGGTCCAGGCGCGGCCGGCCCGCCGCGTCGACCATGCCGGCGATCTCGTCCAGCGAGAACCCGGCGGACTGGGCCAGGGCGATCAGCGACAGCCGCTCCAGCACGCCGGCCTCGAACAGGCGCTTCAGGCCGCGCCGGCCGACCGAGGCGATCAGCCCCTTCTCCTCATAATATCGGAGCCTGGACGCCGCCATGCCCGTGGCGCCGGCGACCTGCGCGATGTCGAGAAGTTTCACCATTGACCTCAAGTGGGCTTGAAGTCGTAGCCTCGTCCATAGCTCACCATGAAGCAAGGAGGACCGCGCGTGACACAACCCAACCAGGCCCAGGCCGAACTCTGGAACAACCAGGCTGGCCAGAACTGGGTCGAGCAGAACGCCATGCTCGATCGGCTGTTCGCGCCGTTCGAGCCGTTGCTGGTGGACGCGGTCCAGGGCGCGACGGCGGTGCTCGACATCGGCTGCGGGGCCGGCGCGACCACCTTCGCCGTGGCGCGGAGCCTGGGCGCGCCAGGCCGCTGCACCGGCGCCGACATCTCCGCGCCGCTGATCGAGCTTGCGCGGCGGAAGGCTGTCGAGACCGGCGCCGACAACACCGAGTTCCTGGTCGCCGACGCCCAGCAGCACGCCTTCCAGCCCGCCGCCTTCGACGCGGTGATTTCACGGTTCGGAGTGATGTTCTTCGACGATCCCGTCGCCGCCTTCGCCAACCTGCGGCGAGCGTCACGGACGGACGCGACCTTGGCCTGCATCGTCTGGCGCGGCGCGGCTGAGAACCCGTTCATGACGGCGGCCGAGCGGGCCGCCGCGCCGCTGCTGGCCGAGGCGCCGCCGCGCGATCCCGATGCGCCAGGCCAGTTCGCCTTCGCCGACCGCGACCGGGTCGGCGCCATCCTGTCGGCCGCCGGCTGGCGGGACGTCGACTTCCAGCCGCTGGACGTCGCCTGCGCGATGCCGACGCCGGCCCTGGACACCTACGCCGCCCGCATGGGACCGGTGAGCCTGGTCCTGCCGAGCCTGGACGAGGATCGCCGGCGCGCAGTGGTCGAGGCGGCCAGGCGCGGGTTCGAGCCCTTTGTGATCGACGGCGCCGCGCGGTTCACGGCGGCGTGCTGGAGGGTGCGAGGGCGAGCCTAGACTGATCGCCCCCTCTAATCAGCCGTCATTCCCGCCCTTGTGGGAATGACGATTGGACGGAAATGGCCGACGAACCTACCCCGCCACCGGCGTCCACAGCACCTGGTCCACCCGCGATGCCCCCGCCGCCAGCATCACCAGCCGGTCGAAGCCCAGGGCCGCGCCGGAGGCCTCGGGCATGATCGCCAGGGCCGCCAGGAAATCCTCGTCCAGTGGATAGCGTTCGCCATAGACCCGGGCCTTCTCGTCCATCTCGGCCTCGAAGCGGCGGCGCTGCTCGCCGGCGTCGGTCAGCTCGCCGAAGGCGTTGGCCAGCTCGACGCCGCAGGCATAGAGCTCGAACCGCTCGGCCACCCGCGGGTCGCCGGGCTTGGGCCGGGCCAGGGCGGCCTCGGCGGCCGGATATTCGCAGAGGATGGTCGCGCGGCCGACGCCGAGCTTGGGCTCGACCTTCTCGACGATCACCCGGCTGAACACGTCGGCCCAGGTGTCGTCGTCGGCGACGCGGATCCCGGCGGCGCGCGCCGACGCCGCCAGGGCCGCGCGGTCGGTCTCGCCGCCCGCCCCGATCGAGGCCAGCAGGTCGACCCCCGCGTGACGCTCGAACGCCTCGGCGACCGTCAGCCGTTCAGGCGCGGCGAACGGATCGCAGGCCTGGCCGCGGAAGCGAAACTCAAGCGTTCCCGCCGTTTCCGCCGCCAGGGCCAGCAGGGCCGCGCAGTCGTCCATCAAGGCCTGGTAGGGCTGACCCACCCGGTACCATTCCAGCATGGTGAACTCCGGATGGTGCAGCGCCCCGCGCTCGCGGTTGCGCCAGACCTTGCCGAAATCGAAGATCCGCCGCTCGCCCGCCGCCAGCAGCTTCTTGCACGAGAACTCCGGCGAGGTGTGCAGGTAGAGCGGCGCGCTGTGCCCCGAAAGCGTCAGGGCGGCGGTCTCGAAGGCGTGCAGGTGGGCCTCGTTGCCAGGCGAGACCTGCAGGGCCGCCGTTTCGACCTCCAGGAAGTCGCGCGCCTCGAACCAGGCCCGGAACGCGGCCTTGATCCGGTTGCGGGCCAGCAGGAACGGCCGCCGGTCGGCGTGGTTTTCGGGCCGCCACCAGGGCGAGGCTGAGGGTGCTTGCACGGGAAAGTCCCTGGTCGGGCTGGCGAACTTGGCGAGGATCGCTATAGGAGGGCGATATCCAACGCAAATTCGCGCGGCTTCGGGCCGCCGCGGGATCAAGGACGAACTCGTGACTAAAGTTGCCGCCAGCTCGCTGAGGAAGGGTTCCGTCGTCGATATGGACGGCAAGCTCTACGTGGTCCTCAACGCCGAGAACATCCACCCCGGCAAGGGCACGCCGGTCACCCAGCTGAACATGCGCCGCATTTCGGACGGGGTGAAGGTGTCGGAACGCTACCGCACGACCGAGCAGGTCGAGCGCGCCTTCGTCGACCAGCGCAACCACACCTTCCTGTACCAGGACGGCGAGGGCTACCACTTCATGAACCCGGAAAGCTACGACCAGCTCGTGGCGACCGAGGACGTGGTCGGCGACCTGGGCGCCTATCTGCAGGAGGGCATGACCGTCCAGCTGTCGACGCACAACGAGGTGCCGATCGCCCTGGAACTGCCGCGCACGGTGGTGCTGGAGATCGTCGACACCGAACCGTCGGTGAAGGGCCAGACCGCCAGCTCGTCGTACAAGCCCGCCGTGCTCAGCAACGGCGTGCGCACCATGGTTCCGCCCTATATCGCCGCCGGCACCAAGGTGATCATCCTGACCGAGGACGGCTCGTACCAGGAACGCGCCAAGGACTAAGGTCCATCTTCCTTCTCCCCTTGCGGGAGAAGGTGTCGGCGCCAGCCGACGGATGAGGGGTCGCACCGGCGAAAGCCGTGCGGCCCTTCTTCGTTCAGCCGCTCACCACCGCAGCGCCCACTTCCCCACCACCGCGCCCAGCAGGCCCGTCCCCAGCACCCCCAGGGTATACCAGGTCCCCACGAACACCATGGTGCTCTCGCCGCAATGCAGGCCGTAGACCGTGGCCGCCACCCCGCCGGCGAAGGCGCCGGCCGCGAAGCCGGTCAGGGCCGGGCGGGTCGGGGCCATTCCGCGCAGCACCGCCAGGGTCGCCGCCAGGCCGGGCAGGGCCAGGGTGAGGATGTTGCGGCAGCAGACCTTCCAGGATCCGCCCATCATCATCAGCCGCCGGTGCTCCGCATCGGCGGCCAGCCATTGGCCCAGGCCCATGCCGACGAACACCGCCAGCACCAGGGCCCCGAACAACAGCGCCTTGCGCGGCGCGCCCTCGGGCCGGGCCAGGCGTTCCAGGGCCCAGAAGCCCGCCACGCCCAGCAGGGCGGTATAGGCCGCCTTCATCCAGAACATCCGGCCGGCCATGGCGTCCATCAGGTCGTGACGCGTCCCCAGCCAGGCCAGCACCATGACCAGGGCCGCCAGGGCCGTGGCCACGGCCACGCCGGCGAACCGGCGCTGCACAGCCCCGGCCGGGATGGCGCGCGGGTCGGCCGCCAGCTGATCGATCAGATCATCCGTCCGCACGGCCGCGCATCCTTTCTCCGAGGCTCTTGAGCGCCCGGTGCAGGGCGACCTTGGCCGCGCCCTCGGAGACGCCGGCCCGCTCGCCCGCCTGGGCCAGGCTGAGGCCCTCGATCTTGACGTCGCGCACCAGCTTGCGCTGGCGCTCGGGCAGGGTCTCCAGCGCCCGGTCCAGGTCCATGGCCGAGCCCGGCTCGGGCGCGTAGGCGGCCAGGACCTCGACATAGTCGTCGATCGGCAGGGTCATCCGCACCTTGCGCCGCCGCCAGTGGTCGATCAGCTTGTAGCGGGCCAGGGCGAAGGCCCACGGGGTGAACGGCTGGGCGCGATCATAGGTCGCGCGCCGCGTATGCACCGCCATCAGGGTCTCCTGCACCAGGTCCTCCACATCGCCGGGAGCGTCGCGCATGCGGCGCTCGAAATAGACGCGGAGCCGGCCGCCCAGCTGGGACAGCAGCAGCCGGTAGGCCGGGGCGTCGCCGTCCAGGCCCAGCAGCATCAGCGCCTTCAGGGCGGCTTCGGTTTCCGTCACGCCTCCCCCTTGTTCGCGCGAGACGGGCCGATGGTTACACGCGCCTGCGCACGGCGGGAAAGGGCTTTCGGCACGAGGCGGTTTTCGGGTCCCGGATTTTTTGTTCGGATACCGGTGTAACCTTTCGCCGCCCCCGTCCGTAACTCCTCCTTGACCGCGCAGGACGGGCCGACGAACGGCGCCGGGCGCGGCCAGAACCGACGAAGGAAACGTTCCCATGAGCCTCGTGACCAAGACCCCCGCCCTCGCCCTCGCCGCCGTCTTCGCCCTGAGCGCCGGCGCCGCCATGGCCCGCGACGACATGAAGCCAGCCAAGGTCGAGATGGAAAAGTGCTACGGCGTGGCCAAGGCCGGCCACAACGACTGCAAGGCCGGCGCCGGCACCTCGTGCGCGGGCACCTCCAAGGCCGACTATCAGGGTGACGCCTGGAAGAAGGTCGCCAAGGGCACCTGCACCAGCATCAAGACCCCGAACGGCATGGGCTCGCTGACGCCCAAGGCCTAAGCGCGCCCTTTTCTTCCGCTGTCATCCCGGAGGCGCGCCGCGCTGTCCGGGATGACAGCCGCCCAGCTTCCAGGAAGCGACCATGCGCCCCACCGCCGGCCTCGGCCTCAAGCCGCAGCACTATGCCGACGCCCTCGCGACCGAGGACGAGGGGCTGTGGTTCGAGGTCCATCCCGAGAACTACATGGCCGCCGGCGGGCCGCGCCTGCGGGCGCTGGAGGCGATCCGTCGCCAGCATCCGCTGTCGCTGCACGGGGTGGGCCTGTCCCTGGCCGCCGACGCCGATCCGGACCCGACCCACCTGGCCGCCCTCAAGGCCCTGGCCGACCGGTTCGAGCCGTTCGTGGTCTCAGAGCACCTGGCCTGGAGCGCCTGGCGCGGCGTCCACCAGCCCGACCTCCTGCCCTTCCCCCGCACCCGCGCCGCCCTGGACCGCATCGCCGGCAACATCGGCCGCACCCAGGACGCCCTCGGCCGGACGATCCTGGTCGAGAACCCGTCGCTGTACCTGCCCCTGACCGGCCATGACCTCGACGAGACCGATTTCCTGGCGCAGCTGGCCCGCCGCACCGGCTGCGGCTTGCTGGTCGACGTCAACAACGTGTTCGTCAGCGCCAGCAACCTGGGCTACGCGGCCCAGGCCTATCTGGACGCCCTGCCCGCCGAGGCGATCGGCGAGATCCACCTGGCCGGCCACGGCGCCGATGAGGGCGGTTCGGCCCTGCTGATCGACACCCACGGCGCGCCGGTGGCCGAACCTGTCTGGGCGCTCTACCGCCGCCTGATCGACCGCATCGGCCCGCGCCCGACCCTGATCGAGCGTGACGACGACATCCCGGCCTTCGCGGTGCTGATGGCCGAGCGGGACCGGGCGCATGGACTGCTGACGGGGACAGGCGCATGCGCCTGTCCCCAGCCGGTGCAGGAACCGACCCATGTCTGAGCTGGGCCAGTTCCAGGACGCCTTCGTGGCGGCGCTCCACGCGCGCACCGCCGACCCGATCGCTGGCTGGCTGCCAGGCGGCGATCGGGTAGGCGAGGCCGAGCCCGCCGGCCTGGCCGTCTACCGCAACACCATCGCCAAGGGCTGCGTCGACGCCCTGGCGGCCAATTTCCCGACCGTGGCCAGCCTGGTCGGCGACGACTGGTTCCGCGCCGCCGCCGCCCTGTTCGCCCGCGAGCATCCGCCCGCCAGCGCCGCCCTGCTGGCCTATGGCGAGGCCTTCGCGGACTGGCTGGAGCGCTTCCCGCCGGCCAGCGACCTGCCCTATCTCCCGGCCATGGCCCAGCTTGACCGGATGTGGACCACCGCCCTGTTCGCGCCGGAGGCCGAGCCCCTGGCCGCGGAGGCCTTCGCCCTGGCCCCGGACATCCTGGCCGCCGCTCGCCCGCGCCTGCATCCCAGCCTGGCCTTCGCCTGGTTCGACAGCGGTCTGCCTGGCCTGTGGCTGGCGGCTCGCGAGCCGGCGCCGGGCGAGATGACGCTGTCCGAGGATCCGCAGGGCGCGCTGGTCGTCCGCCCCGACCACGTCGTCCATAGCCGCCGGCTTGACGCGGCCGGCTTCGCCTTCCTGGCCTCCGCCCGTGACGGCGCCGCCCTGGGCGAGGCGATCACCGCCGCCGCGCAGGCCGATCCCGCCGCCGACCTGGCGTCCTTGTTCGCCGCCCTGATCGCCGACGGCGTGTTCGTCGGCCTCGACCTTGGAGATCCCGCATGACCGACCAGATCCTCGCCCCCGCCGCCGCGCGTCCCTGGAGCCGGCCGTTCGACGCCGTGGCCGCCGTGGCCCATCGCGCCCTGCCCGACGACGTGCTGGCCCTGGTCGCGCGCCTGGGGATCGCCTCGGTGTTCTTCCTGTCGGGTCGCACCAAGGTCGACGGGATCCTGCATATCACCGACGGGACCTATTCGCTGTTCGCCGACGACTACGCCCTGCCGCTGATCCCTTCGGACGTCGCCGCCCACCTGGCGACCTACAGCGAGCACCTGTTCTCGATCCTGCTGGTGCTGGGGCTGTTCACCCGGCTCTCGGCCCTGGCCTTCCTGGGCATGACCCTGGTGATCGAGGTCTTCGTCTATCCCGACGCCTGGAGCACCCACCTGTCCTGGGCGGCGATCCTGCTGTTCCTCGTGGCCAGGGGTGGGGGAAGGTGGAGCCTGGATCGCGCGGTGGGAATCCAGTAGGCGTCCGGTCGCCTACCATCCCCCGTACCGCGGCCCGAACCGATGCCGCAGCTCGTCCACCTCGCGCTCGGCGTCGCGGGCGGCCCAGTCGGCGCGGCGGCCATCCTCCACCGCCTGGCGGCGCTCGGCGCGCAGGCGGTTCAGGCGGTCGCGCAGCTCGTGCTTCTGCTCGTCGTTCAGCTTGGGGTTCTTCAGCTCGTCCTCGACGCCGCGCGCCTGGCGGTCACGCTTCTCGGCGCGATTGTCGGCGCTTTCGCGGTCCGATTCCGCCTGGCTGAGGCGCGAGACCGCGTCGTGGACCAGCTGGCCGTCGGCATAGCCGACCAGGAAGCCGCGCTCGGCGTCCGGCGGGCAGACCCCCGCATAGCCGTTGCCGTGGCGGGCCTCGTCGAAGCCGCGGTCCTGGGTGCAATAGAGCCTCAGCCCCTGGTCACGGGCCGCGAAATAGGGCGCCGCCTCGGGGACCACGCCGGTCTTGGCGCAGGCCTTGGCGTGCTCGTCCAGGCGGCTCTGGGGGCGCCCCGCCTGGCCATCCTTGAAGCCGACGCCCGCCCAGTCGCCCTGCAGGCACGCCTCCTTGCTCATGGTGGCGCAGCCCGCCAGGGCGACGACCGCGACGGCGGTTCCCAGGGTCCAAAGACGACGCATGTGAATAGCTCCCCCAAGGCGTGGCTTGGAGGAAGCTAGGGCTTGGCCGCCTGAACGGCCGCTGAACGACGGCGAACCGGCGTTATTCTAGTGGACCGTCACGCGACGCGGACGCTTCCACAGCTCCTCGGTCAGGGCATTGGCGAAGCCCAGCCAGCCCAGATAGGGGCTGTTGAAGCCCGAGGCCGGGGCCACCAGCTTGCGAGCCTGCAGGGCGTAGGCGGCCGAAGCGGCCAGGGACGCGGTGGCGGCTCCCAGCTGTCCGCCCACCCGCTTGGCCCCGAGGGCCAGCCACAGGGCGTTGAAGCCCTGGACCAGACTCCAGAGGGTGAGCGCCCGGGTGCGGGTGGGACTGGACGGCGCGTTCCAGATGCGCAGGCCCGACAGGGTCATGGCGATGAACAGCGGCGGCAGGATCAGGCTGGTCAGCATCTTGGGCTGGTGGGCGACCGGCTCGTGCATCTCGGCGTAGCCGACCGCATATTCCTCGTCGTCGATCATCCGCTCGTGCCGGCGGCCCAGGACCGTCGACAGCAGGATCGCCCCGCCGGCCACCGCCAGTCCCAGGGCCAGCTGGGCGCCCGCCGTGGCGGCGGTGTCGGCCTTGGCGTCGATCTCGAACGACTCGCGGCCGGCGAGAGTCCGCCTCCCGTGGGATTTGCCGTTCGGGATGTGCATGACGGGACTCCTCGCTAAACATGCTTGTAACCGTCTAGCTGGACCTTGGTTCCCAAGCGGGGCAACGGTTTGTGAGGTCGCCATGATCGTTTTGCGCTCCGCTCGTCCCGAAGAGATCGAGACGATCCGCGCGCTCGAACGCGCCTCGGCCCAGCGCTTCGTCGGGCTCATGGACGCCCTGGTCGCCGACGAACCCCGCCCGGCCGCCGTGTTGGCGGCGCGGATCGCCGACGGCGGCTTGGTCGTGGCGGTCGAGCACCAGGCCATCGCCGGCTTCGCGATGTTCCGGCCGGTGGAACACCGTCTCTATGTCGAGCAGATCGACGTCCTGCCGGCCTTCGCGGGCCGCCGGATCGGCGCGGCGTTGCTGGACGCGGTGACCGAACAGGCGCGGACCGCCGGCCTGGTCGGCCTGTCGCTGTCGACCTTCCGCAAGATCCCCTGGAACGCGCCCTACTACCGGCGGCTGGGGTTCGTCGAGGTGGCGGCGCTGACGCCTGCGATGGCGGCGATCCGGGCGGAACACCTGGCGCGCGGGCTGGACGAGGACGCGCGGGTGTTCATGGTGCGGGACGTTTAGGTGTCCTCCCCCAAACCCAGCAACTCGTCATCCCGGGCCTTGTGCCCGGGCCCCCTAGTTCAGCTGACGGTGCGCTGCCTTGGCGCGCCGGCGCGCCACACCACTGCACCTGCGGCGGATAGAGGGGTTCCGGGCACAAGGCCCGGAATGACGGTGCTTTATTGGGATAGGCTCTCGCCTTCGACCTAGGCCGGCAACTCGCCCACGGCGCTCTGCAGGTAGTTCTGCTCGCCCAGCGCCTTGACCAGGCCCAGCTGCATCTCGAGGAAGTCGATATGCTCCTCGGTGTCGCTGAGGATCTCGCGCAGCAGCTCGCGGCTGACATAGTCGCGGGCGGTCTCGCACTGGATGATGCCGGGGATCAGGGTCTCGCGGCCGCCCAGCTCGACCGACAGGTCGCTGGCCAGGCACTCGGGCACGGTCTCGCCGATCTTCAGCTTGTGCAGGTCCTGCAGGTTGGGCAGGCCTTCCAGGAACAGGATGCGGTTGATCAGCTTGTCGGCGTGCTTCATCTCGCCGATCGACTCGTCATAGGTGATCTTGCCCAGACGCTTGAAGCCCCAGTTGTCGTACATCCGCGCGTGCAGGAAGTACTGGTTGACCGCCGTCAGCTCGTTGGTGAGCACCGCGTTCAAGAGCCGGATGATCCCGGGATCGCCTTGCATGGCGGCCTCCTCAGATAAAGATTCGGCGCGACCGTGATCGATCGGAACGCGAGCTTCAACCGCTATGTGTGCAAGTGTTTCTCAGCCTCACGGAAAAGCGTGAGACTGCTTCGCGATCGCTGATTTTGGGTCGATCCGGCCGGTTATTCGGCCGCGTAGGCCAGGGCCTGGCGGTTGTCCTGGATCATCTGCCGCATCTCGCAGACGCACTTGGCGCACTGGGCCCGGCAGCCCTTGTGACGGAACACGTCGGCCGGGCGGGTGGCCCCGGCGTCGATGGCGGCGCGGACTTCCCGCTCGCGAATGCCGTTACAGTTGCAGACGTACAAGGCCGCAGGTCCCGCCGAATGATTGTCATTCTCATGTAGCCCAGGCGCGGAGCTTTTGCAACTGACTCGCAGTGCGACAAACCCCCTCAGTCGCTACGCGACAGCTCCCCCAGTGGGGGAGCATCTGCTCGGACCAAATCCTCCCCCTTTTGGGGGAGGTGGCCCGAAGGGCCGGAGGGGGCTGCGTCAGCGGGCAAATCGGCGTAATCCGCACCCATGACCGACTGCCGCCTCTATCTGATCACCCCGCCGGCCCTGGACGACCTGGCCGGCTTCGGCCGAGACCTGGCCGCCGCCCTGGACGGCGGCGACGTGGCCGCGCTGCAGATCCGCCTGAAGGACGCGCCGGACGAGGCCGTCGCCGCCGCCGTCCAGGCGCTCGCCCCCATCGCCCGCGCGCGTGAGGTGGCGGTGATCCTCAACGACCGGCCGGACCTGGCCGCGCGGCTGGGCTGCGACGGCGTCCATGTCGGCCAGAGCGACACGCCCTTCAAGGAGGCCCGCAAGATCATGGGCCCCGGGGCGATGATCGGCGTCACCTGCCACGACAGCCGCCACCTGGCCATGGAGGCCGCCGAGGCCGGAGCCGACTACGTGGCCTTCGGGGCCTTCTTCCCGACCACCACCAAGGAGGCCCCGACCACCGCCGATCCCGAGATCCTGTCAATCTGGCAGGAAACCATGGAAGTCCCCTCGGTGGCGATCGGCGGGATCACCGCCGACAACGCCGCCGGCCTGGCCGCGGCGGGCGCCGACTTCCTGGCCGTCTCGGCCGGGGTCTGGAAGCACGCCGGCGGGCCCGCGGCCGGCGTCGCGGCGATCAACGCCGCCATCGCCCGGGGCCTTGAAGCGCGCCTCGCGGTCCGGAGCGAATAACATCGTTCTTCGACCTTGCCGCTCAAGCTTGCCGGGCGTAGCCTCTCCCCAGTGATAAAAATACGGGGAGGACGCTCATGTGGCGGCTTGGTCTGTGTTTGCTTGGCGTCACCGTCCTGGCGACGGCCGGTCCCGCCCGGGCGGAAGACTGGAAGCCCTCGCCCGGCGAGGCGAAGACCTTCTACGACGCCGATTTCATGCGGGTGGACCAGACGTCCGGCCTGATCGTGGTGCGCATCGCCGAGGGCCGGCCCAACGGCCCCTACAAGGCCTGGCCGGCCGGCAAGGGCCCGATTATGGTCTTCGCCCTGGATTGCGCCACCGACAAGTGGATCGACCTGGGCATGGACTTCACCGGCGACCAGGGCCTGCCCAAGGGTTGGCGCATGGGCGAGAAGATCGAGGACATCAAGGGCGCCGCCGGCGGCGCCGGCCGCGTGGCCTGCGAGACCAAGGACACCCTGCAGAAGGTGAGCCTGCCTTAGACGTCGAGGCCCTGCGTCCTTCGAGGCCCGCCCTCCTTAGGCAAGAATGGGCGGGCGCCTCAGGATGAGGAACCCTGTGCCGACCTCCTCATCCTGAGGTGCGAGCCAAGGGCGAGCCTCGAAGGACGCACGACGGCTCAGCTATTCAGCAGCGCCAGCTTCTGCGGGTTGCGCATCGTGTAGACCGCCGCGATGCGGCCGTCGGCGATCTCCAGGCCCATGGTCTGGAACACCACGCCGTCGTGGCTGAGCACAATGCCGGGGGCGCCGTTGATCCGCGCCAGGCGGGCGGCCGTGCCCTCCGGAGCCGGCCACTTCTTCTTGATGCCCATCAGCAGGCGCACGGCCTTCTCCAGGCCCGACACGGGGTTGAGGTTGGCGCTGACCACGCCGCCGCCGTCGGCGTGCAGGACGACGTCCTGGGCCAGGATCCCACGCAGCAGGCTCTCGTCGCCGCTCAGGGCCGCGGTCAGGAAGGCGCTGGTCAGGCGCTGTTCCTCCTCGGCGGTGGGGCGGTAGCGCGGCTTGCCGGCCTTGACGTGCTCGCGGGCCCGGGCGGCCAGTTGGCGGCAGGCGGCCTCGCCGCGTCCCAGGGTCTTGGCCACCTCGGCGAAGGGCAGGTCGAACACATCGTGCAGCAGGAAGGCGGCGCGCTCCAGCGGGGTCAGGCGCTCCAGGGCCAGCAGGAAAGCCACCGACAGGTCCTCGCCCAGGCGCTCGTGGTCGTCGTCGACCACCGGCTCGGGCAGCCACTCGCCGACATAGACCTCGCGCCGGGCGCGGGCCGACTTCAGCCGGTCCAGGCACAGGCGGGTGACGACCTTGTTCAGGAAGCCGGCCGGGTTGGCGACCTCACCGGCCGCGACGCCGCGCCAGCGGATCCAGGCGTCCTGGACCACGTCCTCGGCGTCGGCCCGCGAGCCCAGCATGCGGTAGGCGAGGCCCGTCATCGCCCCGCGCCGTTCCTCGAAGATGGAATCCTGCTGACTCATGCCGTCCTCTTCTGGCGCCGAACGCACGATCGCACCACCAGCAGGCTGACGATCGCCGGCAGGAACACGCCCGGGAAGTCCCGGGCAGCAGCGGCCAAGGCAGGCCCGCGCCGCAGAACGGGGTGATCAGGTGGATGGCGGCGTGCAGGGTCAGGAAGGCCGCCGCGGCGATCGCCACGCCCAGCCCGCGCGCCGGGTCCCGCACCGCCCAGCCCAGGGCCACGGCGCAGGCCAGATAGGCGGCGCCGATGTCGCGCACGAAGTGGTCGTTCAGCGGCCCGGTCTCGATCACCCCTGGCACGCGCGGATACCACCAGGCCGGGGCCAGCATCATCACCGCGCCGTTGATCGCCAGGATGGCCGGCAGGATCCATTTCGCCCATTGCATCGTCACGCCCTCCGTTGTTCAGAAGCAGGACGAGATTGGCGCCGTAGATGTGACAAGGCGGCGTGGGAATCCGCGCTTAGGTTGCCGGAAAGGGTGAAGCTCGCCAAGCTGCGCAGGAAATCGATACGACGGACAGCATGAAAACCCGTTTGAAACTTGTCGCCTTGGTCCTTCTGGCTCTCGCAGCGTTCGGAGCCCTGAACCTTCCGGCCGGAAACCCAATCATCCCGCGAGACGCGGTCCAGGTGACCGTCCAAGTCAGGTCTGGGGACATCGTGGACGTGGCGGACCCCAGAATCGTCAAGGCGCTGCTGATCGCCTTCGGCCTACTGGTGCTGGGCGTGCTGGCCTGGGTGGCGCGCCATCTCCATTGTCGCGACCGCAAGCCCGGCGCCTGAGCGCGACAAAATCCCCTCGCCTTGCTTTCGGCGGCCCAGGCGACTAGGTATCGCGCCCACTTTCCCGATCTTTCTATCCGCCCGCATGCATATCCCCCGCCGTCATCCTCATGACGCTGCGCAGGGGGAACTATGAGGAACACCCGCCTTGGCCACCGCTTCCGCCCTCCTGAACGTGATGATCGACGCCGCTCGCAAGGCGGCCCGCGGCCTGGCCCGTGACTTCGGCGAAGTCACCGAGCTGCAGGTGTCCAAGAAGGGCCCCGCCGACTTCGTCACCGCCGCCGACCAGAAGGCCGAGCAGGTGATCTTCGAAATCCTGGAGAAGGCCCGCCCCGGCTACGGCTTCCTGGGCGAGGAGCGCGGCCTCGTCGAGGGCACTGACAAGACCCACACCTGGATCGTCGACCCGCTGGACGGCACCACCAACTTCCTGCACGGCATCCCGCACTTCGCGGTCAACATCGCCCTGCAGCGCGAGGGCGAGGTGGTGGCCGGCGTCACCTACAACCCCATCACCAACGACCTGTTCTGGGTCGAAAAGGGCAAGGGCGCCTATCTGGGCGCGGAGAAGCGCCTGCGCGTCGCCGCCCGCCGCCACCTGGACGAAACCGTCCTGGCCACCGGCGTGCCGTTCCTGGGCAAGCCCGGCCACGCCCAGTTCCTCAAGGAACTGCACCAGATCAGCCAGAAGGTCGCCGGCGTGCGCCGCTTCGGCTCAGCCGCCCTGGACCTGGCCTGGGTCGCGGCCGGCCGCTTCGACGGCTACTGGGAGCGCAACATCAAGCCGTGGGACGTGGCGGCCGGCGTGCTGATGGTCACCGAGAGCGGCGGCAAGGTCAGCACCATCGAGGAGCACGGCGACCCGGTGGCCGGCGTCTCGATCCTGGCCTCGAACCAGGAGCTGCACCCGCTGGTGCTGGAGCGGCTGCAAGCGGCGGCGGGGTAAAGCCAACCCGCTGCTCCAAACCGAAAAACGCCCCGGGTGCGAACCCGGGGCGTCTTCGTGTCGGTGTGGACCCCGCCTAGCGGCAGACGGTCCGCTCGTAGACCGAACCGCTGTAGCGGTCGTAGTCGCGGGTGGTCCAGCAGTCGCGGCCGTAGCCGTAACCCCGGCCATAGCCGTAACCGTAGGGGCGTCCGTAGCCGTAGCCGCCGTAGTAGCGCGGCGGGGGCGGCGGCGGGGCGTAGCCGTAGCTGTAGCCGCTCCGATAGTGGTTGTTGCCGTTGCCGGCGATCGCCGCGCCCAGGGCCAGGCCGACGATGCCGCCAGCGATGGCGACGCCGGCGTCGTTGCCGTGATGATGGTGACGGCCGCCGTAGTAGCCGCCATAGCCGCCGTGACGGTAGCCTTGGGCCGAGGCGGCGCTGGCGCCGGCGACCATGGCCAGGGCCGCGACGCCCGCGGCGACACGGCCGATCGTGGTCTTCAGATTGCGGGTCATGACGCTGTTCCTTCCTGGAGGAGGCGTTCGGATACGTCCCATCTCCTTCTTGAGACCATCCTCGGACCCAGCGGCTGAACGCAGGCTGAACGGGGCCGTCAGCTTCGGCGACCGTGGCCTGCGGTCCTAAATCCTTGAAACAAGCCGATTGATTCACCTTTCCGCGCGAGGATGCGGCCAAGACGGCGCCCAGAACGGGCGGCGACAGGCTTGAAGGCGACCAGGCGATGTCCAGGAACGTGGCTTATGCGGCCGGCGAGGATCTGCAGATCCTGTCGTTCGAAGTCGGGACCCAGACCTATGGCGTGCCCGTTGGCGCGGTTCGCGAGATCCGCGGCGTGACCCCGGCCACCCCGCTGCCGGACGCGCCGCCCTATGTGCGCGGGGTCATCAACCTGCGCGGCCAGGTGATGCCGGTCATCGACCTGTCCGAACGCCTGGGCAAGGGCGTGGCCGCCGACAGCGCCCGCCAGGTGATCATCGTGGTCGAGCACCACGACGACGTCGCCGGCCTGCTCGTCGACGCCGTCTGCGACAGCTTCATCGTCTCGGCCGACGCCATCAGCCCCCCGCCCCCGCTGGGCGAGGACGCCGCCTCGCCCCTGGTGGCGGCAGTGATCACCACCGAGGCGGCCATGATCGTGCTGCTGGCCGTGGACGCCATCCCGCCCGAACGCAAGGTGGCCATCGCGGCGTAAGGCTTGCCGCATCCTCGTCCTTCGACAAGCTCAGGATGAGGATGAATTCGAACGCGGCGCATCCATCATCCTCATCCTGAGCTTGTCGAAGGACGAGGGCGACGCCCTCTCCGAACATTTGTTCGAACACCCCTTCCTTCGCCCCCCGCCCGCCCGCTAGGGTCTCCCGAAACGAACTAGGGAGATCGCCAATGAAGGCCGCCGTTCTGCGCGAAGTGGGCAAGCCGCTCACGATCGAGGAGGTCTCGATCGGCAAGCCGGGTCCGCGCGAGGTGCTGATCCGCACCAAGGCCGCCGGCGTCTGCCACTCCGACCTGCACTTCGTCGAAGGCTCCTATCCCCATCCTCTGCCCGCCGTGCTGGGCCACGAGAGCGCCGGGATCGTCGAGGCGGTCGGGTCCGAGGTCCGCACCGTCAAGGTGGGCGACCACGTGATCACCTGCCTCAGCGCCTATTGCGGCCACTGCGAGGTCTGCCTGACCGGCCATATGAGCCTGTGCATCAGCCCGGAAACCAAGCGCGCCAAGGGCGAGGAACCGCGACTGTTCCGCGAGGACCTGTCCAGATCCGGCGACACGAAGATGGCCCAGTTCCTGAACCTGTCGTCGTTCGCCGAGCAGATGCTGGTGCACGAGCACGCCTGCGTCGCCATCCGCCGCGACATGCCGTTCGACCGCGCCGCCCTGATCGGCTGCTCGGTGATGACCGGCGTCGGGGCGGTGATCCACACCTCGGGCGTGCGGCCCGGCGAGACCGTGGCGGTGATCGGCTGCGGCGGCGTGGGCCTGGCGACCATCAACGGGGCGGCCATGGCCGGGGCCGGCCGGATCATCGCCATCGACCGCATCCACAGCAAGCTGGAGCTGGCCAGACAGTTCGGGGCCACCGACGTGATCGACGCCGGGGCCGACGATCCGGTCAAGGCCGTGCAGGAGCTGACCGGCGGCGGCGTCCATCACAGCTTCGAGGCCATCGGCCTGAAGGTCACCGCCGAGCAGGCGTTCAAGATGCTGCGTCGGGGCGGCACCGCCAACATCATCGGCATGATCCCGGTCGGCACGATGATCGAGCTGCACGGCCCCGACTTCCTGGGCGAGAAGAAGATCCAGGGCAGCTTCATGGGCAGCAACCGCTTCCCGGTCGACATGCCCCGCCTGGTCGACGCCTATATGGGCGGCAAGCTGAAGCTGGACGAACTGATCTCGCGGCGCATCAAGCTGGAGGACGTCAACTCGGCCTTCGACGAACTGAAGCGGGGTGAACTGGCGCGGTCGGTGATCGTGTTCGATTGATCCCTCGCAGATCCAATCTCTAGCTCGATCGTCATCCCGGGCCTCGTGCCCGGGCCCCCTGGTTCAGCTGACACGTGAGACGCAAGCGGTTCGCCAGCGAACCGCCCCTCCCGCACCTACGACGGATAGAGGGATCCCGGGCACGAGGCCCGGGATGACGAAGCTGAGGTGATCGGGGAGACGCTCTTGCCCTAGACGCTCCCGCCTCCGCCATGGCATCGGAAACACCCCACGCCTCCACCGAGACTCCCCCATGGCCCGTTACGACTTCGCCTCCGACAACGTCGCCGGGGCCATGCCGGAAGTCATCGCCGCGATCGTCGCCGCCAATGAAGGCACGGCGTCGGGCTATGGGACCGACCATGTCAGCGCCGCCGCCGCCGACCGGATCCGCGCCCTGCTGGACGCCGACGCCGAGGTGCGGTTCACCGCCTCGGGCACGGCCGCCAACGCCTTCGCCCTGACCTGCCTGGCCCAGCCGCACGAGGCGATGCTGGCCCACGAGCACGCCCATATCTGCACCGACGAGACCGGCGCGCCGGGCTTCTTCGGCCAGGGCGTGGGCCTGATCGGCCTGCCCGGCGCCTCGGGCAAGATCGCCTTGCCGGGGCTGGAGCTGGCCCTGGCCGAGCCTGACGTCTCGTACCGCCAGCCGGCCGCCGCCCTGTCCCTGACCAACGCCACCGAGTACGGCACGGTTTACAGCGCCGACGACCTGGCCGCCCTGATCGCGCCGGTCAAGGCGAGGGGTTACGGCGTCCATCTGGACGGGGCGCGGCTGGCCAACGCCGTGGCGGCGGGCTTCGACCTCAGGCGGGTGGCGAAGATCGGCGTGGACATCGTGGTGATCGGCGGCACCAAGGCCGGCTCGACCCCGACCGAGGCCGTGGTGTTCCTGGACAAGGCCTTGGCCCGACGCCTGGACGCCCGCCTCAAGCACGCCGGCCAGCTGGTCTCCAAGGGCCGGTTCCTGTCCGCGCCATGGCTGGGCCTGCTGGGCGAGGCCGGCGACGGCGGGCCCTGGGCCGCCCGCGCGGCCCATGCCAACGCCATGGCGCGGAAGCTGGCCGCCCTGATGCCCTTCCCCCTGCGCCATCCGGTCGAGGCCAACGGCCTGTTCGTCGACATGGACGACGCGGCCCTAGAGCGCCTGCGTGCGCGGGGCTGGTTCGTCTACCGCTTCCTGGACGGCACGGCCCGCTTCATGTGCTCCTGGGCCACGACGCCGGAGATGGTCGAGGAACTGGGCGAGGCGCTGAAGGCGGTGGCCTGAAGCTAAGCCGTTGAGTTCACCCAGGCCGCCACCTAAGATACGCGCCAGATCAGCCGCGAGGAATGGAATGGCGCTGCACGGAAAGTTCGCTTCGGCGGCTTTGGGCCTGATCGTCATGCTGGGCGCTTCGCCCGCCCCAGCGCAAATTTCCGCCCAGGCCGCCGCCCCGACTGGAAGCGAGAACGTCTTCATCTTCCGCGCCTACGCCGAACCAACCCTGTGGTCGACGACCCTGAAGATCGATGGCCGCAACGTCGCCACCCTGAAGCAGAACAGCTTCACCGCGGTTCAGGTCGCTGCTGGAGCCCACAAGCTCAAACTCGGCTGGCCTCTGCTTTCGGCGCAGAACAACGCCGAACTCCAAGTCGATATCGAGCCGGACAAGACCTACTACTTCGCCATCATCGGCGCGGCCGGCATCGACCACGTCGAAGGCAACATCATCTACGTCAGGGACGGGTCCGGTTTCGTGCCCGTCGAGCCGGAAAAAGGCGCGCCGGCGATCCAGGCCTGCTGCACATTCACCGCGCCGGCTGCTGTGAGACGTTCGGGAGACTAGCGGCGCGCATTGGCGACAGTGACCCGCTCGCCCGCCAAACCCACACCAGATCCCGAACGTCGTAACGTGCCGAACTCGGATCACTCCGCCTTTGAATCCGGCGGGTCCTAACGCACCCGCGTGTACTCCAGCCGCACCGCCTGCGACTCCCGCCCGCCGCGCGTTTCGTAATAGGCGTAGGTGAAGTGGTCGTCGTCCTGGCGCGTCAGCACCTCGCGCAATGGGATCGACTGGCCCGGATGGTCGAAGTCGGGCGTTTCGCCGACGAAGGTGTAGCGCCCGGCCGCCGCGTCATAGGCGCCCCGGGCGACGATCAGGCCGTTGAAATTGACGTCCATCCAGGTGCTGAAGAAGGTCTTCGCCGCCGTGTCGTAACCGATATAGCCCAGGCCCTGGAACGGCTTGTCCTTGCCGGCGATGCGCAGGTCCTGGCGCAGGTGGCGACCGTCCAGCACCATGGCCAGGTCGGCCTCGCCCTGGTCGACGACCGGCGGCTTGTCGGGGCTGGTCCAGTAGCTCTGCTTGACCGTCCAGTGGCCGGCGAACCGCGCGAGGGCCGCGTGCTCGGCGTCCAGCGTTTCAGCCCGCACCCCTGACGTCGCGCCAAGCATCGCCGCCGCCACGATCAACGCCGTCCTGAACCCGATCCGCATCATCCGCTCCTCCCGATTCAACGCCGGGAAGACGTGCGCGGTCGGGCGGACGGCCGCAACTACCTCGCGGGTCAGTGCAACTCGCCGGCCGCCAGCCTGGCGCAGACCTCGGCGGTGCGCGCGTCGGCCGGAAACGCGCAGTCGATGCGCAACTCGTCCAGGGTCACGTCGCGCGGGGCGGCGAAGGTGGTGATCGTCTCGAAGAACCGCAACGGCCCCGCGCGACTGTTGAACACCATGGTCAGCACGGGTTCGGGCTCGGCGCCCAGCTCGCGCAGCCGCCAGGCGGCCGGAACGTCGGGATAGCGCAGGATCTCGTCGAGCAGCCGGCGGATCTCCGGGTCGGCCGGCGAGGCGATCAGCTCGTCCTGCAGGCGGCGGACGAACTTGGCCGCCACCTCGGGCCAGTTGGCGATCACCGGGCGAAAGTCGTCGGGGTCGAAGACCTGGTGCAGCAGGTTCGTGTGCGGGCTGGCCCGCCCCTCCATCAGGAAGGCGTTGACCCGCATCGCCGCCTCGTTGGCGGCCAGCACTTCGAAACGGCGGCTGATCACGAAGGCGGGATAGGGCTCCTGGTGGCGCAGGATCAGGTCGATCGCCTGGCTGAGCGGCCCCATCGCGGGATTGGTCAAGTCGCGCTCGCCATATTGCGGGGCGTAGCCGGCCGCCAGCAGCAGGGCGTTGTGTTCGCGCAGCGGCAGGCCCAGGGCGTCGGCCAGCCGCGAGATGACCTCCCGCCCCGGCTGGGCCTTGCCGATCTCGACGAAGCCGAGATGGCGGGCCGAGACACCGGCCTCGTGGGCCAGGTCCAGCTGGCTCATTCGCCGCAGCTCGCGCTGCTCGCGCAGCAATACGCCGATGGCCGGGCGCCCGTCCGCGGTGCGTTTCGGTGCGGGCGCGGCGGTCATGGCGATGTCCTCAGGCGTCGGGACCAAGATCTGGGACCGGCTCGGACGCTTGTCCAGCCTCGGCCGGCCGCCGCCCGCCGTCGCGCACGATCTTCTCCTCGGCCGTGCGCACCATGCGGCGCTGGTCGTGGAAGGTCGCCAGCTGAGCGCAAGCGGTGAAGAAGCCGCCGGGCGCGCGGGTGTCGATCCCCTCGGCCAGGGTCAGCAGGTGGATTTCGGCCGCCTCGAACCGCGCCAGCACTTCCAGAAGGTCGACCAGGTGGGCGGCGAAGGCGTGCAGGTTGATGACCGCCAGCACGTCGTCGGGCTTCATCGCGGCCAGGGCTTGGTCCAGCCCCGGCTTGTGCACGGCCAGGCCGTAGCAGCGGTCGTGGAACAGCTGGTCGCAGCCGGCGTCGAACAGCCGCTGCGACTGCGGCCCGTCGATCACCACGCCCCTGACGGGCGGAACCCTGAGATAGCCGACCATGCGCATGGTCGCTGTGTGGCGAAGATCGCGGCGCGAGGCTAGGGGGCGATGGCGGAAAGGTCGGGGATAAAATTGGACGGGACAGGCGCATGCGCCTGTCCCCGGCTTTACGAACCGCCTTATCGGCGCGCCGTCGAGCTCAGAACCCCCTCATCCTCCCACGCCTGCGCCACGGGCCTCTCCTTCTCCCCAGGGGAGAAGGCGACCACGGGCGCCTTCATCTTGTTCTCCACGACAACCCCCAGCATCGCCGCGATCTCCGCCGCGGGCTTGGGGCGGCTGATGAAATAGCCCTGGATCTCGCCGCAGCCCTGGCGGCGCAGCTCATCCAGCTGTTCCACCGATTCCACGCCCTCGGCCGTGGTGGTGATGCCCAGGCTGGCGCCCAGGTCGAGCACCGCCTTGATGATCGCCAGGGCGTCGGCGTCGTCGAGGATGTCCCGCACGAAGGTCTGGTCGATCTTGATCTTGTCGAACGGGAAGCTGCGCAGGTAGCTCAGGCTGGAATAGCCGGTGCCGAAGTCATCCATCGAGATCCGTACGCCCAGGGCCTTCAGGTCGTGCAGGATCGACATGTTGCCAGCCGTATCCTGCAGCAGCACCGACTCGGTGATCTCCAGCTCCAGCCGCTCGGCGGCCAGGCCGGAGGCGGCCAGGGCCGAGACCACGGTGGACACCAGATGCCGGTCGCGGAACTGGGCCGGCGACAGGTTGACCGCCAGCCGCACAGGCTGCGGCCAGCCGGCCGCCTCGCGGCAGGCTTCGCGCAGCACCCACTCGCCCAGGGCGTTGATCAGGCCGATCTCCTCGGCCAGCGGAATGAAATCGGCCGGCGAGACCATGCCGCGCACCGGATGACGCCAACGCAGCAGGGCCTCGCAGCCCGTCACCTGGTCGACGCCCAGGCTGTACAGCGGCTGGTAGTACAGCTCGAACTGGCCCTCCGCCAGGGCCAGACGCAGGTCCAGCTCCAGGGCGCGACGGGCCTGCAGGGCCTCGTCCATGGCCTGCTCGAAGAAGTGGAAAGCCCCCTTGCCGTCGGCCTTGGCGCGGTAGAGGGCCATGTCGGCCTTCTTCAGGAGTTCGTCGCTGTCGGCCCCGTCGTTAGGCGACACCGCCACCCCGACGCTACCGCCGATCATCACCTGCTGGCCTTGCAGTTCGAAGGTCTCCGCCAGAGCTTCGACGATTCGTCCGGCCAGGCGGGTGGTGCCGGAGAGGTCGGTCAGGCCGCACTGGACCACCGCGAACTCGTCGCCGCCCAGCCGCGCGACGGTGTCGCCCTCGCGCACGCAGGCCCGCAGGCGCTCGGCGGCGATCTTCAGCAGGGCGTCCCCGACGGGATGGCCCAGGGTGTCGTTGACGGTCTTGAAGCGGTCCAGGTCGATGCAGTGCACCGCCACCAGGTCCTCCCGCCGCGTCGCGCGGCTCAGCGCCGCCGACAGGTCCTTCTGGAACAGCAGGCGGTTGGGAAGGTCCGTCAAAGGGTCATAGTGCGCCAGGCGAGCGATCTGGGCCTCGGCCCGCTTGCGCTCGGCGATGTCCTCCGAGACCCCCAGCAGATATTCGGCCGCGCCGTCGGGGCCGGGAATGGCGATCTTCTTGGTGCGCAGCAGGGCGACCGAGCCGTCCTTGCGTGGCACGTGGTCCTCCTCGATCACCCGCACCTCGCCCGACGAAATCACCTCGGCGTCGCGCTCGCGATAGATGGCCGCCTGCTCGGCCGGGTAGAAGTCGGCGTCGGTGCGGCCGATCATGTCGGCGCGGGCGTGGCCCAGGATCTTCTCGCCGGCCCGGTTGAGCAGCACGTAGGCGTGGTCGTCGGCCCGCTTGACGAACACCATCGACGGGATGGCCTCGACCACCGCGGTCATGAAGGTGCGGGCCCGTTCCTCGTCGGCCTTGGCCGAGGCCAGGGCCTCGACGCCCCGGCGGTTGGTCTCGTTGGCGGCCTGCAGCAGGCCCAGCACCGTGCCGACGCCGAGATAGCGGCCGCCGTCGGTGACGATGAAGCCGCGCAGCAGGTCGCTGGCCCGATAGGACAGGCTGTCGCTGGTGAAGGCCGCCAGTTCGACGTCGGCCTCGACCACCAGCGGGTCGCTGTCCATCAGCACCGAGATCGGCCGCAGGGCGTACAGGGCCCGGCCATATTCGGCCGCCATGCGCAGGAAGAAGGCGTTGCGCTCGACCAGGCCGATTGGACGGTCGTCGGCGTCCAGCACCGGGACGATCAGGGTGTCCGGCTCCTCGCGGAACCGCTCGTACAGCGTCTTGCCCAGGGTGTCGGCGCGGGCCGGAACCAGGGACGACACGGTGTCTCGCAGGGTGAACATGGCAAGCCCCTTTACTCGGGGCTGGAGGGACCATTTCTCGCCTAACGAGTGGCTAATCCCGGGACGCAAGCGTGGCTATTTCACGAAAACTTCGCGGGGACGTCACAGTGTTTGCCGGGGTGTTTACCGCGAGCGATCCCGAGCGGTGATCGGCGAGGTTTCGCGCCGCTGATTTCAAGCTAGGCTGCAGGGCATGGCGATAAAATTGAACCGGGACGAGAAGCTCGCGCGCCAAGTGGCGGATCTCGCGCGTTTCGTCCGTCAATATGGGCGTCCGAAGCAAAAGCGTCAGGAACCCAACGATCGGGACTATGATCGCAAGCAGGAAGCCGCGATCAAGAAACTGGCGCCGGAAGATCTCGACCGTCTCTTGCGAGACGACGAGATCGACTAGCCGTACATCACATTTGTCATCCCGGCGAAGCGGGATCCGGGACGACAAACCGACCGGATAGGAACTCCGCCTAGTGCACCGACACGCCCAGCCGGTTCCACAGGTTGATCATCGCGATCACCGTGGTCAGGGCGCTGGCCTCGACGTCGGTGAAGTGCTCGCGCAACGCGGCGCGCAGCGGGCCGAGGTCGGCGTGGGTGGGCAGCTGGGTCAGGGCCTCGGTCCAGGCCAGGGCGGCCTTCTCCTTGGCGGTGAAGTCCGAGACGTGGCTCCAGACCGTCAGGCGGTCCAGCCGCTCGTTGGTTTCGCCGTCGTCGCGGGCCTCCTTGGAATGCATCTTCACGCAGAAGGCGCACTGGTTCAGCTGCGAGGCGCGCAGCTTGACCAGGTGCACCAGGTGCTTGTCCACGCCGGCGCCCACCGCCGCCGTCTCGGCGGCGATGAAGGCCTGGTAGACGGCCGGTACGTTGATGTCGTGGCGGAAGGGGGCGGTTTGGGCGCTCATGGTCTTGTCCTCGTCTGGCCCGATCTTGGGGCTTCGGGAACAGGACGACGCAGCCGGGGCCCGCGTGACATCGGCGGCGAAAAAACCTTCCGCTCAGCGAGCGGGCGGCGCGCCGAAGATGAAGCCGTGCTTCTCGCCGTTGAAGCGGACCACCATTTTCAGCTCGCGCGGCGCGTCGCGATCGAACTTCAGCTTGTCGGTGACGATCTGGCCGCCCGCGGCGGTGTTCGGCGCGACCTCGACCGACTGCAGGATCGCCGCCCGCAGGGTGTCCACCTGGGCCTGGTCGGCCTTGCTGAGCTTGCCGGGCGCGCCGATCTGAGCCTGCACCTGGGACGACAAGCCGCCCGCCACCGTCTGGTTGGCGCCCGAAAAGCCGCTGACGTCCAGCCGTCCGTCCTGACCCGTGGCCAGAGCCTGCCCCCCATAGCCGGTCGCCGATCCGACGGACCGCCCCGGCGCCGGGCTTGAAACCTCGGCGATCAACTGGTCCAGGGGCAGCAGCGCCACGGGCTGGTTGGCGCTGGTATAGAGCTTGATATCGGCGGCGTTGAGGGTGACAGGCGCCGCGCCCTTGTTGAAGGCCACGACCCGCAGGACCAGCCGCCCGTTCGACAGGGTCGGGTCGGCCTTGATGCTGACCACCCCGCCCGGCAGGGTGGAGACCAGGCCCTCGATGACGGCGGCCGAGGGATCCTCGTCTGCGGCCATGCCCTGGCCGGCCGCGCCCAGGCCCATGACGACCAGCGCGCATCCTATCGCCAGCGATGTACGACGGTTCATGGCGATCCTCCCTTTGTTGTTATTGCAATAAAGGATGGAATCGGGGGCTCGCCGGGTCAATCGCTATGTTAGCGGTCCCTTCGGTCCTGTCCGCCCTATTGCAGGCCTTCGCGGCCGATCGCGTAGAAGCGCTCGGCCCGCTGTTTCTTCAGCTCGGCGGGCGACAGCTGCATCAGCGCCTTCAGTTCGTCCTCGACCGCGTCGCCGACGGCCTCGATGGCGGCGGCCGGGTCCGAATGGGCCCCGCCGGCCGGCTCCTCGACTATGCGGTCGACGATCTTCAGCTGGATCAGGTCCTGGGCGGTGATCTTCATGTTGGCGGCCGCGTCCTTGGCCCGGGCGCCGTCGCGCCACAGGATCGAGGCCGCGCCTTCCGGCGAGATCACCGAATAGATCGAATGCTCGAGGATCAGCACTTTGTTGGCCCCGGCCAGGGCGATGGCCCCGCCGCTGCCGCCCTCGCCGACGATGGTGGCGACCATCGGGGTGCCCAGCACCAGGCCGCGCTCGGTGGAGCGGGCGATGGCCTCGGCCTGGCCGCGCTCCTCGGCGCCCAGGCCCGGATAGGCGCCGGCGGTGTCGACGAAGGTGATGACCGGCAGGTTGAAGCGCTCGGCCATGTCCATCAGGCGCACGGCCTTGCGGTAGCCCTCGGGGCGGGCCATGCCGAAATTGTGCTTCAGGCGGGTGGTGGTGTCGTGGCCCTTCTCGTGGCCCATGACCACGACGGGAACGCCGCGGAACCGGCCGAGGCCGCCGACGATCGCCTGGTCGTCGGCGAACTTGCGGTCGCCGCGCAGCTCGACGAACTCATCGATCAGGCCGGCGATGTAGTCCTTCAGGTGCGGCCGCTCGGGGTGGCGGGCGACCATGGTCTTCTGCCAGGCGTCGAGGCCGGCATAGGCTTCCTTGCGCAACTGCTGGGCGCGGTCGCGCAGCGCCTGGATCTCGCTTTCGAACGCGCCGGGGCCCGCCGTCTCGGAAAGCCGGGACAGCTCCTCGATCTTGCTTTCCAGATCGGCGATGGGTCGCTCGAAGTCGAGATAGTGCGCGGCCATGGGTCTCTTAACGTCGCCGTTGCGGAAAGGTGGCGAACCTAGAGCGCGATAGCCGAAAACGAAACCGGTTTTGGCGTCCCGGCCACGAAATCGGCCCAGAAGCGCCTCACGCGCGGGCCGGCCCTGCGACTCGTCGTCGCAGCGACACCTTGGCCGTGTGGGAACCCCTTTTGCGTCCCAGGGATTCGTCCCCAGGAGAGTCTCGTCTGAAAACCGATGGTTACTGGTTAATCGCGGGGTTCTCGCCTATATGCTTCTGGTCGGCTTAGAACCAAAGCCGACGCCTGCGGCCCCGCCCATCGAATATGGACCCGGTCCCGCCTGATGCGAACGGACGTTCCCATGCAGGTGTTCACTTTCTTCTGTGTCGAGCCGGATGGCTCGGTGCCGCGCTTCGACGTCACCCCCTGTCCCGACGACCATGCCGCTCGCCGTCGCGCCGAAGAGCTGGTCGGCGTCCATCGCGGCTGCGACACCGTCGAGGTGTGGCGCGGGGCCACGCGCCTGTTCGAGGTGACCTCGGCCCAGCGCGCGGCGGCCTGATCGTACGAAGCTTCAAGCGCGTCCTTTTCGGCGCGCTATAAGTCGGGCTTCGTTCGCCGGAGTCCGCCAATGATCGTCGCCCCCGCCCGCCCCTCCGCCACCGCCGACGACAGCGGCCATGGCGGCGTGCAGATCCTGGTCGCCGCCGGCCCCAGCCGCTTCGCGGCCGACCTGGGCCCCGTGGACGGCGGGCTGGACATCGGCCCCAATCCCCACGACCTGGTCGCCGCCGGCCTGGCGGCCTGCACCACCCAGACCCTGCGGCTCTACGCCCGGCGCAAAGCCTGGGCGCTGGGCGCGGTGCACGTGGAGGTGACCTGGCGTCGCGACCCGTCCTCGCAGCCAGCCGACCTGTTCGAGCGGACGATCACCCTCTCCGGGGACCTGGACGACGCCCAGCGCGCCCGGTTGATGGAGATCGCCGAGGCGTGCCCGGTGCACAAGATGCTGGTGGCGGGGTCGCGGGTGGTGACGTCGGTGGCGGCGTGAACCCCCTCCGGCCCTCCGGGCCACCTCCCCCAGAGGGGGAGGATCTACGTCGAAAAGATGCTCCCCCTCTGGGGGAGCTGTCGCGAAGCGACTGAGGGGGTCCTTCGCCCCCTAGAACCCATACAGCCCAGCATATTCCGCGTCCTTGGCCGCGATCTGCCGGGCGCAGTCGACCATGACCTTGGCCTGTTTCCAGGTCGCGTCGTCCTGCATCTTGCCGTCCAGCATGGCCACGCCCGTCCCGTCGGGCATGGCCTCCAGGATGCGCCGGGCGAAGGCCACCTCGTCGGGGGCCGGCGAGAACACCTTCTTGGCGATGGCGATCTGGCTGGGGTGCAGGCTCCAGGCCCCGGCGCAGCCCATCAGGAAGGCGTTGCGGAACTGCTGCTCGCAGGCCACCGGGTCGTCGATGGCCCCGAACGGGCCGTAGAACGGCTTGATGCCGTGAGCCGCGCAGGCGTCGACCATCTTGGCGAAGGTGTAGTGCCACAGGTCCTGCTGGACGGAAGCTCGGGGCGAACCGTCGGCGTGCGGGTCCTCGATGACGCGGTAGCCGGGATGGCCGCCGCCGACCCGGGTGGTCTTCATGGCCCGGCTGGCGGCGAGATCCGCCGGCCCCAGCGAGATGCCCTGCATGCGCGGGCTGGCCCCGGCGATCTGCTCGACGTTCATGACCCCCTCGGCGGTCTCGAGGATGGCGTGCAGCAGGATCGGCCGGGTGACCCCGTGCTTGGCCTCCAGCGAGGCCAGCAGCTGGTCCATGTAGAAGATGTCCCACGGCCCCTCGACCTTGGGGACCATGATCACGTCGATGCGGTCGCCGGCCTTCTCGACCAGGGTCGCCACCTCGTCCAGGTGCCAGGGCGAGTTGAGGCAGTTGATCCGCACCCACAGGCCCACGCCCAGGGCCCGGAAGTCGACCTCGCGCGACATCGCCACCGCGCCGGCCAGGGCCGCGCCCTTGGCGTCGGCGGGGATGGCGTCCTCCAGGTTGGCCAGGATCACGTCGACCGTCGGGGCGATCTCGGGGAGCTTGGCCCGTACCTTGTCCAGGTGCGGCGGCACGAAGTGGATCATTCGCTCGACCCGGGCCGGCGGCTCGCGCCACGGCGTCGGCGCGCCGATCGCCAGGGGTTTGAAAAAGCCTCGGGGGGTCTTCATGGCGGGCTCCCGGCGTCGTTTCTTATTTCGCAGTTGCGAGAAGACTGCGGCGCGGGGTGGGCGGGGTCAAGGCTGACGCATGGGTCAGCGGAAAGCCGCCGCCCTCGCGAAAGCTCGACGGTGAATAATTGCAACCGACCAGCTAAGCTGCCCGAATGCTCACCAGAAAGCCGCGCCGTCTAGCCATTTCGATCGTCGCTGCCGCTCTTCTGCTGGCGACCGGCGGGTGGTTTGCACAGCGAGAGATCTCGTGTCGTCAGTTGGCGAGACAAGCCAGCGCGTATCCCGATGCGCAGGTGCGTCGAGGCGCGGGCGGCGCATGTCGGATGTGCAGAGACAAGGGTTGGCTTTACGATATCGCCTTCGACCCGTGCGTCAAAGCCGACCGCGCCTATGCTGGGGTCAGAATTCCCTGACTATCCCTTCGCCGGCGGTCCCTGGACCGGCTGCGGCGGCTCCTCGGGATCCTCGCGCGTCAGGTCCTCGGCCGCGTCGTTGCTGGACGCGGGGGCCGCGGCCTTGGCCTTGGCCCGGCGGGCGGCGCGGGGCTCCAGGCGCAGGGCGGCGCGGGCGTCGTCGCCCTCCTCGCCCAGCACGCCGCGCAGGCGCAGGTCGCGCTGCGGATAGGGGATCTCGATCCCGGCCCCGCGCAGGGCGTCATCGATGGCCCAGGTATAGGCCGCGAAGATCGCCGCCGGCCGGCGCACCGACTCGATGGTCGGCCAGACGACCAGCTCGAACTTCAGCGCCGAGTCGCCATAGCCGACCAGCCAGACCTGGCTCTTGCGCACGGCGTCGTCTGGCGAGGTGAACGGCACCGAATGGGCGGCCTTCAGCACCGCGGCCCGCACCTTTTCCTTGTCGGCGCCGAAGGCGGTGACGAACGGCACGCGGATGCGGCGGTTGGAGTGGTGCAGGGTCCAGTTGATGACCTGGTCGTTCACCAGCACCGAGTTGGGCACGATGATGTCGGTGCTGTCGTTGGTGCGGATGCGGGTGGCGCGCGGCCCGATCTCGTGGACCACGCCCCGGGCGCCGTTGGACAGCTCGACGAAGTCGCCCACCGCCACCAGCCGCTCGAACACCAGCGAGATCCCCGAGGCGAAGTCCTTGATCACCCCCTGCAGGCCCAGGCCGACGCCGACGCCCAGGGCCCCGGCGAACACCGCCAGCGAGGTCAGGTCGATGCCCATGGTCGACAGGGCGGCCAGGAAGCCGATCACCACCAGGCCGTAGGTCGCCAGCTTCTCGACCACGTACAGCGACGAGGCGTTGTCGACGGCGCGGGCCCGCAGGCGACGCAGGCCGGCGGCGGCCAGGCGCGCGGCCAGCATCGCCGCCGCCACGATCACGATGGCCGCGCCCAGCCCGCCCAGGGTGATGGTGCTCTTGCCCATCTTGACCAGTTCGAGGGCGTCGAGGCGCTGCAGCGGATTGTCGGCCATGACGGCGAGTGTGGGGGCGCCCGGGCGGAAGGGGCAATACCCAAAGCCCCCTCTCCCATGGGGAGAGGGAGGGGCCCGCGCCGCCAGGCGTGGGAGGGTGAGGGGGTGGTGAGTCCGACGGAGCGCCGGCAGGGCGTTGCGAGAAATCGGTGAGGGTGTAACCCCTCACCCTCCCACCGCTACGCGGCGGGTCCCTCCCTCTCCCCTCCGGGAGAGGGCGACTATCTGCCCACCATCGCCAGGCCAGCCTCGCTGTAGCGCGCGCCCTCGACCGCCGTCTCGGGCACCGCGGCGGCGATCCGGGCCAGGTCGTCGGCCGACAGGACCACGTCGACGGCGCCGAGGTTCTCCTCCAGCCGGCCGGTCTTGGTGGTGCCGGGGATCGGGGCGATGTGCTCGCCCTGGGCCAGGATCCAGGCCAGGGCCAGCTGGGCCGGGGTGATCCCCTTCTCGGCGGCGATCGCGGTCAGGGCCTCGACCAGGGACAGGTTCTTGGCCAGGGCCTCGCCCTGGAAGCGCGGCAGGCCCCGGCGGAAGTCGTTGTCGGCCAGCGGCGCGTCGGCCTTGATCGCGCCGGTCAGGAAGCCCCGGCCCAGCGGGCTGTAGGGCACCAGGCCGATGCCCAGTTCGCGGATCACCGGCAGGGTGGTCTGCTCCAGGTCGCGGAACCACAGCGAATATTCGCTCTGCAGGGCCGCCACCGGCTGCACCGCATGGGCCCTGCGGATGGTCTCCGGACCGGCTTCCGACAGGCCGAAATGCTTGACCTTGCCCTCGGCGATCAGGTCCTTGACCGTCCCGGCCACGTCCTCGATCGGCACGTTCGGGTCGACGCGGTGCTGGTAGAACAGGTCGATCACCTCCACGCCCAGCCGCTTCAGCGAGGCCTCGGCCACGGTCCGGATGTGCTCGGGGCGGCTGTCGGTGCCGCGCATCCTCGCGAAGCCCTCGGCGGTCCCTTCCGGCGCGATGTCGAAGCCGAACTTGGTGGCGATCACCAGCTTGTCGCGGAACGGCTTGAGGCCTTCGCCGACCAGCACCTCGTTGGTGTAGGGGCCGTAGACCTCGGCGGTGTCGAAGAAGGTGACGCCCAGCTCGACCGCCCGGGCCAGCACCTTGAAGGCGTCGGCCTTGTCCAGGGCCGTGCCGTAGACCTGGCCCATGCCCATGCAGCCCAGGCCGATGGCCGAGACTTCCAGCCCGTCGCCGAGTTTGCGCGTCTTCATGGTGATATCCTCATGCCTGGAATTGCGGTCGAAAGGCGCGGCCTGCCGACGGGGTGAAGATGGGGGCGGGCCCCTCCCGGGATAAGCGCTTGAAGTCTCAACGAACTGCTGAGCAATACTCAGCAATGGATTCCCGCCCCCTGCCCGACCTCGCCGTCTTCGCCCTGGTGGCCCAGCATCGCAGCTTCCGCGCCGCCGCCCAGGTGCTGGGCGTCTCGGCCTCGGCCCTCAGCCACACGATGCGCAACCTGGAGGCCCGGCTCGACGTGCGGCTGCTGCACCGCACGACCCGCAGCGTCGCGCCCACCGAGGCCGGCGAGCGGCTGCTGGCGCGGCTGGCCCCCGCCCTGGCCGACATCGACGCGGCCCTGTCCGAGGTGGCGGCGTTCCGCGACCGGCCGTCGGGGCGGGTGCGGATCAACATCGCCCGCTCGGCGGCCCGCTGGCTGGTCGGTCCGCGGATCGGCGGCTTCCTGAACGCCTATCCGGACGTACGGGTCGAGATCGTCTGCGACGACGGCCTGTCCGACATCGTGGCCGGCGGCTTCGACTGCGGGGTGCGGCTGGGCGAGAGCCTGCAGGCCGACATGATCGCCGCCCCGTTGGGCCGCGAGCTGAGCCAGGCCCTGGTCTGCGCGCCGGCCTATGTCGCGGCCCACGGTGCGCCCGAACGGCCCGAGGACGTCCTGAACCACCGCTGCCTGCTGTTTCGGCGCGGCAGCGGCCAGCCCTGGCCGTGGGAGTTCGAACGCCAGGGGCGCGAGGTGGTGGTCAACCCGCCGGGCGTGCTGGTCAGCGACGAGAACGAGGTCATCCGCCGCGCCTGTCTGGACGGCGCCGGGCTGGCCTTCCTGATCCGCGACCAGGTGGCCGACGACATCGCCGCCGGCCGACTGGTCTCGCTGCTGGACGACTGGTGCGAGCCGTTTCCAGGCTTCTTCCTCTACTATCCCAGCCGCCGCCAGCTCTCGCCGGCCCTGCGGGCGTTCATCGACTGGATGCGGGCCTAGGGGCCCCTCGGCGTTCGCGCTTGGAGCCGCACGACGCCCCTTCCGTCTCGTCGCTGCCCGCCGAGCCACCTCCACCCGCTTCACGGGTGAGGAGAAGACGGCGTCGGTCGAGGGGGATAGCCAGGGAAGCTGTCATACAGCCATTGTAATCAATAGTGTTCGATCCGCTCTGCGAAGCGGGATCGGCCTCTTGAAGACAGGCGCTCCGATGGACGCGAACAGCAGGACGGCGAAGCTATGAATGGAGTAGAAAGAAGATGACGCTAGAGTGCATAAACCCACGCGATCTGCCGACCCCGACGACCTATACTCAAGTCGTCGTCGCAAAAGGCTCCAAGCTCATATTTGTCGCCGGCCAGGAACCGGAAGACATCGACGGGAAGCTTGTAGGTTCCGGTGATCTGGCGGTTCAGGCGCGTCAGGTGTTCGCCAATCTTGGTCGAGCCCTCGCAGCCGCCGGCGCCGCGCCTGAACACGTCGCGAAGATTACGATCTACGTTGTCGATTACGACCGTGATCGCCATCTGTCGATCATCGAAGAGGCTCGCGTTGGGCTGTTCGGCGATCACAAGCCCGCCGACGTCCTCCTGGGAGTCACCGCCCTTTCTCCTGGCTATCTCATCGAGGTGGATGCGTTCGCGGTGGTCGATGGGTAGGCGACAGGTCGGCCAAGCCGGGAACCGTCGTCCCGGTGAACATGGCCTTGGCGGGAATGACGGCGAATTTGGCGAAGCGCGGTGGCCCCTCGGTCAGCCTCGATCGCGCTAGACTTCGTCGAACGGCGTCGCCAGAAACGCCGGCGTCGCCTCGGCCCGCGCGGTCAGGGCGACTAGGCGAGGGCGCGCCGCCACCTCGACCGACTCCGGCAAGGTCCTGGTCGCGAAGGTCCAGACCACCGCGCAGGTCAGCCAGGCCTGGGAGCCCTCCAGCCAGGCCGGCGGCGAGGCCAGTTCGGCCTCGAGCAGGCTCCAGGCCGCGCCGACCTGACCGCGCACCCGGTCGATCCAGGGGGCGTGATGCTTCTCTTCGGGGCGCAGGTTGAACTCGTAGACCAGCGACACCGTCTTTTCGCAGGCGGCCAGGGCCAGGCCCAGGATCCGCTGGGCGCGGGCGTGGTCGGCCGGACGGTCGGGACTCAGGCGCCGTCCGGCCAGCCGTTCCAGGTGCTCGATGATCAGGGTCGAGTCCATCAGCACCACCCCGTCGTCGGTGACCAGGGTCGGCGCCTTGACCACCGGATTGATCGCCGCGAAGGCGTCATAGTGGCGAAACACCGACACCGGCTCGTGCGCGAACGGCTGGTCCAGCAGCCGCAGGGTCACGGCAACGCGCCGCACATAGGGCGAATCCAGCATTCCGATCAGTCGCATCGCCGTCCTCCTAAGCCGCCGCCCGCGCCGCGAACCACGGGATGATCCGCCGCAGGGCTTCCTCGACCTCGAGCGTCGAGACCGCGAAGCTGAAGCGGATGAACCGGCGGCCGTCGACCGGGTCGAAGTCGACGCCAGGCGCGGTGGCCACGCCGGTGTCGCGCAGCAGGGCCTCGCAGAAGGCTAGGCTGTCGTCGGTCAGGTGGCCGATGTCGGCGTAAATGTAGAAAGCTCCATCAGGCGGGGCGATCGAGGCCAGGCCCAGGGCCGGCAGGGCGTCCAGCAGCAGGGCGCGGTTGGCGCGGTAGACGGCGACATGGCCCTCCAGCTCGTCCAGGCAGTCCATGGCGACCAGGCCGGCGTGCTGGCTCAGCGACGGCGGGGTCAGGAACAGATTGCCCATGAAGGCCCGGGCCCGCTGGACCTGCTCTGTCGGCACGACCACCCAGCCCAGCCGCCAGGCGGCCATGCTGAAGTACTTGGAGAAGCTGTTGACGATCAGGGCCTCGGGTTCGAAGGTCAGCATCGAGCGGGCCGGCTCGCCGTAGCTGAGGCCGTGATAGATCTCGTCGGAGACGACGCGGATCCCCCGCTCGTGACAGACGCCGGCGATCGCTTCCAGTTCGGCCGCCGGGATGATCGTGCCGGTCGGGTTGGCCGGGCTGGCGATGATCACGCCGGCCGGGGCGGGGTCCAGCGCGGCCAGGTGGGCGGCGGTCAGCTGGAAGCGGCTTTCGGCCCCGCAGCCGATCTCGACCGGGACCAGGTTCAGAGCCTTCAAGGTGTTGCGGTAGGCCACATAGCCCGGCCGGGCCAGGGCGACGCGGTCGCCCGGCTGGAAGTTCGAGGCCAGCGCCAGCACCAGGGCCGGCGAGGCGCCACAGGTCAGGATGACCCGCTCGGGATCGACCTCGACCCCGTCCAGGTCGGCGTAGCGCCGGGCGATCGCCGCCTTCAGCAGCGGGCTTTCCCAATAGCCCATGCCGTCGGTGTCCAGCACGTGATGCGCCGTGGCGATCGCCGCCGCCGGGGCGCCGGTCGAGGGCTGGCCGAACTCCATGTGGATGATCGACCGGCCCTGAGCCTTCATCTGGTGGGCCAGGCGGCTGATGGCGATGGCGTGGAAGGGTTCGATCTCGGAGGCGGACATGCCGCCTAACTAGTCCGTGGCGGTGGGGGCGACAACGGCGGCGTTGTCGGACGGTTCAAAACGGTCTAGCTCCGCTCGTGTTCGGGGGAATGACGATGGGCAAGAAGCGTCTCTACACGGCCAAGAGTCCGCTTCGGCGCGCCAAGGGCGCGGTCGTGGGCATCGTGGCCCATTTGATCGCGGTGGCCATCTTCGCGGGCATGGTCGGGATGAACCTGTCTTACCTTCTGGCGGCCGACGGCGAGACGCCGCTGCGCGAAGGCTTCGATCTGCCGGCCTTCGCTCCCTACGCCCTGGCCTATGGTCTGGCGGCCATGTTGCAGATCGCCTCGCTGGCGGCCTACGGCGTGCTGTTCCTGATGTGGGTCCACCGCACCAACCGCAACGCCCACAGCTTGGCCGGCGGCATGGACACTTCGCCCGGCTGGGCGGTCGGCTGGTTTTTCGTGCCGCTGGTCTCGTTGTGGAAGCCGTTCCACGCCCTGGACCAGACCTGGCGCGTCAGCACCGAGCCCTCGCGCTGGAGAGCGCTCGACACCCCGTTCATCCTGCGCCTCTGGTGGGGCTTCTACCTGGCCAGCAACGTCACCGGCTGGGCGTCCGACGTCCTGCGTCAGGAGCGCACCGTAAAAGGCCACCTCGCGGCGGGCATGGTGGCCATCGTGTCGGCCGGCCTGATCATCGGCGCCGGCGTCCTGTTGATCCGGATCATCCGGACCCTGACCGCGCGCCAGGTCTCAAGCCTGGACGCCGCCGCCTTCAACTGAGATCAACATCCGCATAACCTCACAGGTTATCGCTTCAAGGTCCGGAACGAACGAAGCTTCCTTGTCGTCAACGAGGAGCCGCCATGACCGCCTACGCCATCGCCCACCTGCGCCAGGTCGATTTTGGGCCCGCCATCATCGAATACCTGCGGCGCATCGACGCCACCTTGGAACCGTTCGGCGGCCGCTTCGTCATCCATGGCGCCACGGTCGAGGTGCTGGAAGGCCAGTGGCCCGGCGACATCGTGGTCATCGCCTTCGCGGACCTGGCGACGGCCCGGGCCTGGTACGCCTCGCCCGCCTACCAGGCGATCCTGGGCCTGCGCACCGACCATTCGCGGGGCGAGGTCATCCTGGTCCCCGGCTGCGACGCCGACCACAAGGGCGCGGACCTGCTGGCCGCCGCGTGAGAAGGGCGTTTCGTTGAAAAGTCCGGGTCGATGTCGGGAGACGCGTGTCCTGATCGTCCTTGGCTTGAACCCGCCGACCGGCGGTCCCGTGGAGGAAAGCCATGCCCAAGATCACTCCCTTCCTGTGGTTCGACACCCAGGCCGAGCAGGCCGCCAACTATTACGTCTCGCTGTTTCCCGACTCGCGGATCACCCAGATCACCCGCTACGGCTCTGGCGGTCCCGGCGCGCCCGGCGACGTGATGACCGTGGGTTTCGAGCTGAACGGCCAAGCCTACACCGCCCTGAATGGCGGCCCCCACTTCACCTTCACCGAGGCGGTGTCGTTCGTGGTCCACTGCGCCGACCAGGCCGAGGTCGACCGCTACTGGGACGCCCTGGTCGCCGACGGCGGCCGGGAAAGCCAGTGCGGCTGGCTGAAGGACAAGTACGGCCTGTCCTGGCAGATCGTGCCCCAGGAACTGCTGGACCTGCTGCCCCACCCCGACAAGGCCGCCGTCGCCCGGATGTTCGGGGCCATGATGCAGATGGTCAAGCTGGACATGCCGGCGCTGAAGGCGGCGTTCGACGGGGCCTGAGCTTTGGTGGCTCGACGTCTATGGTCGTGCGTGGTCCTCGTCCTTCGACAAGCTCAGGATGAGGACCATTTACAGGCTCAGCCATAGAAAACCTCATCCTGAGCTCGAAGGACGAGGTTTTCGAACGCCGAAGCCGATGTCGATCCGCCTAGGCCTTCTTCACGAACTCGGTCCGCAGCACCAGGCCGCGCACCTTCTCGACATTGGCCTCGATCTCGTCGGTGTCGCCGGTCAGGCGGATGTTCTTGACCAGGGTCCCGCGCTTCAGCGTCACGCCGCCCGAGCCCTTGACCTTGAGGTCCTTGATCAAGGTGACGTTGTCGCCGTCGGCCAGGATCGTACCGTTGCTGTCGCGGGTTTCGTCGGACATGCCGTTCTCCAGAAAAGTAGGGGCCTTAGCAGGGCGCGCCCCGTCTTGTCATGCCGCGCCTGAAGGCGGGGACACACGCCCGCACCACCGGCTCGCGGGTCCTGGAGCCGAGGTCGCCGTGTGCATCCCCGTTCTGCCCTCGACCTACCCCTTCTTCGCCAGCGGATGCTTGGTCCTGACCACCTGCGCCAGATGATCCCCCGCCACATGGGTGTAGATCTGGGTGGTGGCGATGTCGGCGTGGCCCAGCAGGGTCTGGATGACGCGCAGGTCCGCGCCGCCCTCCAGCAGGTGGGTGGCGAAGGCGTGGCGCAGGACGTGCGGGCTGACCGTCTCGCGGTCGATGCCGGCGGCGATGGCGGCGTCCTCCAGCAGCTGCGACACCCGCCGGCCGGTCAGCTTCCCGCCCTTGCCGCGCGACGGGAACAGCCACGGGCTGTCCTTGACGCCTTTTGGCAGGAATTGCGGCCTTACCTCCAGATAGGCCTTCACCGCCGCGCGGGCCGCGTCGTTCAGCGGGGCCAGCCGCTCCTTGCCGCCCTTGCCCTTGACCATCAGGAAGGCCGGGTCGCGGGCCAGGGCGGCCAGGGGCAGGTTCAGCAGTTCGGAGATCCGCAGGCCCGAGGCGTAGAGCAGCTCGATCATGCAGGTCAGGCGCAGGCCCTGGGCTCCGTCCTTGGCCGTGGCCGCCGCAATCAGCCGCAGGATGGCGTCCCGCGACAGCACCTTGGGCAGCGGCCGCCCGGCCTTGGGGGCCTCGACCCGGCGCGAAGGGTCGTCGTCGCGCCAGCCCTCGCCCAGCACGAAGCGGTAGAACTGGCGCAGGGCCGAGCGGCGGCGGGCGGCGGTGGCCGGCGACAGGCCACGCGCGCCCAGGTCGGCGAAATAGGCCTCGACCGCCTCGGCCGAGGCGCCGTCCAGGTCGCCGCGCGAGGCCAGGAACAACCGGGCGTCGATCAGGTCCTTCTCATAGGCGGTCAGGGTGTTGCGGGCGGCGGCGCGTTCGACGGCCATCATCTCGAGGAAAGCGTCGATCCAGCCCCCGCTCTTTCCCGAAGAGGCGGCGGCGCTCATTTGACCTGCAGCGCCAGCAGCCCCTCCACGGCGAAGGCGCGGGCGTCGGCCTCCAGGCCCGCCTTCAGCAGGGCGCGGACCAGCCGGGCGCGGTCGACCGGCCCGGGTCCCGACGGACCGGCGTCGGCGGCGATCGACAGGACCAGCAGGGCCGTCTCGCCCTGGCGACCGGCGGTGGCCGCGTCGTCCAGCACGATCAGCCGCCCGGCCGGAGCGGCCGACTTGCCGGGGTCGAAGGTCGCCAACGAGGCGCGAGCCTCCGGGCCCATGACGCCGCCAAGCGCCGCCAGGATCAGGGCGGCCGGCTGGGCGGGCGACTTGGCCCCGCCCTGGGCGCCGCGCTCGATCAGGCCATCGAGAACCTGGCTGTCCGCCTTGCCCCCGGCGGCGGCCAGGGTCGCGTCCAGCAGGGCCAGGTCGGTGGTGGCGGCGCCGGCGGGCAGGGCGTCGCCGGTCTGCTTGCCCCGGATCGCCTGGGCCGTGGCCGGGTCATCGGCGGCCAGGGCGGCGCGGGCGAAGAGGACCGGATCTTCCAGCGGCGCGTCGGCCCCGGCCAGGGCGGCGATGGCCGGTTGGGCGGCCTTGGCGGCGTCGGTGAAGGCGGCCAGGCCCTTGGCGCCGCGCAGGGCCGCGACGGCCGAAGCCTGGGCGGCGGTCAGGTCGGTGGGCGGGACCGCGTCGGCCGGCTTGATCGCCGCTTTCAACGCCGGCGAGGCGGCGGCGACGGCGGCGGGCGCCGAGACGTCCAGGCCCAGCTTGCGCGACAGGGCGTAGTTGATCCCATTCTTCAGGCTGGCCGCCCCCGCCGGCGCGCCCGACAGCAGGGCGTTCATCAGCCGGGCGTAGTCGGCGTCCTTGGTCTGCGGGGCGGCCAGGGTGAAGGTCAGTTGGGCCGCGTCGTGCTGGTCGCCGATCGCCTGGCAGAAGGCCCGCAGCCGCAGCCAGTAGGGGGCGCCGCGCTCGACGCTCAGCGCCTCGCCGATCTTGCAGGCCTTGTCGTCGGCGCCGGTGATCAGGGCCGCCTCGGCCGCCGCCATCGACAATTGGGCGCTGCCGGCCACGCCGGGGACGCGGTCGAGCACGGCGTCGGCGCCCTTGGCCTCGCCCAGGGCGATCAAGGCCATGGCCCGGGTCGCGCCCAGTTCCGGATTGTCGCCGATCCCGGCCGGGGCGTTGGCGCCGGTGGCCAGCACCCGCCGCGCCAGGCCGGCCGCGGCCGGCGACAGCGGCTTGGCGGCCAGCTTGGGCAGGGCTTCCTTGGCGACGCCCGGCGAGGCGTCCTTCCACAGGTCGCCGGACAGCCCCGTCTGGGCGGCCGGCGACGAGAACATGTCCGGCGCGGCCAGGGACTGGACCTGCACCGGTCCCTGCCCCCAGGCGGGAGCCGCCGCAAGCATCGCCGCCGCCAGGACGAGGGCCGAACAGGTCGTGAGTCGCTTGGAAGGGGCCATGGTTCAACTATGCCGCAGGACAGAGGTTGAAGAAAACTTTTCGCCCTCCGGAACACCCTGGACGCGGCTTTGGTCCAAACCTTGGCGGGAGGCCTCGCCCTCGTGTAAACCGCGCGCAGGCATGACCGACCAAACCGCCCCTTCCAGCCCCGACCCAAGGGCCGCCCTGCGCCGCAAGACCATCGTCTTGGTCGGGCTGATGGGCGTGGGCAAGTCCAGCGTCGGCCGCCGCCTGGCCGCGGCCCTGGACCTGCCGTTCCGCGACGCCGACAACGAGGTCGAGGCCGCCGCCGGCCGGTCGATCCCCGAGATCTTCGCCGAGATGGGCGAGCCGGCCTTCCGCGACGGCGAGCGGCGGGTGATCGCCCGGCTGCTGGACGAACCGCCGCACGTGCTGGCCACCGGCGGCGGGGCTTTCGTCAACGCCGAGACCCGCGCCCTGATCAAGTCCAAGGCCGTCGCGGTCTGGCTGAAGGCTGACCTCGAGCTCTTGGCCCGCCGCGTCAGCCGCAAGGACGGCCGGCCGCTGCTGAAGGGCCGCGACCCGATGGACGTGCTGCGCGAGCACGCCAGCCTGCGCTACCCCGCCTATGGCGAAGCCCACCTGACCGTCGAGACCGGCGACACCGCCCACGCCGTGGCGGTCGACGCCGTTATCACGGGTCTGAAGATCTATCTGCTGCAGTCCGAAAGCGAGTCGACGTGATCACCACCATCCCCGTGGGCCTGGGCGCGCGCGCCTATGACGTGGTCGTCGGCACGGGCCTGATCGACCGGGCGGGCGAGCACATCGCCCCGCTGCTCAAGCGCAAGCGGGTGGCGGTGGTCACCGACACCAATGTCGGCGAGCATCACGGCGAGCGCCTGGCCAACGCCCTGGAGCACGCCGGCGTCGCCACCGACGTGATCCTGGTTCCGCCCGGCGAGGAGACCAAGAGCTTCGAGGGCCTGGCCGAGTTGAGCGACCGGCTGCTGGCCCTGAACCTGGAGCGCGGCGACATGGTCGTGGCGTTCGGCGGCGGGGTGGTCGGCGACCTGACCGGCTTCGCGGCGGCGATCTACAAGCGCGGCATCGACTTCATCCAGATCCCGACGACCCTGCTGGCCCAGGTGGATTCGTCCGTGGGCGGAAAGACCGCCATCGACACCCCGCGCGGCAAGAACCTGATCGGCGCCTTCCACCAGCCGCGGCTGGTGCTGGCTGACCTGGACATCCTGGCCACCCTGCCCGCCCGCGAGCTGGCCTGCGGCTATGCCGAGATCATCAAGTACGGCCTGCTGGGCGACTTCGCCTTCTTCGAATGGCTGGAAGCCCACGTGAAGGCCGTGCTGGAGCGCGACACCGCCGCCCTGATCCGCGCCGTCGGCCGCTCGGTGGAGATGAAGGCGCAGATCGTCGCCGAGGACGAGAAGGAAGCCGGCCGCCGCGCCCTGCTGAACCTGGGCCACACCTTCGGCCACGCGGTCGAGGGCGAGATGGGCTTCGGCGACGGGCTCAAGCACGGCGAGGCCGTCGGCCTGGGCATGGCCCAGGCCTTCCGCTTCTCGGTCCGCCAGGGCCTGTGCTCGGCCCAGGACGCCGTCCGCGCCGAGGCCGCGATCAAGGCCGCCGGCCTGCCAACCCGCCTGTCCGACATCCGCCCCGAGCCGTTCAGCGCCGACGCCCTGATCGCCCACAGCGCCCAGGACAAGAAGGCCGAGGGCGGGCTGCTGACCTTCATCCTGGTGCGCGGCATCGGCGACGCCTTCGTGGCCAAGGACGTCGACCGGGCGGCGCTACGGGCGTTCCTGCTGGAGGAAGGCGCGGTCTAGTCGGCGCTCAGGCGGCGATCCAGCGCGACCAGGAAGTCCTCCAGCCGGCAGAGCCGCTGGCCTGGCGCGTGGCAGGCCAGGTCGAGCTCGCGTCGGACCGGCGGGCTGGCGAGCGACAGGGGCGCCAAGCTCCGGAGCTGGTCGGGGGTCTGGGCCTCGTAGAAGGCGCCGACGAACCGGCGGCCCTGGCCGTCGACGAACACCTGCAGCTCCAGGGCGCCGCCGATCGGCGGGTCGTCCTGGCCGTAGCCGTCCATCTTGAAGTGCGCGCCGATCAGGCTGGCCAGGGCGGCGATGTTGTTGTCGTGGCCGACGAAGACGTTGACGGCGGGCGCGTCCTTGGCCGCCAGGATGCCGGAGATCCTCCTGGCCATCGGCCCGCCGATCCGTCGGGCCATGTAGCGCGGCCGGGCGTAGATATCGAACAGCAGGGCGTGGAGGCGCGAGACGTCCTCCAGCGTTCGCGGCGTGGCGCGGCCCCAGCCCACCTGATCCAGCGGCAGGCCTTCGGCGTATTGCAGCATGAACACCTGGGCCGTGCCGGACAGGATGGAAATCGGTCCGTCCAGCGCCAGGCCGTCGTCGGGGCTGGGCGCCAGGCGCGTCGGGGCCGAGGTGATGTCGCACGGCGGCTGGGTCCGGTCGCAGCCCAGCACGCGCTCCATTTCGCGGATCTTGGCCGCGTAGGGGGCGACCAGGGCGGCGGGACCACCGTTCTCGGCGGTGATCGCGGCGGCGGCCTTGGCCCCGCTGAACTCCACCGCCTTGGCCTCGACGGGGTGGAACAGCGGGTCCTCGGTGTCGAGCGGCTGGTGGCCCACGGCCAGGTGGCAGCCGGGCGCGAAGCCCTCGGCGAAGGCCTCGCCGCTGGCGATGGTGCGCTGGGCGGTGTTGGTCCAGATGGCGATCGCGCCGGGCGCGGGACAGCCCTCCGGCGCGGCCAGGCCCTGACTGGCCAGCCGCTGGCGATCATAGACGCCCATCAGCCGCGCCGCCTCGCGGCCGTGCGGCGTCAGCAGGCTGGGCGGGGTGCTCCAGACCGGCCAGGGCGGGTGGGCGTAGGCGTCGATCGCCGCCTCGCCCGGCAGCGGAGCCCGGATGCCGTGGCGGTACAGCATCATGGTGCGCTCGACCTTGAGCGGACCTTGCGGCCCCGCAGTCTGGGCGCTCGCGCCGCCGCCGACGGCCAGCAGCGCCGCGAAGGCGAGGATCGGAAGGAAGGGCTTCATCAGGCGCGCCTGTCGGTGAGATCGGCGCGAGCCTCGCGCCGGAGCGAGGGATCCCGGCCGCGGACGGCCGGGATCCGCGGGATCAGTAGGCGTATTTCAGGGTCAGCAGGCTGGTCCGGCCCGAGTCCACCACGTCGGAAAGCGCCAGGCTGTGCTGGCCGATGTGGGACCAGTAGCTTTCGTCCTTCAGCAGGTTGGCGACCGACAGGTCCAGCTTCACGCCGTTGTCGAAGGCGTAGCCGACATGCAGGTCGACGCTGCGCATGGGCCGAACCCACAGGTTGTCCCACTCTCCCGCCTGGTCCAGCACATCGTAGTCGGCCACATAGGCGCCGGTGTAGTGGTAGATCACGTCGAAGCTGAAGCCGCCCTTCTGGTACAAGAGCTGGGCGTCGGCCAGCCAGCCCGGCGCGTTCTGGATGCGGTTGTCGACGCCGTCGCCCAGGTCGACGCTGGTCCATTGGCGCGTGACGTTCAGGCCCGCCCCCAGGCCGCCCAGCAGGCCCGGCAGATCCGAGAACTTCTGTCGCAGCTGAAGTTCGAGGCCATAGACGTCGCCGTCACCACCGTTGGTGGGCTGGTTGGTGGTGACCTTGCCCTCGGTCAGGGTGTCGGAGTTCACCGGGCTGGAGCCGTTGTCGTACAGATAGTCCGACAGGTGCTTGTAGAAGCCGCCGACCATCGCGTAGCCGCCCTTGGTGTTGCTCCACTCGCCCGACAGATCCAGGTTGATCGCCTTGATCGGCTTCAGGTCGGGATTGCCCTTGGTGATCGTGACATTGCCGTCGTCGCTGACCTGGCGGCGCTCGCCGCCGGCCAGCTGGATGAAGGCCGGACGGGTGTAGGAGGTCCAGACCGAGCCGCGATAGACCGCCGCGTCGCTGGGCCGCCAGGTCAGGAACAGGCTGGGCAGCACCTCGTCATAGGTGGTGTCGCTCTTGGCCCAGTTCCCGGTCTGCTGGCCGGCGCTGGTGGTCGGGATCGCCCAGTAGGTGTTGTCGATCTTGGTGTGCTCGTAGCGCAGGCCCGGGATGACCTCGACATCGCCGAACTGGTAGTCGGCCATGGCGTAGAGCGAGGCCACCGCCTCGTCGCCCTTCTGGGTGTTGCAGTTGAAGTTGTTGACCGCGTTCGAGCCGCAGGTGTCGAAGCTGGCGTCGGTCTTGTACTTGTTGAAGTACTCGAACAGCTTGTCCTGGCTGACCTTCGGCACCCGCCAGCCATACTCGCCCGGATAGATGTGGTCGTAATAGCCGGTGGTCAGGCCCAGGCTGTCCCAGGTCAGGCCGCCCTGGCCGATCAGGTTGGCGAAGTGGTCGTTGGTCCAGTCGCGGTTGGTGACCCGGCGGTGGCTGTCGACATATTTGCCGCCCAGCTTCACCCACTGCAGCGCGCCGTCCTCGAAGACCCGCTTGGCGTCGAACTTGAAGCCGTACTTTTGCTGGCCGCTGTACTGCTCTGTCAGCTGGCCGGCGCGGCGCGCCAGCAAGGCGGAGCCGGCGTTGTTCAGGTCGTTGTAGATGTCTGGGGTGAGCAGCGGCCGGGGCAGGTCGTCGGTATAGCTCATCGACAGCCCGCCCAGCGGCCGGTTGGAGCCGTTGTTGAACCGGTCGCTCTGGTTGATGCGCGCCGAGGCCTCGATATGGTTGGGCCGGTCGTTGTCGCCCTCGCTGTAGAACAGCTGCGGCGACAGGGTCCAGGCGCCCAGGGTCTTGTCGCCGCCGAACTGCAGCGTGCCCAGGTCGGCCTTCTCGGGGTTGGTCTCGTACCAGACCCGGGTCGAGATCGCGTCGACGCTGAGGGCGTAGCGCCCAGAGCCGGGGACGGCCTCCTTGTAGCTCTTGGCGGCGCTCACATACTGGCTGAGCGTCGAGTTCTGCTGGGTCTTGGCGTAGGCGTAGGAGCCGCGCAGATAGACGTCCAGCGTGTCGTCCGGGCGCCAGTCGGCGGTGAAGTTGCCGCCCCAGCGGGCGGTGTAGCCGTTGGAGACCCCGAAGTTGGCGCCGGTCTGGGTGATGTTCTGCTCCGGATCCAGGCCGGGATAGCTGTTCCCATCCTTGTCCTTGACCAGGAAGCCCCAGCCGCCGTCGTTGCGGGCGGCCATGACGCCGGCCATCTCGCTGTTGGCGTAGTTGCGCTTGTCGTAGAAGGCGCTGGCATAGACGCCGAAGGTCTGGTCGGCCCCGAACTTCCGGGCCCATTCGCCCGACAGGCCGCCGCCCAGGCCCTTGTCGCCATAGTCGCGGGCGCGGCTCTCGACCCGGCCCGAGACCGTGATCGAGCCCTGGACGTCGTCGTGGTAGTCAAAGGCCGAGGGCGTGCGGAAATCGACCGTGCCGCCGATCGCGTCGCCGTCCATGTCGGCGGTCGAGGTCTTGTTCAGCAGGATGGTGTGCAGGCCGGACGGCGGCAGCAGGCTCAGCTGGACCTGGCGGCTGTAGGGCATGCCCTGGGCGACGGTCACGCCGTTGATCATGTTGACGTTGAACTCGGCGTTCAGGCCGCGGATCGACACGAACATGCCCTCGCCGCGCGAGGCGCCGTCGATGCCGCCGAAGAACGACGAGCCGGTGTTCATCACATTGACGCTGGGCATCATGCCCAGGGCCTCGGCGACGTTGTGGACCGCGGTGTGCTCCAGATCCTCGGCCGACAGGATCGCCACCGGCGTCAGGGCGTTCATCTGGGCCTTGGCCGCGTCGTTGCGCTTGGCGACGATGACCAGGGAGTCGACGGTCGTGGGGTCGCCGGCGTCGGCCGCGGGTTCGGTTGTCGGCTCGGCCGCCCAAGCCTGGCCCGCCATGAAGGCCGCCGTCGCCATGGCCCCGGCCATCAGCGCGCGTCTGCGCGTTCCAGCCCGGCCCGCGCGCCTGGACGCGGCGCCTGTGTCGATGATCCGGTGCAATGGCCCCTCCTGCGAATGAAATCGGGGGAGGCCATGACATGGCTATGTGACATTTTTCTCGTAAATCCACAAAGATATTGCTTAAATCTGGAGTAATCTCACCAAATGGTCGACATATCCACAAAATGGCCTCGACCTGTGATCAAAGCCCTGGCGCAGGGCGGCGTCGCCCAGGCGGGGAAGGTTTCACGCCGGAGGCCGCGCACCAGCGGATCGACCTTCAGCGCCGCGGGCGAAAACCTCGTCCTTCGACGAGCTCAGGATGAGGTTTTCCTGCTGCCGGGGCCTGTAAATGGTCCTCATCCTGAGCTTGTCGAAGGACGAGGACCACGCGCGGCCTTGCAAGGTCGATCCGCATCGGGCCCGCCGCCCCATGCCATCTCCCCCTCGCCGCCGGCCCGGCGTACAACCCTTCCATGATCCTGACCGCCATCCTCGGCCTCGCGCCGATCGTTATCGTCCTGCTGGCCCTGTCGGCGCTGTTCTCGGCCGCCGAGACCTCGCTGACCGCCGCCTCGCGGGCCCGCATGCACCAGCTGGAACGCGAGGGCGACCGACCGGCCAAGCGGGTCAACACGCTGCTGGCCGACCAGGAGACGATGATCGGGGCGGTGCTGCTGGGCAACAACCTGATCAACATCCTGGCCTCGGCCCTGACGACCCAGGTGCTGACCGCCGCCATCCCGGGCCCGTGGGGCGTGGCGGCGGCGACCGGGGCGATGACCGTGCTGGTCCTGGTGTTCGCCGAGGTTCTGCCCAAGACCCTGGCGATCCTGAAGTCTGACGACGTGGCCCGCTTCCTGTCGGGGCCCACCCTGCTGGTGGTGCGCCTGTTCGGACCGATCATCTACGCCATCCAGTGGGTGGTGCGCCGTACGCTGCGACTGTTCGGCGTCAAGCTGACCATGGAGGTCGACGTCCTGGCCGCCCACGAGGAGATCCGCGGCGCGGTCGAGTACCACCACTCCGAAGGCGGGGTCGAAAGCGGCGACCGGCGGATGCTGGGCGGGGTGCTGGACCTGTCGGACATGGACGTCTCGGAGATCATGGTCCACCGCAAGTCGATCACCCTGATCGACGCCGACCTGCCGATCCGCGAGCTGGTGGCCGAGGCGCTGGAGGCCCAGCACACCCGCATCCCCCTCTATCGCGACAACGCCGACAACATCGTCGGCGTGCTGCACGCCCGCGACCTGCTGCGGGCCCTGGCCGCCGCCAACGGCGCGATCGACGACATAGACGTGGCCTCGATTCAGCGCGAGCCGTGGTTCATCCCCGACACCACCAACCTGAAGGACCAGCTGAACGCCTTCCTCAAGCGGCGCAGCCACTTCGCCCTGGTGGTCGACGAGTACGGGGCGCTGCAGGGGCTGGTGACTCTGGAGGACATCCTCGAGGAGATCGTGGGCGAGATCGAGGACGAGCACGACACCAAGGTCGAGGGCCTTCGTCCGCAGGCGGACGGCTCGGTGCACGTCGACGGCCACGTCACCGTGCGCGACCTCAACCGGGCCATGGACTGGCGCCTGCCGGAAGGCGAGGCGGTGACCATCGCCGGCCTGGTGATCCACGAGGCCCAGACCATTCCCGAGCCCGGCCAGATCTTCATCTTCCACCACCACCGCTTCCAGGTGCTGCGCCGCCAGCGCAACCAGATCACCGGCCTGCGGATCAGCGGACGGCTGGACGAGAGCGTCCGCTGAGCGCCTTGCGTCGCATACTCGACTCAACGGCCTGATTTTCGCCGATCTGCCCGATGATTTGCCGCACGGGCGGGTTGAGGGCGGGCGGTTCCCAGCGCACTATGGCGTCCTGCGGAACCATCACTGTGGCGATGCGTTTGTGATCGCGCTCGAGAAAACGAGCACCGGGGCGAGTGGGGGTGAACAGCTTGGCCAAGGCGACCAGTCGCGCCGAGGAGGACGAGGGCGAGGACCTTGTCGCACGCCTCGCCGCGGCCGAAGAGGCCCTGGCCGAAGAGGTGCGCCGCTCGCGCGCCCTCAACCGCATCGCCGAGGCCATCGGAGCCGGCCATGACGCCGAGACCCTGGTCCAGACGGTGGTCGACGGCGGGGTCGAGCTGACCGGCGCCCAGTTCGGCGCGTTCTTCTACAAGATCACGGACCAGGCCGGCGAGAGCTTCATGCTCTACAGCCTGTCGGGCGCGCCGCGCTCGGCCTTCGAAGCCTTTCCGACGCCGCGCAGCACCGCCGTCTTCGCCCCCACCTTCAAGGGCCAGGGCGTGGTGCGGTCGGACGACATCACCCGCGACCCGCGCTACGGCCGCGACCCGCCCCATCACGGCATGCCCGAAGGCCACCTGCCCGTCCGCAGCTACCTGGCCGTGCCGGTGGTCACCCGCGCCGGGGTCGTGCTGGGCGGACTGTTCTTCGGCCATCCGCAGGCGGGGCGCTTCGGGCCGCGCGCCGAGAGCCTGGTGGTCGGCCTGGCCGGACAGGCGGCGGTGGCGATCGAGTCCGTGCGGACCCACGAGGCCGCCCATGCCGAGCTGGCCCAGCGTCGCGACGCCGAAGAGCGCCTGAAGTTCGCCCTGGACGCCGGCCGCCTGGGCTCGTGGGAGCTGGACGTCGAGACCCGCGCCTATCTGGCCTCGGATATCTGCAAGGCCAATTACGGCCGCGCCCCCGGCGACGACTTCGGGTTCGCCGACCTGGTCGCCTCGGTGCATCCCGACGACCGTCCACGGATGATCGCCGCCATCGAGGACGCCATCCGCCACGGGGCCGACTACGACATCGAGTACCGGGTCTGCACGCCGGGCGGAGAGGTCCGCTGGGTGCACGCCCGGGGACGGGCCGCCCAGACCGCCGATCACGGCGGCGCCCGGCGGATGGCGGGCGTGTCGCTGGACGTCACCGAGCGCAAGCGCGCCGAGGAGCGGCAGAAGCTGCTGGTCAACGAGCTGAACCACCGCGTGAAGAACACCCTGGTCTCGGTGCAGTCGATCGCCAGCCAGACCCTGCGCACTACCGACACGCCCGAGGCGTTCCGCGACGCCTTCGAGGGGCGGATCATGGCCCTGTCGCACACCCACGACCTGCTGACCCAGCAGAACTGGCAAGGCGCCAGCCTGCGCGAGATCTTCGATTTCGAGCTGGAGGCCTTCGCCGCCCGCGATCGCATCGCCTTCGACTACGCCCGCGACGTCCAGCTGAGCCCCAAGGCGACGGTGGCTCTGGGCATGGCGATCCATGAACTGACGACCAACGCCCTGAAATACGGCGCGCTGTCGGTTCCCGGCGGCGGAGTCCGAGTGGCCTGGGGGGCCGAGCCGGGCGGGCCGGAATCGAGCGGACCGGAGTCCGGGCCGCACCTGCGCCTGACCTGGACCGAGCACGGCGGCCCGCCGGTCGTGGCGCCCCGTCGGCACGGGTTCGGCGCGCGCCTGCTGGAAAAGGGTCTGGCGGGAGAACTGTCCGCACAAGTCGCACTGGCCTATGATAGCCTAGGCCTCGTATGCACCATGCGGTTGCCGATCCGTGCTCTGGAGCCCTGAACCATGAAGACCCTCGCCGCCCTTAAGGTCTTGGTCGTCGAAGACGAGGCGCTGGTCTCCATGTTGGTGGAGGACATGCTCAGCGACCTCGGCTGCGTGGTCGTCGGTCCCGCGGCCGAGCTGGACGAGGCGCTGCGCCTGGCCGGCGAGGCCGACATCGACGCCGCCCTGCTGGACGTCAACCTGGGCGGCCGCCCGATCTTCCCCGTCGCCGACGCCCTGAAGGCGCGCGGCGTGCCGTTCGCCTTCGCCAGCGGCTACGGCGAGGCCGGCCTGTCGGAAGGCCACAAGGGCGCGACCGTGCTGCAGAAGCCGTTCCGCGAAGCCGACCTGCGCAAGGTCCTGGAAGGCTTGGCGGCGCAGAGCGTCTGAGCGCCCGAACGCCTTCAGCGACAAGATCCAAACAAAAAGAGCGGCGGGACACATCCCGCCGCTCTTCTTTTTGCCTGGAGGATCGCCTTGACTGATGTCGCCGGCGGACCGGCGACATCAGTCTTGGACGCTACCAGCGCTTGGTGACTTCGAACATCACCCGACGACCGCGCAGGTCATAGGCGTTCAGGGCCGAGGTCCCGATGCGGAACTGGCCCGACGACTGGGCCGGCGGCAGTTCGTCGAAGAGGTTCAGCACGCCGGCCTGCAGGGTCAGCTTGTCGAACTTCTTGCGCACGGTCAGCGAGTGGTAGGCCGTGAACTCGGTGTACTGCTTGTAGTACAGGTTGCGGCCGTACTTGGTGCTGGCGTGGATATCGCCGCCGTCGATCAGTTCGGTGTCCGAAGCCTTGCCGTACATGTCGACGGCCCAGTTCACGGTCCAGTCGTCGTGATCGAAGCGCGCGTTGATCACGCCGGTGAAGTCCGGCTCGGTGGTTTCGCCGTTGTGATCGTCAGGCTCGCCGCCTTCCAGCAGGTTGGTCACGTCCTTGAACTGCCAGGTGAACTGACCGTCCACCGTCAGCTTGCCAGCGGTGAATTCGTGCTGGTAGCGGGCGTTGAAGTCCAGGCCGCGGTTCTTCTGGCTGGCGACGTTCAGATAGTTGTCGTTGATGATCGTGATGTCGTGGCTGGCGGCGTCGCGCGTGAACAGGGTGCAGAAGTCGTTCGGGAAGGTGGTCCCGCCGTAGCACGCGTTCAGGATGTTCTGGGACCCGAACGCCGCCACCTCGTTGTTCACGGTGATGTCGAAGTAGTCCAGCGCCAGGCTCAGGTCCATGAAGCTGGGGGTCCAGATCACGCCGAAGGTCTTGGCCTTGGAAGTTTCCGCCTCCAGTCGTCCGATGCCGCCGCCGGTGCTGACCAGGGGCGTCGAGGGGGAGACGTAGCCTTGCGGAACGCCAACGGCGGCGCAATTGGTCTGGATACGAGCGTTGCTCGACTCCTCCCACTTCTCGCAGGGATCGCGGCCGTTGAAGAACGAGGTCTGGTCGGCCAGGTACAGTTCGTACAGCGCCGGGGCGCGGAACGAGGTGCCGTACGACGAGCGGACGCGGAAGGCCGACGACAGCTGCCAGTTCAGGCCGAGCTTGTAGGTCTGGTCCGAACCGTAGCTCTTGTAGTCGGTGTAACGGCCGGACAGGCTCAGATCCAGCTTTTCGACCATCGGCAGGTCCTTTAAGACCGGGATGGCCAGTTCGCCGTAGACTTCCTTGACGTCGTCGCTACCCTTCGTGCGGCCTGCGGTGCTGTAGCCCCAGTAGTTGGCGTTCTGGGCGTTGTAGCCGGGGGTGTCGTCCAGCTTGTCCTTGCGATAGGTCACGCCGAACGCCGCGCCCACAGGGCCGGCCGGCAGGGTGAACAGGTCGCCGCTGATCGAACCTTCGAACGAGTACTGCGTGTACTTGGTCGAGCCGGTTTCCTGACCGATCAGGAACGCCTTCTGGGCCGGGGTGAGGTTGCCGGCCAGCATGTTCTGGCTGAAGTAGTCGATGTCCATGCAGTTGCCACCAGAGATGGTGATGGCGGCCTGCTCGCAACCCAGACCGCTGTCGCCGGTGGTGGCGTAGACGCGGTCGGCGTAGATGAAGTCGCTGGTGTATTTGGCGTCGGACTTGCCGTACTGGCCGTAGACGTCCCAGTCCCAGTTGTTTAGGAAGCCGCCGCCGTTGATCGTGCCCTTCAGGCCGCCGACGAAGCGACCGTAGTCGATCGTTTCACGCTGGAAGTGCGGCAGCAGAATCAGCGGGATCGCATCGCCCGCCGGAGGGGGGTCGTCCTCCGTGCGCATGCCACGCGGGATTTTCGGGCCGACCGGGAGGCCGAGAGCCGTGGCGGCGGCGCGCAAGCCATCGGCCACGCTGTTGTTCGGGTTATTTTCCGACACCGTCTCGAACAGGTACATAATGCTCGTGCCCGACGACTTGCGGCGGTTCAGCAGCAGTTCGCCGTAGGCCTCGACGTTCGGGGTAACGTCGTAGCTGCCGGTCACATAGATCGTGCCGCGCTTGATTGGCGAGATCGCATCGGAGTTCTGGTAGGCGGCGTTATCATAGTTGGCGTAGGAATAGGTCGCCGGCTGGCCGGCCCGCGCCGCACGCACGTAATTCGGCAGAGCGCCGCGGAGTCCTAGAGCCGCCGTCGGATAGCCGCCATTAGGAGCATTGGCGAGGGTCGGATCCCACTGGAAGATGCCGCCGAAATTGTAAGCCGCCTGGAAGCTGTTGTTGATGGCATTGAAGCACTTATATTTTCCGGTCTTCGAGTCCAGATAATCGACCCGATCGCCCGTGTCGGCATCGAAGACATAATCTTCGGCGCAGGAGGTATACTTGCGATCCTTGACCTTCAGGGCCTTCTGCTCGTTGTAATCGACGCTGAGGTTGACGTAGCCCTTGTCGAACACCTTACCGGCGGTGCCCGATAGACGGTAGATCTCGCCTTCGCCGCGCGTCGGGACCGAGCCGTAAGCGTTCAGCTCAACGCCGTCGAAGTCCTTCTTGGTCATGATGTTGACGACGCCGGCGACGGCGTCCGAGCCGTAGATCGACGAGGCGCCATCCTTGAGGATTTCGGTGCGGTCGATGATCGACGATGGCAGGACGTTCAGGTCGACGGGACCGACCGTGCCGCCCTGGCCGGCCGGCGCCAGGCGGCGGCCGTTCAGCAGCACCAGGGTGCGGTTGGCGCCCAGGCCGCGCAGCGAAATGGTGCTGACGTTCTCGCCGCCCGTGACGACGTAGCCGGTCAGCAGGTTGTTCGACTGGGCCGACCCGCTGGCCGCCGACGACCGCTGCAGGATGTCGCCGGTGTCGGCCAAGCCTTGCAGGGTGGACTGTTCGGAAGTGATCACCTGGATCGGCGAAGCGCTGGTGTATTCGGTGCGCTTGATGCGCGAACCGGTCACGACGAGCGCTTCGACTTCAGTGTCGGCCGGCGGGGCCTTGGCGGTCGAGGCGGCGTCCTGGGCCAGGGCGCTCACGGGCGCGACAGCCAAGGCGACGACACCCGCCAGGATTGAAGTGGTGAGCAATAGCTTACGGTCGAGCATAAGGTCCCCTGCCTTTTAAGCGCGCTAGGGGACGATCAAAAAATTGCGCCGCCCCCGATTGCAGCGAACGCTATTCACCTTCGAAGGCCGGCTCAATGATAAGAAGCTGTTTGGAAAACTTATGGCGACCGGCGTTACAATCTGGTCACAGTATCGCCACTAAGGGACCACGGCGCCGCTTTCACCAGCGCCTTGAACACCTATGACGGGTTGGAGTCAGCTCCAAACCGGCTAGGCTGCGCTGTCGGGCGCCTTGAACTCGTCGTCGACCGTGTCGGGAGTGGGGCCGACGCGTAGTAAGTTCGCTCTTACAAATAGCAATGTTTATCCAACGCGGGGATTCGAAGCAAAAATGCTCTTACGCAATCTTGGATTGTGCGCCAGCGTCGCCTTGGCCTTGACGACCGCTCCCGCGCTGGCCCAGGCTCCGGCCACGGCGCCGACCGCCCATGACTTCGCCCGCAACGCCCAGGTCGACGACGTCAGCATCTCGCCAGACGGCAAGCACATCGCCGGCCTGGTTTCGCAGGACGGGGTGACCAAGGTCATCGCCATCTGGGAAACCGCCAATCCCGACAAGGCGCCGACCATCCTGGGCGCCTCCAAGATGCAGCTGATGGCGGTGAATTTCGTCAAGGACGACCGACTGGCGGTCGTTGCCCAGCAGTTGTGGACCTTCGGGTCCACCAAGGCCCACCTGCAGAAGGTCTACATCACCGACCTGCAGGGCTCGAAATGGACCTCGGCCCTGCCGGAGAACCGGGGCAAGAGCGACTACGAGGAGCTGATGCAGGCCATCAGCAACCCGTCGATCCTGAGCCGGCTGCCCAACGACCCCAAGCACATCCTGGTGCTCAACACCGGCGCCAACGGCGCGGGCGACGTCTACAAGGTCGATCTCTACGACGGCGGCGCCGATCGCGTGACCCGCGGCTCGGAACGGTTCGGCGGGCTGGAGCCAGACCACACCGGCGAGCTGCGCGCCCGCCAGAAGGTCGATTTCGACAACGGCAAGGTCTATGTCGCCCAGCAGATCCGCGACCCGAAGACCGGCGAATGGTCGGAACATTTCCGTTCCTACGCCAAGGACCGCAACCTGACCACGGTGGTCGGCTTCAGCGACGATCCCAACATCGTCTATGTCAGGGTTCGCCAGAACGGCGCCGACAAGACCGGGATCTACGAGTACGACGTCCAGCAGCGGAAGATCACCGAGCCGGCCTTCGAGATCAAACTGTTCGAGGCCGGCGGGCCGATCCTCGACGACGACGGCAAGGTGCTGGGCTTCAGCTACGGCGCCGAGACCGGCCGCGACTATTGGGTGGATCCGGTCCTGGCGGCCGCCGCCAAAAGCCTGCCCGCCGCCCTGGGGATCAAGACCACCACCCTGCAATGGACCGACCCGGCCGGCGGCGCCCCCCCGGCCAAGTTCAGCTATCCGGACGGCGCCGGCGTCCAGATCACCGATTGGTCCAAGGACAAGAAGTACATCCTGGTCCGCAAGTCCGGCCCGAACCTGCCGCCGGAATATTACCTGCTGACCGACGGCGGCAAGCTGACCTTGCTGGGCAAGTCGCGCCCGCAGATCAATCCCGCCGTCCTGGGCGAGTCGCGGCTGGTGCAGTACGCCGCCCGCGACGGCCTGATGATCCCCGCCTTCCTGCACACCCCGCCCAAGGACGTCTACGGCCCGGGCCCCTACCCGGCCATCGTCCTGCCGCACGGCGGCCCCTCGGCTCGCGACGAGCTGGACTGGGATCCTTCCGGCTGGACCAAGTATTTCACCGCGCGCGGCTATGTGGTGATCCAGCCGCAGTTCCGCGGGTCAGAGGGCTGGGGCTCCAGGCTGGCCCGGGCGGGCGACGCCCAGTGGGGCATGGCCATGCAGGACGACAACGACGACGCGGCCAAGTACCTGATCGACCAGAAGCTGGCTGCGCCGGACCGCATCGCCCTGTTCGGCTATTCGTATGGCGGCTACGCGGCCTTCGCCGCCGCCATTCGCCCCAACGGCCTCTACCAGTGTTCGATCGCCGGAGCCGGCGTGGCCGAGATCAAGCGTTTCCAGGGCGAGACCTACAACGACCGGTTCCTGCGCGAATATCAGCGGCCGACCATCGACGGCCTGGACCCCCTGCCCAACGCCAAGAACGTCTCGATCCCGATCTTCGTCTATCACGGCGATCGCGACCAGACGGTCGAGGTCGAGGAATCCCGCCGCTTCGTGGGCGCCCTCAAGGCGGCCGGCAAGACCTACAAGTACCTCGAGATCAAGGACATGGGGCACCAGTACACCTTCATGACCCCGGAGATGCTGGAAACCCAGCTGCTCGAGATCGAGAAGTACCTCAAAAGCGATTGCGGCCCCGGCGGCCTGTGATCGCCCCTCGGGCGTGATCTCCGAACGAAAGGGGCGGCCTGCGGGCCGCCCCTTTTTCGTGCGCCCTACGCTAGGTCCCGCGGGCCGAACGAGTCGGGCAGCAGGCTCCAGAACGGCGTGCGGCGAGTGGCCTTGCCGTCCTGGACCGAGACGATCTCGCAGGCGTCGGTGGCGAATTCGGCGATGCGCTGGCGGCAGGCGCCGCAGGGCTGGACCACGCCGTTGGAGCCGGCGGCGATCAGCACCCTGGCGATGCCGCGCCCGCCGGCCGTGACCATCGCCCCGATCGCCGTCTGCTCGGCGCAGGTGCCCGACGGATAGGCGGCGTTCTCGACATTGACCCCCAGGTGGGCGCGGCCGTCGGCGTCGATCACCGCGGCGGCGACCGTGAAGTTCGAGTAGCGGGCGTAGGACCGCGCCAGCAGGGCCGGCAAGGCGGCGGCCAGGGCGGCCTCGCTGTCCTCGTCCAGGAAGATCGGGATGGTGGGAGATGTCTCGGTTGCGCTCATGCCGGCCTCGTCGCCGGCGGATTCCGCGTCGTTGCGGGGTCGCGCCGGGCGGAGAGGCAATCAGTCGCGGGCCGCCCTGGCAAGCCCGTTTTCGCGCGTCGGATCACGCCTCGCCCGGAGCCTTGGCGACGATCGACAGGGCGTGCACCGGCCCCGCCATCTCCTCGGCCAGGGCCTGGAAGATCAGCCGCTGACGGGCCACCCGGGCCTTGCCCGCAAAGGCCTCGGCCTCGATCAGCAGGTTGAAGTGGCTCTCCCCGCCCTCGCGATGTCCGGCATGGCCGTGATGGCGGTCGCTGTCGTCGACGACCTCCAGCCGGGTGGGCGAAAAGGCGGCGGTCAGCTTGGCGACGATGGCGTCGGCGATAGCGCCCATGACGGTTCCTTGCTTGTCAATCCTTGAACGGAAATAGCGTCGGCTTACTCTAAGCGCCATGAGCGCCGACTTCGAATATCGCCCCAAGTTTTTCGACATCCGTGTCCGCCCCCCGAAATCGCCGGAGGAGGCGGCTCGGGAGAACGACGTCTACGCCCTGAAACCGGGCGAGGTGCGCTGCGACCACCCCGAGTGCCGCTCGGCCGCCACGGCCAAGGCGCCCAAGTCGCGCGACATGCCGGGCGTCTACTACAATTTCTGCCAGCGCCACGCGGCCGAGTACAACAAGAACTGGAACTTCTACGCCGGCATGAGCGAGGGCCAGATCCGCGCCGCGCAGGAAAAGGAGAAGATGACCGGGGGCCGTCCGACCTGGTCGATGAAGGCCGACGCCAATTCGCGCGAGGCCGCCGCCGCCGCCGCTCGCGACGCCCGCCACCTGAACGACCCGTTCGGCCTGTTCCGCGCCCAGCAGCGCAAGGCCGAATCGGCCGCCGCCGGCCGAGCCCTGGGCAAGCTGGAGCGCCAGGCCCTGGCGGACCTGGACCTGGAGGCCGACGCCGACGGCGCGGCGATCCGCGCCAAGTACAAGGACCTGCTCAAGCGCTGCCACCCCGACATGAACGGCGGCGACCGCAGCGCCGAGCACAAGCTCCAGCGGGTGATCAAGGCGTACAAGACGCTGCAGAAGTCGGGCCTGGCGAAGTAGGGGCTGGACTCAACCCCAAGTTCCCATAATGTTCCACTCATCCCGACGAAGGCCGAGACCCAAGCTGGGGCCTGGGAGCGGAGCGGGGTCTTGGCTTTCGTCACCTACATCATGGCCAGCAAGCCCTACGGCACGCTGTATACAGGCTCGACAGACAACATCTGGCGGCGCGTGGCCGAGCACCGCGCCATGGAAAATCCCTGTTTTACCCAGGAGTATGGCGTGACCCGGCTGGTCTGGGTCGAGCAGCACGAAAATCGCATCGACGCCTTCCGGCGCGAACGTCGCATCAAGGAATGGCGGCGCGCCTGGAAGATCCGCCTGATCGAGGAGATGAACCCAGGCTGGGTCGATCTGCTCGATCATTTGGGCGAGTCGTTCTCGTTCTGAAGGTCGGCTTGGGTCCCGGCCTTCGCCGGGATGAGTGGAGATTTGGGAAACCGCCGCTCCCACGCCCAGGCCGCCACCCAGCAGGCCATGGCCCAGGCCGCGCCCAGGCTCCAGCCGGCCAGGACGTCGCTGGTCCAGTGGACGCCCAGATAGATCCGCGACGCCCCGACCAGCAGGCTCAGCAGGACCGCCGCGCCCAGGGCCAGGGCCTTGACCCGTCGGCGCGGCGCGAACCGGGCCGCCAGGGCGCCCAGGGTCAGGAACACCACGGCCGACAGCATGGCGTGGCCGGACGGGAAGCTGGGATTGGCCGCCTCGACCGCGCGATAGACCAGCTCCGGCCGCTCGCGCCCGAACAGCTGCTTGAGGCCCTGGCTGATCGCCACCCCGCCGCCGGCCCCGACCAGCACCACCAGGGCCTCGCTCCAGCGCCGCAGGCTCAGCATCAGGGCCAGGGCCAGGACCACCACCAGGCCCAGCACGGTGATCGAGCCGAGCGCGGTGACGTCGGCCGCCGCAACGTGCAGCCATTTCGGCCCGATCAGGCTGTTGGGGTCGCCGGGCAGCCGCAGCGCCTTGAGCACGGCCAGGTCGAAGGCGGTCGTGTCGCCCTCGGCCACGTCGTCGGACAGCTCCAGGAAAGCCAGCGCGCCGCCGGCCAACACCAGCAGGGCCGCCACCGCACCCAGCTCGTTTCGCGCCGCGGTCAGCAGTCGCGGCAAATCGCGGCGAGGTTGAAAGAAGGAAAAGCGCCTCATGAATGAGACAACGCGCAAAGGTCGGTTTCGCACCGTCCAGTATTCTCAAGGTCGGGCGAAATGTTTCCACTCGGAAACACGATGAACCATTCCTGACCAGCGCCGTTCATGTCCGGTCCAAACCCCATTCGCTAGTGTCGGACTATCGAAAGAGGTTCGGCGGTGTCGGACCGCCACCAACAGGAAAGGACCTCGTTATGAAGCGTCTGATCATCACCACCCTGGCCGCCACCCTGCTGGCCGGCACGGCCCTGTCGGGCACGGCCATGGCCGCCGGACAACGCTATGACGACCACGACCGCGGCCGCTACGACCAGCGCCACGACGACCGCTACGATCGCCATGACCGCCGCGACTACGGCCACAGCCGCCGGGAAGCCGCCCACGAGCGCCGCGACTATCGTCGCTGGGAACGCGGCCAGCGCCTGGACGCCCGCTATCGCGACAACCGCTACTATGTCAGCGACTGGCGCCGCCACGGCCTGCGCGCCCCGCCCCGCGGCTATCGCTGGCAGCGCGTGGATAACAACTACATCCTGGCCGCCGTGGCCACCGGCCTGATCGCCTCGGTGATCATCGCCAACAACTAGGCCCTTCCCCTCCCCGAAGGCCTCATCGCGCCCCGGACGGCCCCAGCCGCCCGGGGCGTCGTGCTCTGGCATGGCGTTTTTTCCACGCGGGGCTGGCCTTCGCCCTTCCCCTCCCCCACGTCAAAGCGGTAAGCGGGAGACATCATGCCCGACCTGACCGACAGCCACGCCGCCGATCCCCTGATCACCCAGGCCCCCGACAAGTGGGTCACGCTTCGCGACGCGTTCGGCGTCGACAGCGACATGAAGGTCCCGGCCTTCAGCCATCGCGACGCCCACGTGCCCGAGATCGACGGCGCCTACAAATTCGACCCGCAGACGACCAAGGCTATCTGCGCCGGCTTCGCCAACGACCGCCGGGTGATGGTCCAGGGCTATCACGGCACCGGCAAGTCGACCCACATCGAGCAGATCGCCGCCCGGCTGAACTGGCCTCTGGTGCGGGTGAACCTCGACAGCCATGTCAGCCGCATCGACCTGGTCGGCAAGGACGCCATCGTCCTGAAGGACGGCAAGCAGGTCACCGAGTTCCGCGAAGGCATTCTTCCGTGGGCCCTGCAGCGCCCGATCGCCCTGGTGTTCGACGAGTACGACGCCGGGCGGCCGGACGTGATGTTCGTCATCCAGCGCGTGCTGGAGGCCGGCGGCAAGCTGACCCTGCTGGACCAGAACCGGGTGATCCGCGCCAACCCGTATTTCCGGCTATTCTCGACGACCAACACCATCGGCCTGGGCGACACGACCGGGCTCTATCACGGCACCCAGCAGATCAACCAGGGTCAGATGGACCGCTGGAGCATCGTCACGACGCTGAACTACCTCGACCACGACGTCGAGGCCGGCATCGTCCTGGCCAAGAACCCCGGCTACGACACCCCGGAAGGCAAGCGCACCCTGGCCGCCATGGTCCGCGTCGCCGACATGACCCGCAACGCCTTCATGAACGGCGACATCTCGACCGTCATGAGCCCGCGCACGGTGATCACCTGGGCCCAGAACGCCGAGATCTTCGACAAGGACATCGGCCTGGCGTTCCGCCTGACCTTCCTGAACAAGTGCGATGAGCTGGAACGGCCCACCGTGGCCGAGTTCTTCCAGCGGGCGTTCGGCACCGACCTGCCGGAGAGCGCGGCGCGGGTGAAGGTGGCTTAAGAGGCGATTGGTGTTCCCGCGTTCGGCCCGGCGACCGCTCTTCGCCCTGCTGGCCAGCGCCTCGGCGCTGCTGGTTCTCGCCGGCTGCAAGCCCGCGGCCGACGCCCGGGCGGCCGAACAGGCCAAGCCGGCCTCGCCCGTCGCCGTCTTCCAGACGGACGCCGCCGAGTTCGCCGTGCCCGGCAGCAAGGTCCACACCCTGCCGGCCTCGGCCCAGGGCCGCGTCTACCAGATCTACGTCAAGACGCCGTTCGGCTACGACGCGCCAGAGAACGCCGGCCGAAAATGGCCGGTGATCTATCTGAACGATGGCCCCTACGCCTTCCAGGTCGCCTCGGGCGTCACCGACCTGCCCTTCAGGTTTGGACGTCTGGAACAGGCGATCCTGGTGGGGATTTCCTACGCCCAGGGCGACAATGGCATGGTCAGCCGCCGCCGCGACATGACGCCGTGGAAGGACGCCAGCCTGGCTTCCGCCAGCGGCGGGGCCGCCGACTACCTGGTCTTCATCAAGGGACAGGTCCTGCCGTTCGTGGAGAGCCGCTATCGGGCCGATCCGCGACGCCGGACGCTGGCGGGCCAATCCTATGGCGGGCTGTTCGGCGCCTGGGTGGCGGTGACCGAGCCTGAGCTGTTCGACAGCTACGTCCTGACCAGCCCGTCGCTCTGGTATGGCCATCGCGAGATGTTCAAGGCCGAAGCCGCCTACGCCGCCGGCCACAAGGATCTGAAGGCGCGCATCTACCTGGCGACCGGCGCGCTGGAACGACCGCGTCCCGGCGGCGACGCCGAGGACATGGTCGCCGACCAGCAGGCCTTCGCCAGGGCGTTGCGGGGGCGGGGCTATCCGGGCCTGAAGGTCCGCGACGAGATCATGGACGACACCTTCCACGAGACGACGTTTCCGGTGGCGTTCACCCGCGGCCTGACCTGGCTGTTTCCGAAGGCGTAGCGGCACGACCGCTCCTTTCAAGACTTCCGGCTTGGAACCGTGGCCTTCGAGGCGCAGTTTCCTTGAGCCAAACCGAACGGAGCCGTCCCATGACCGACATCACCTACACCATCGTCGAGCACGACGGCGGCTGGGCCTACAAGGTGGGCGAGGTGTTCTCCGAGACCTTCCGCACCCACGACGCGGCCCTGCACGCCGCCCAGCGCGCGGCCGGCGAGCAGCGGGTGGCCGGCGAGGACACCGGCATCTCCTACGAGGACGAGCGCGGCCAATGGCGCGACGAGCTGTCGGCCGGCGATGACCGTCCCGTCACCCGCGTGGTCGACGACCGGAAATAGGGCTCACGCGCACGTCGGGGACACGCCCTTGCGGCGTGTCCCCAGCGGGGGTGCTGCCCTCGGGGCATCGGGGACGAACCTTCGCGGTCTGTCCGCCCCCAGAGGGGGCGGAGCCTTCGCGCCAAGTGCTCTTCCCCCTTTGGGGGAAGACGACCGCGAAGCGGTCCGTAGGGGGCGAGCGTCCGCCGCACGGCCGATGTCCGACAGGACTTCCCCCGCGATCCATGCTAAGCGCGCGCCAACGAAATTCACCGAGAGTTCCATGGCCCTTAAAGTCGCCATCGTCGGCCTGCCCAACGTCGGCAAGTCCACCCTGTTCAACGCCCTGACCCAGACGGCGGCGGCCCAGGCGGCCAACTATCCGTTCTGCACGATCGAGCCCAACACCGGCGACGTGGCCGTGCCCGAGCCGCGCCTGGACGCCCTGGCCAAGATCGCCGGCTCCAAGGAGATCATCCCAGCCCGGATCACCTTCGTCGACATCGCCGGCCTGGTGCGCGGCGCGTCGAAGGGCGAGGGCCTGGGCAACCAGTTCCTGGCCAACATCCGCGACTGCGACGCCGTGGCCTTCGTGGCCCGCTGCTTCGAGGACGACGACATCACCCACGTCGAGGGCCGCATCGACCCGCTCAGCGACCTCGAGATCATCGAGATGGAGCTGATGCTGGCCGACCTGGAGAGCCTGGAAAAGCGCCTGCCGGCCATCGAGAAGAAGGCCAAGTCGGGCGGCGACAAGGAGGCCGCCAACACCCTGCGCCTGATCAACCTGGCCCTGGCCCAGCTGCGCGAGGGCCGCCCGGCCCGCGCCGCGGTCGTGGACAAGGAAGACGAGAAGGCCTGGCACATGCTGCAGCTGCTGACCTCGCTGCCGGCCCTCTATGTCTGCAACGTCGAGGAAGCCAGCGCCGACAAGGGCAACAAGTACAGCGACCTGGTGGCCGAGCGCGCCGCCCGCGACAACGCCAAGGCCGTGGTCATCTCGGCCCAGATCGAGAGCGAGATCGCGCTGCTTGAAGCTGAAGAAAGAGCCGAATTCCTGGAGACCCTGGGCCTGGAGGAGCCGGGCCTGAACCGCTTGATCCGCGAGGCCTACAGCCTGCTGGGCCTGCAGACCTATTTCACGGTCGGCCCCAAGGAAGCCCGCGCCTGGACCATCCATGTCGGCGACACCGGCCCGCAGGCGGCCGGCGTGATCCACACCGACTTCGAGAAGGGCTACATCCGCGCCGAGACCATCGCTTTCGACGACTTCGTCAAGCTGGGCGGCGAGGCCGGCGCCAAGGAGGCCGGCAAGATGCGGGCCGAGGGCAAGGACTACGTCGTCAAGGACGGCGACGTGATGCATTTCCGGTTCAACGTCTAGAGACATGAGCCGCCGCCCTGGCGACTGGCTCCGAGCCGTCATGGCGGCGGCGGCGCTGCTGGCCCTGGCGTGCGGCGGCTGTGAAGCGCGAGCTCGACCACCCATCGCCGGTGCGGCGATCGCCGATCGCATTGTGATCGAAAAGGCCGTCCACCGGATGAGCCTGTTCGCGGGCGAGCGGAAGCTGGCGACCTATCGCATCTCGCTAGGCCGTGGCGGCCTGGCGCCGAAGGTTCGCGAGGGTGACCGGCGCACGCCCGAGGGCGACTATCGCATCACCGATCGCAACGCTCGCAGCGCCTATCATCTGTCGCTGAGGATCGGCTATCCGACGCCCGCCCAGGTCGCCCGGGCCCGTGCGGCCGGTGTCGATCCTGGCGGCGACATCATGATCCACGGCCTGCCCAACGGACGCGGCGAGATAGCGGCGCTCTACCGGGGGCATGACTGGACCGACGGCTGTATCGCGGTGAGCGACACCGAGATGGACGAGGTCTGGCGACTGACCCGCGACGGCGCGGCGGTCAGGATCTTGCCTTGAGCACGGCGCCCAGCCGGTTCGAGACGATTGAGGTTCGCACCTCGCCGGCCGAGGTCGTCATTCCACTTCTGCTCGGCGGCGTTGGACTCGCGGGCGTCGCCGCCAGCGTGGACTATATGGGTCCGCGCCAGCGCCTGATCACCTTCGCGGTGTTCGCGGCCTTGCTGGTCGTCGCGGGAGCGGGCCGCCTGGCCTATCGCGGGCCGCGCCTGGTGATCTCGGCCGAGCGCCTGGGCTGGCGCGAGGCGGGCCAAAAGGAGCTGCGGCACGTCGCCTGGTCGCAGATCCAGTCCGCGCGCCTGGAGCCCGCCTTCCACCGAACGCCACCACGGCTGCGGTTGGTCCTGACGTCGTCCTCGGCGCTTGAGATCGTCGCCTCCGACGAGCAGCACCGTTATGTCGATATCCCCATCGACGGCATCGATCTTTCTCCAACCAGCCTGAAGCTGTTCATTCACCGGGCCGCGCCGCACCTGTTCGCCCCGTCCGCCTGACCCTGATGGACGGCTTGACGCTACGACGCGAAAGACGTCCGATCCGCGCCATCTCTCGGGAGCTTCCATGACCGACACCGTCACCCTGACCTCCGGCCTCGACGGCTTCGAATTTACCGCCCTCCACGCCCAGCCCGAGGGCGAGCGCAAGGGCGGGATCGTGGTGGTGCAGGAGATCTTCGGGCTCGACCCATACGTCCAGGCGGACGTCGCCCGCTGGTCTGCCCTGGGCTTCGAGGTGCTGGCGCCGTCGATCTTCGACCGCGCCGTGCCGGGCTACGTGGCGGGCCGCGCGCCCGAGGACTTCCAGACCGGCGTCGCCCACGTGAACGCCATCGGCACGGCCAAGATGCTGTCGGACATCCAGGCCTGCATCGACCACCTGGCGCCGCTCGGGCCGGTGTTCGCGGTCGGCTACTGCCTGGGCGGCTCGCTGGTCTGGCTGGCGGCCGGCAAGCTGAAGAGCCTGGCGGCGGGTTCGGCCTATTACGGCAGCATGATCGCGGCCAACGCCGACCTGCCGCTGAACGCCCCGTTGATCGTGCACCTGGGCCGCAAGGACCCCCACATCCCCGCCGATGCGGTGAAGGCCAGGCTGGCCGAGACCCATCCCGAGGTGACGGTCCACGTCTACGAGAACAGCGGCCACGGCTTCAACAACGACGGCCGTCCCGACTCCGACCCGGAGGACGCCAGGCTGGCGCGGAAGCGGACGCTGGCGCTCTTCCAGGCGAACGGCGCGGCTTAGGGCTTGCGGAGCGGCCAGGCTCGATACAACCTTGAGCCTAGACAAAGACCTTGGGGGTCCCATGAAGAAGCTCGGTCACCTGTTCATCCTGGCCGCCGCCCTGGCGGCGGTCGCGGGCTCGGCGCAGGCCCAGACGGGGCAGCCGCCGCCGCCGCCGACGCGGCTCTACGGCACCGAGCAGTACAACATGAGGGAGTACAGCTCGGTCAACCGGCCGACCGCTCGGCTGACACCGCGCGAATCCGGCAATCCGATGGTGGTCAGGGCCGCCGCCAAGGTCGCCGCCGAGTTGCACGCGCCGTGCGAGGTGATCGACGCCGCCCCGCTCTCGACCCGCCCTAGCAGCAGGCCGGAATACGAGATCGTCTGCAAGGACGCGCTAGGCTGGATCATCAGCCAGGGTCCCGACGGCAAGCCGCAGCTGAACGACTGCCTGGCGCTGGACACCGGAGCCCTGGCCGCCGGCAAGGCCTGGCCCAAGGGCATGGTCTGTTCGCTGCCAGGCAACGCCGCCCCCGTCGCCGGGCTCAAGCCGCTGGCCGCCAAGGCCTCGTCCGCCTGCACCGTGGCCGACGGCACGTTCCTTGGCGGCGGCGGCGATCCGCCGATCCGGCGCTATGAGATCGCCTGCAAAGGCGGCGGCGGCTACATCGTCGACGCCCCGGCGCCGGGCTCGACCGCGCCGCTCTCGTCGCTGACCTGCGACGAGGCCAAGGCGGCCGGCGTGGCCTGCACCCTGGCCGACAAGAAGCGTGGCTGAGACCGGCCGCGTCACCCTGGCGGCGGCCGACGGCTCGGCCGTCGCCGCCTATCACGCCCCGCCCGGCGAGGCCCGGCGCGGCGGGCTGGTGATCCTGCACGCCATCTGGGGCGTCACCCCGCACATCCGCCAGCTCTCCGACACCCTGGCCGAGCAGGGCTACGAGGTGATCGCCCCCAGCCTCCTGGACGACGCCGACGCCCCCTTCCCGGCCGCCGACCTCGACCCGCCCAGCCTGGACGCCCGCATGGCCCTGGGCCAGGCCAGCGGCTGGGGCGCGGCGGCCCTGCCTCGGGTCCAGGCGGCGATCGACCGGCTGTCGGACGCCGGCAAGGTCTTCGCCATGGGCTTCTGCTTCGGCGGCACCACCGCATGGCTGGCCTCGGCCCGTTGCACCGGCCTGACGGCGGTGTCCTGCTTCTATGGCGGCGACATCGCCGGCTATGCCGACGAACAGCCCAAGGTCCCGACCATCCTGCATTTCGGCCGCACCGACCCGCTGATCCCGATGAGCGACGTCGAGCGGATCACTGCCGCCCATCCCGACCTGCCGGTCTGGCTGTACGACGCCGGCCACGCCTTCGTCGCCCCCAGCGGCCATCATGCCGACAGCGCCGCCCTGGCCATGCTGCGGACGCTGCAGCTGTTCCAGCGGGCGGGTGGTTCGCGCGGCGAAGCCTAGGTCCGCTCGCCGCGCGGCGAAACCTTGGCTAGGATCGCCGCATGCGTTGCGCCGCCCCCCTGCTGTTCCTGACCCTGCTGGCGGCGCATGGCGGGCCCGCCGCGGCCGGCGAGACCGCCTGCTGGTTCGAGAACGGCGCGATCGTCGCCCCGGCCGCGGTCGGCGGCGTCGCCGGCGACTATGTGATCGACCTGTCGGCCCCGCACACCCTGCTGCACCGCGACGTCGCCCAGGCCTCCGGCTTCACCGACACGGCCCTCTCGCTGCCCGTGCGCCTGGCGGGTCAAGCCGTCGAGGCCGCGCCGATCGCCGTCCAAAGCCTGGACTATCGCGCCGTCGGCTTCTCGACGCCGATCGTCGGGGTGATCGGGGCCGACATCCTGGACCGCTACACCCTGACCCTGGACTTCTCGCCCTGTCGCCTGCGGCTCGACCGGCCCGGAGGAGCGTCCCTGGACGGTCGGAAAGGCGGCCTGCCCGTGACGATGGTCGGCGGGACGCCCACGATCCTCGCGGCGGCCTCCGACGGGCTCACGGGCGTCTCGGGGCCGTTCGCCCTGGACACCGCCTCGGCCGGCGGGGTCCGGGCCCGCGGGGCCGCCGACGGACCGCGCCAGAAGCCGGCCGGAACCCTGAGCGGCCTGTCGCTGGCCGGGACCCTGCGCCAGGACCTGCCGGCCGTGGTGGCCGGCGACCTGCCCGACGGCGTGGTCGGGGCGATCGGCGTCCAGGTCCTGGCGGCCTACCGCCTGCGGCTGGACCCCAAGGCCCTGCGCCTGTGGCTGACGCCAATCCAGGCCGCTCGCTGACGGGACAAAAGAAAAGGGCCCGGCGTCGCCGCCGGGCCCTCGATCTTCAAGCCGTAAGACGGGTCAGTGCGACTCGTTCTTCCAGACCTTGCGGTAGCTGACGTAGAGCAGGATCGAGAACAGCACCAGATAGGCCAGGACGGCGAAGCCGGTCTGCTTGCGCTCTTCCAGCTTGGGCTCGGCGGCCCACATCAGGAAGGCCGAGACGTCCTTGGCTTCCTGGTCCAGCGTCGCCGGCGTGCCGTCGTCGAAGGTCACCTGGTTGGCCTTGATCGGCGGGGCCATGGCGATGAAGCCGCCCGGCGGGACATGCTCCTTGGGACCCGACCAGTACGAGGACAGGTCGCCCGTCATGTACTGGTTGTAGTGCTGGGTCGGGTCCATCTTCAGGCCGGGCGGCGGGGCCGCGTAGCCGGTGATGATGGAATAGATGTGGGCCGGGCCCTCTTCGCGGGCCTTGGCCAGCAGCGACATGTCGGGCGGCAGGGCGCCGCCGTTGCTGGCGCGGGCCGCGGCCTCGTTCGGGAACGGCGCGGGGAAGCGGTCGGCCGGAGTGGCCGGACGCTTGATCGCGTCGCCGGTCTCGTTGTCGATGTCGGCGACCTCGTAGTCCTTGGCGATCGCCTTGACGTACGGGTTGTCGTTCGAGTTCGGATACTTCTTGTCGTAGAACGGACCGCCCTTGTCGCCGAGGTTGCGGAAGCTGACCAGGTTCATCGAGTGGCAGGCCGAGCAGACCTCGCGATAGACCTTGTAGCCGCGCTGCAGCTGGCGCTGGTCGAACTTGCCGAGCGGGCCTTCGAACGACCAGTGGACGTCCTTGGCCGGCAGGGCGCCGTGCTGGGCCAGGGCCGGGCCGGCGACGGCCGTCAGGAGACCCGCGACCGCTGCGATGACGGAGAGTTTGCGCAGCATCGGGATCAGCCCTTCATTTCAGGCGCGGCGGTCGCTTCGGCCGGCGCGGCGGCCGGGTGCGACAGGGCGGGAGAGGCGATGGAGTCCGGCACCGGCAGGGTCTTTTCGGTCAGGCCCAGCACCGGCAGGATCACCAGGAAGAAAGCGAAATAGTACAGCGCGGCCACGCGGCTGAGCCACACGAAGCTGTTCAGGTCGGACGCCATCAGCTGGAAGGTGGTCAGGTGCGGGATGACCTGGTCGTCAGGCAGCTTGGCGCCGCAGACGCCCAGGATGCAGCAGGCCACCACGAAGATGAAGAAGTGGATCTTCGCGGTCGGGCGGTAGCGCATCGAGCGCACCTTCGAGGTGTCGAGCCACGGCAGGGCGAACAGGCAGGCGATGGCGCCGAACATGGCCAGCACGCCCATCAGCTTGTCCGGCACGGCGCGCAGGATCGCGTAGAACGGCAGGAAGTACCATTCCGGAACGATGTGCGACGGCGTCACCAGCGGGTTGGCCGGGATGTAGTTGTCGGCGTGGCCCAGGGCGTTGGGCATGAAGAACACGAAGAAGGCGAACAGGATCAGGAAGACGCTCAGCGCGAACGCGTCCTTCACCGTCGCGTACGGGGTGAAGGGCACGGTGTCGGCCTTCGACTTGGGCTCGACGCCGGTCGGGTTGTTCTGGCCCACCACGTGCAGCGCCCAGATGTGCAGGATCACCACGCCGGCGATCATGAAGGGCAGCAGGTAGTGCAGCGAGAAGAAGCGGTTCAGGGTGGGGTTGTCGACCGCGAAGCCGCCCCACAGCCAGGTGGTGATGCTCTCGCCGACCAGCGGCAGGGCGCCGAACAGGTTGGTGATCACGACGGCGCCGTGGAACGACATCTGGCCCCAGGGCAGGACGTAGCCCATGAACGCGGTGGCCATCATCAGCAGGTAGATCACGCAACCCAGCAGCCACAGCACTTCGCGCGGCGCCTTGTAGGAGCCGTAGTACAGGCCGCGGAGCATGTGGATGTAGACGGCGATGAAGAACATCGACGCGCCGTTGGCGTGCATGTAGCGGATCAGCCAGCCATAGTTCACGTCGCGCATGATGTGCTCGACGCTGGCGAAGGCGTGGTCGGCGCTGGGCGTGTAGTGCATCACCAGGATGATGCCGGTGATCAGCTGCGAGGCCAGGCACAGCGACAGGATGGCCCCGAAGGTCCACCAGTAGTTCAGGTTACGCGGCGTGGGGTAGTCGACGAAGCTGTCGTAGCCCAGGCGCACGATCGGCAGACGGGCGTCAAGCCAACGCTCGATACCGGTCTTGGGTTCGTAGGTCGAATGTCCGCTCATCTCGCTTAACCGATCTTGACCTTGGTGTCGGACAGGAAGGCGTATTCCGGAACCACCAGGTTCTTGGGCGCGGGGCCCTTACGGATACGGCCCGAGGTGTCATAGACCGAGCCATGGCAGGGGCAGAACCAGCCGCCGTACTCGCCGCCGCCGAAGGTGGGGACGCAGCCGAGGTGGGTGCAGTTGCCGCCGACGATCAGCCACTGGGACTTGCCCGGCTTCACCCGGGCCGAATCCTTTTCCGGATCCTTCATCGACGCGCTGTCGTCGGCCACCGCCTTGGCGATCTCGGCCTTGGTGCGGTTGCGCACGAACAACGGCTTGCCGCGCCACTTGACGACGACCTGCTGGCCTTCGGGGACCTTGGTGACGTCGAATTCGATCGACGCCAGGGCCCGCGTGTCGGCGGAGGGGTTCATCTGGTCGATGAACGGCCACGCGATCGCGGCCGCGCCGCCGGCGGCGACCGCCATCGTTGCGATGTAGATGAAATCCCGGCGGCTGGGGTCTTCCCCATGCGCCGGATCAGTTTTTGCGCCCACGGCGGTGTCGGCCACCCAAGTCACCCTTCGATGCCGCCGCGCCGCCAAAGACGGCCCGGCCTGGAGAAACGCCTGTCGGCGCATACTGTCTGGACCCGCGAACGGGTCTTCGCCACAACAGGCAAAAGCGGATCGTCCTATCGGACGCGCGGACGAAGTCCGCAAGCCCTTTCGATTCGCAGCAAATGCCCCTGCTGGCTTTATGGTTGGTTCGCTTAGAATGCGGCTCGCGCTTTTTCAACCCGGCATTCCTCAGAACGTGGGCGCGGCGATCCGCCTCGGCGCCTGCCTGGGGGTCGGACTGGACGTCATCGAGCCCTGCAGTTTCCCCTTGGACGACAAGAGCTTGAAGCGCGCGGCCCTCGACTACGGCCCGTTGACGCACATGACCCGCCACGCCTCGTGGGAAGCGTTCCTCGCCGCGCCGGAGCGCCGGGAGGGCCGCCTGCTGCTGTTCACCACCAAGGCGACCGCCCCGTTCCACAAGTTCGAGTTTCAGGCAGGCGACACCCTGTTGTTCGGCAATGAGAGCCGCGGCGCGCCACCGGAGGTTCACGAGACGGCCTTTGCGCGCCTGACGATCCCCCTTCGGCCCGAGGCCCGCTCGATGAACCTGGCCACGACGGCGGCCATGGCCCTGGGCGAAGCGCTGCGGCAGACGGACGGGTTTCCAAGCTGAACCCGTCCGTCCGCTGGCAGGCTCAGTAGAAGAGGAAGAGCCCCGCGTTGAGATCGGCCAGGGTGACGCCGGTCAGGTGAAGCTCGTTGGCGCCGCCCAGGTCGACCACCAAGCCGGACTGGCTGTCATGGGCGCGGGTCGCCAGGGTCGCGAAATCGACGATCCCGGAACCGTTGACGTTCTTCTGGATCGCGATGACGTCGTGGCCGGCGCCGGTATTGAAGTCTCCGATCCAATCCACGCCCGAACTCGCATCGAACGCGAAGACGTCCGCACCGGCCCCGCCGTACAGTCGGTCGTCGCCCGCGCCGCCGACGATGCGGTCGTCGCCGCCCATGGCGTAGATCACGTTGGCGCCCCCATCACCCCACAGGCTGTCGGCTTGATTCGTCGTGACCAGGCCTTCGATGGCGACCAGATGGTCGCCGGTTCCCGTCACGCCGTTCTGGAGATCGATGACGACGCCGGCGGCCTCACCGTCGAAACGCGCCAGATCGAAGCCCGCACCGCCGTCGATCCAATCGGCGCCCACGCCGCCGTAAAGGTGATCATTGCCTTCGCCGCCCGCCAGTTGGTCGTTCCCGGCGCCGCCGCTGATGAGGTCGTCGCCGGTGAGGCCGTACAGGGCGTTGTCGCCGGCGTCTCCAAGCAGGACATCGGAGAAGTTTGAGCCGACCGCGCTTTCGATCGAGATGTAGAGGTCGCCGGACGCACCGCCGGCGCCGGCGCCGGCCCCCAGATCGACGGTTACGCCCGACACGGCGTCGTCGTAGCGGACCAGGTCCGCCCCCGCCCCGCCGTCCATGTAGTTTGCGCCGGCGCCGCCGTTCAGGTGGTCGTTGCCCGCCCCGGCGAACAGCTGGTCGTTGCCGGCGCCGCCGAACAGCTGGTCGTCGCCGCCTGCGCTGTCCAGGTGGTCATCGCCGCCTCCGCCACTCAACTGGTCGTTCCGGTCGCCGGTGAGAACCGTCTCGTTGCCGGCGCCGCCCGTGAAGTTGAGGTCGAGGGTGTAGGCCGTGATCCACTCGACGTCCGTCAGGTGCAGTCCGGGGGCGCTGGCGTCGGTGGTCAGGTTCAGAACGGTCGGACCGTTGACATAGAGCGGCAATTCGATCGCTAGGGTGTCCAGTCCCGCGCCGCCATCGAACGTCAGCCCTTTGGCCAGGGTTCCGATGTCGCCCACCTTGAAAACGTCGTCGCCCGCGCCGCCCGTGACCAGCACCAGCCGCTGCGTCTCGCCGTCCGGAGCGACGTCCAGGTAGATCCAGTCGCTCCCCTCGCCGGCGTCGACTTCCAGGTCGCCCAGATCAGCGTTGATGAGGTCGTCTCCGGCCCCACCGGAATAGTAGTCGGCGCCGTGCGCGCCCCAAAGGGAGTCGTTTCCGTCGCCGCCATAGAGCCAGTCGAGGCCGGCCGAGCCGCGGATAGTGTCGTCGCCGCCGTCGCCGTAGAGATGGTCCACGCCGCCGTCCGCGTCGTATCCCAGCGAGAGCGAACCGCCCCGCAGCACATCGTTTCCGTCGCCGCCGTGAACGAGGTCGTTGCCGAGCCAGCCCACCAGAACGTCGTCGCCGCCCCCGCCTTGGAGTTGGTCGTCGCCGTCGCCGCCAACCAGCATATTGGCCCCGCCGTCGCCGATCAGGGTGTCGGCGCCGCTTCCGCCGTAGATGTCCTCGATGCCCGTGAGGGTGTCCACGCCTCAGCCAGTGTTCTGCGGACCCCCTAGGGTGAGGTCGACGCTTACCCCGCCTGTAGCGTCCCTGTAGTCGGCGATATCCCCGCCATTGACGGTGAGTTCCGCAGTGAGCTTGGCCTGATTGACGATCAGCTGGGGAAGTCGCTCGTCTCCCGTGCCGCCGTCGAGCACGTCGTCGCCTGTACCGCCGCGGAGCACGTCAAGACCCGCGCCGCCCGACAGGCTGTCGTTGCCCGCGCCGCCGTCCAGCGTGTCGCCGCCGCTCGTGCCGACCAGAACGTCGTCGCCAGTCGTGCCTGAGATCAACCCCATAACAAACCCCCGAAATACTGAGGGCTCTGACGTACCAAGAAGTTGTCGCTCCGGTCCAGCCCTCCTTGGAGTTGAACTCGGCTACGCGTAAACCCGTATGGGCTGGCCCCGATTTGCACGGGAAAGCCGAACCGCCTAATCCGTCGACATGAGCGAACTGTCCCCCACCCCAACCGATCTCGGCCAGAAGAAAAGCGCCGCCCGCGCTTGGTTCGAAACCCTGCGCGATCAGATCTGCGCCGAGTTCGAGCGCCTGGAGGACGAGGCCCCCGCCGAGATCTACGCCGGCGAGCCCGGCCGGTTCGTCCGCAAGCCCTGGGACCGCGAGGCGGGCGGCGGCGGGGTGATGTCGATGATGCACGGCCGACTGTTCGAGAAGGTCGGCGTCCACGTCTCGACGGTGTTCGGAACCTTCACGCCCGAAATGGCCAAGAACATGCCGGGCGCCGACGAAGACCCGAGGTTCTTCGCCACCGGGATCAGCCTGATCGCCCACATGCGCAGCCCGCGCGTGCCGGCCGTGCACATGAACACCCGCTTCATCGCCACCACGAAAAGCTGGTTCGGCGGCGGCGGCGACCTGACTCCCCTGCTCGGCTACCAGCGCCGACAGGACTTCCCCGACGCCATCGACTTCCATGCCGCCTACCAGCGCGCCTGCGACGCCCACGACCCGGCCTGGCACGCCAAGTACAAGGCCTGGTGCGACGAGTACTTCTTCCTGCCACACCGCAACGAACCGCGCGGTATCGGCGGCATCTTCTACGACCATCACGACAGCGGCGACTGGGCGCGCGACTTCGCCTTCACCCAGGATGTCGGCAAGGCCTTCCTGGAGATCTACCCGACCCTGGTCCGCCGCCGGATGGGCGAGGCGTGGACGGCCGAGGAACGCGACCAGCAGTTGGTGCAGCGCGGCCGCTACGTGGAGTTCAACCTGCTCTACGACCGCGGCACGATGTTCGGCCTGAAGACCGGCGGCAATGTCGAGTCGATCCTCAGCTCGATGCCGCCCGAGGTGAAGTGGCCGTAAGGTCGGATTGGAGACAGGCGCATGCGCCTGTCTCCGACCGTGACTACGCCTTCGGGCACTTGGCGCCGGTGTCGATCCACGCCTGCACCAGTTCGCCGAACTGGGCCTGAGTGCCCGGTGCGGGAACTCGGCCGTCGCCCGGGCTCCAGGCCCAGCCGACCAGGTGATCCTCCGCCATGTGGTGATGGATCTCGGCCAGCGAACGCCCACCGTTCCGGGCCGGATCCTTGATCTGGGCGCAGATCGCTCCAAGCGACTTGCCCTGCCAGGCCATCTCCACCGGCGCCAGGGCCCATTTGGGATCGCCGGGGATCGACTTGATGTCCTGGCCCCAGGTCTGGACGTTGGCCGGGCCGTGGCAGGCGGCGCACGGCAGGCCGACCGGTCCGTGACCGCTCTGGCCGCCGACCATCGGCGGATCGTGCGGGTGGCGGTCGTCGCCCTGGGTGGGGGCGCGCTGGACCGGGTGGCAGTTCATGCAGCGCGGGCTTTCGATCACCTTGCCGGCCTCGGTGAACAGGGCGGCCGAGCGGGCGGCCGGGTCCTTGATCGCGACGAAGTCGGCCGGGCTCTTGAGCGTCTCGGCCGGCGCGCTGGCGGCGGGCGCCGGCGCGGCCGCCCAGACGGACGGCATCAGGCCGGCGACCGTCGCCACGCAGCCGGCCGCCAGCAGGACGGTGACGACTCTCATTTGTTAGGCCTCCGCATTTCAGGCGGAACGGCCGGGTCGCGGCGAAGGTTGCCGGATTTCAGGCGTGCTGGTCGAGAAAGGTCGCGATCCAGGCGCCCACCCTCGCCCGGTCATTGGCCTGGTCCAGGCTGGCGATGGCGGCGTCGGCCTGGGCGTCGGTGAACCGGCTGCCGCGCCGGGCTTCGATCAGGGCCCGCGCATAGGCGGGGTCGAACTCGGGATGGAACTGCATCGAGATGGCCGGCCGGTCGTCATAGACCAGGATGCCGGCCGGCGTGAAGGCGCTGCCGGCCACGGCCCGCGCGGTTGGCGGGAGGGCGACCACCTGGTCCTGGTGCGAGGCGGGAACGGCCACGCCCGCCAGGTCCCGTTCCAGATCCATCCACGGCTGGGGTTCGGCCACGTCGTAGCGGTGCAGGCCCACGCCCCAGCCCTTGTCGGACTTGACGACCTTGCCGCCGAACGCCTCGGCCATGACCTGGTGACCGAAACAGACGCCGACCAGCGGCTGGCGGGCGGCGTCCACGAGGAACGCCTTCAACGGCGCGATCCACGGCAGGTCGTCATAGACCCCGGCCGACGAGCCGGTGACCACATAGGCGTCGCACTCGGCCGGATCGGCGGGCAGCGCGCCGGCCTGGACGTCGTAGACGACGTAGTCATGGCCCGGCCCCAGCAGGTCCTGGAACATCGCGGCGTAGCGGCCGAACGCCGGCTGCAGGGCTTCAGGCGGTTCGCCGGTCTCGAGCAGGCCGATCTTCATGGACGGGGTCTCCAAAGGCGTCGCCGTCACGATATAGGCGACCGCCTCGCGTCCTTCGAGGCCCGCTTCGCGGGCGCCTCAGGATGAGGGGCTCCCTGCTGAATTCCTCATCCTGAGGTGCGGAGCGAAGCGGAGCCTCGAAGGACGCAAAGCCTAGAACACCATCCCCTGGACCACCGCCTTCAGCCGCTCGATGATCGAGAATCTGTCCTCGATGAAGTCCTGGTCGATCCACCAGAGTTCGACCTCGCGCATCACCTGGCCGACCATCGGGCCTTTGGGGACGCCCGCCTTCAAGACCTCGTCGCCGGTCAGCGGGAAGGCGGGCGGCGTCCAGCTCTCGCCCAGGGCCAGAAGGCCGCGCCACTGCGGGGTGGCGGCCGATCGGTCCGAACCGGCCCAGGCCAGCTTGACCCGGTCGCTGAACGCCTTCGGCCCCAGGGCATAGACCACCCGGCGGGTTTCGCGCGGGCTCATCCAGCTGACCAGGCGCGGCGACTGGCCGACCGCCTGGACCAGCCGCTCCGTCTGGGCGTTGGACAGGCGCAGATCGTCGGCTGCCTGCTCGGCGACCTCGGGATCCCCGGGGATCAGGGCGGCCAGGCGCAGTTCGGGATCGTTCTCGAACAGTTGCTCGCTCTCGATCGTGATCAGCCCCTCGAGGCGGGCCAGGGATTCGACGGCCGGCAAGATCGCGGACAGGATCCCGGTGGCCGCCATCAGCCGCAGGGCGGGACGCGGATCGTCGGCCGCCAGCAGCTTCAGCAGTTCCTTCTGGATGCGCTCGGCGGGCAGGCCCTCGATCCCGTCCTTCAGCGCCTGGCAGGCGGCCAGCGCCTCGTGGTCGGCCTCGCCCCGGCCGTACCAGGCGTGGAAACGGAAGAACCGCAGGATGCGCAGGTAATCCTCGCGGATCCGGGTCTCCGCATCCCCGACGAACACCGCCCGCCCCTCGCGCGCGTCGCCCATTCCCTCGCCCGTCGGATCGTAGATCCGGCCGCGGACGTCGGCGTAGAGCGCGTTGAAGCGGAAGTCGCGACGCTGGGCGTCCTCGTCCCAGTCCTGGGTGAACGCCACCACCGCCCGGCGGCCGTCGGTCGAGACGTCGCGGCGCAGGGTGGTGATCTCGTAGGGGTGGCCGCCCGACAGGGCCGTGACCGTGCCGTGGTCGACGCCGGTGGGGATGGACCGCAGGCGCGCCGCGCCCAGCGCCTCGATCACCGCGTCCGGGGTCAGGGTGGTGGCGATGTCGATGTCGTCGATGGGCTTGCCCATCAGGGTGTTGCGAACGCAGCCGCCCACGAACCGCGCGCAGCCGGGGCCGCCCCGCGCCTCGAGCGCGGCGATCACGGCCTGGGTCTCCGGCAGCGCCATCCAGGGCGCCGCGCCCATCGTCTCGGTGTTCACCCATCGCCCCCAAGTCACGACACGCCCCACACGCGGGGGCAGGCATTTCAAACGATTATCTCGAACCGGCAAGCCCGGACCGCCGGTGACGCAGCGTCAGGCCGCGACGTCCTCGCCGTGCAGCCGCTCGTACAACGCGCGCAGCATGCCGGCGGTCGCGCCCCAGATGAACCGCTCGTTCCACGGCATGGCGTAGAAGAACCGCCGCTCGCCGTCCGGCAGGTCGCGGTGCTGGCGCTGATGGTTGCCGGGATCCATCAGGAAGGCGAACGGCGTCTCGAACACGTCGGCCACCTCGTCGGGACTGGCCTCGAAGGTGGCGGCCGGATCGATGAAGCCGACCACCGGCGTGACATGGAAGCCGGTCACGGTGCGATAGCCGTGCAGCAGGCCCGCCAGGGTCACGAACTTCGGGTCGAGATTGACCTCTTCCTGCGCCTCCCGCAGGGCCGTCTCCCAGGGCGTCTCGCCGGGATCGCAGCGACCGCCCGGAAAGGCGATCTGGCCGGTGTGGCTGCGCAGGGTGTCGGCCCGGCGGGTCAGCAGGACGGTCATGCCCGCCTCGCGCTCGACCAGGCCGACCAGCACGGCGGCCGGCCGCAGGGCGTGGGGATTGTCGGGCCTCAGGCCGGGATTGAGGTCGAAGTCCGACCGCGCCGCGTCCAGGCTGGGATCGTAGGCGCTGATCGGATCCAGCCGGCTGGCGATCCAGGCCCGCCGCTCGTCTCGGCTCAGGGTCACGGCCGGTGCGCCCCGGCGGGGGCGATCGGGAACCAGGCGCCGTTCGACGTGACGCCCAGGCGCGGTCCCTCCGGCGTCTCGCGCTCGGCGGCCAGTTCGGCCAGCTCGTAGAACACCGGCCGGGCGATCAGCGCCTCCAGCCCGCGCCGCACGTGAAGATAGGGCCGGGGTTCGCCGGTCGCCGGGTCGGTCTCGACCCGGATGGCGTTGTCCGGCCCGGCCTCGACCGCGTCGCCGACATTGGTCTCGAAGCGCAGGATATCGCCCATCTGGTCCACGCGCGTGGCGACGAACGGCGCGTCCTCGACCTGGATCTTCAGCTTCTCGACGGGCGTGACCAGGTGATAGCCGTCCGGATCCAGCCGCAGCACGGTCGAGAACAGCCGCACCAGGGCCTCACGGCCGATCGGCGTGCCCTCATGGAACCAGACCCCGTCCTTGCGGATGCGGATGTCGATCTCGCCGCAATGCTCCGGATGCCACAGGTGGACCGGCGGCAGGCCGCGGGCGCCCGCCACCTTTGCTGCTGCGGTGACGCCTGCGAGGCCGGAAGGGGCGGGATCGGCGGTCATGGGCTTCAGGTAGGGCAAGCCGGCCGCCGGCTCAAGCGATGGCTGGGACACGGTCGGAGACAGGCGCATGCGCCTGTCCCCAGCAGTTGTCATCACCCTTACCGGGGGCAAATCTTCAGCGGATCCGGATCGCCCCCACCAACCCGGCGTCCCCGCCCTCGACCAAGGCCTTGACCAGCACCCGGCGCTGGTCGGCCGGACCCGGCATGGTCGCCCGGGCGGCGGGCTCGGCGGAAAAGCCGATACGGCCGAAATAGGGGGCGTCGCCGACCAGCAGCACCGCGCGCCAGCCGGCCTTGGCGGCCGCCGCGCAGGCGGCCTCGACCAGGGCCTGGCCCAGGCCGTGCTTGCGCTCGTCGGCGTCGACGGCGAGCGGACCCAGGAAGGCGACGGCCTTGTCGCCCACCCTCACCGGCCACAGCCGGACGCTGCCGATCACCCGGCCTTCATGCCCCCATTCGTTGCTTAGGGCCACGAACGAACAGTCGTCCAGCTTGCGATTGCCCTCGCGCAGGCGCTCGGACGACTTGGCGAAGCGGCCGGGGCCGAAGGCGCGGTCGACCAGCACCTCGACGGCGCGGGCGTGCTCGGGCCGCTCGAGCAGGATGGAAGGGGGCAGCGGCGAAGGGGCGACAGCGGAAGACGACATGGGCGCTAAACGATCCGGAACACGAAAAGGGGACATAGCCCCGGTTCGTGACGCGGCCGAGACGGCCGCCTCCGGGGCGTTCAGACGCGGACTCCGGTCCGCGCGGCGCAGGTTCGTCGCAGGCGTCGCATGGCGGCGCTTCCCTCCGATGGAGGGCGCGCAATAGGGCCTGGGGCGCATGGCGTCAATGAAATCAACGGTCGCATCAAACAAACGCGATTGCGGCGACGCGCGCCTGGGGACATGTTCCGCGCCGATGACCGACCTGCCCCCCGACCCCGACTCCGTCCCTTCGGCGATCGAAGCGCCAAAGCAGGAGGGGGACACGTCCATGCGCGCCCTGCTCCGGCAGACCGACTTCCTGTTTTTCTGGACCGCCCGCTTCGTCGCCACCCTGGCCGTACAGATCCAGGCGGTGACCATCGGCTGGCAGGTCTACACCCTGGCCCGCGAGACCGGCCACGACGAGGGTCAGGGCGCCTTCCTGCTGGGCATGGTCGGCCTGGCCCAGTTTATCCCGCTGTTCTTCCTGGCCCTGACCGCGGGCGAGACCGCCGACCGGCATGACCGCAAGGCGATCATGACCGCCGCGATCGGCGTCGACATCCTGTGCGCCGGCGGCCTGGGCCTGCTGGCCTGGTCGGGACATACGGCCCTGTGGCCGATCTTCGCCATCGCCGTGCTGTTCGGGGCCGGACGCGCCTTCCTGTCGCCGGCCTCCAGCGCCATGGGCCCGATGCTGGTGGCGCGCCCGCTGCTGCCGCGCGCCATCGCCTGGAACTCGCTGTCCTGGCAGAGCGCCTCGATCATCGGCCCGGCCCTGGGCGGCCTGCTGTGCGCGATCTCGCCGGCCGTCGCCTTCGGGGCCTCGGCCGGCCTGTTCCTGCTGGGCGGCCTGTGCCTGCTGGGCATCCGCCAATCGACCAAGCCGGTGGTGCAGCCCGGCTCGCGCTGGACGCTGATCAAGGAGGGCCTGGTCTATACCTGGCGCAACAAGATCGTCTTCGGCTCGATCTCGCTGGACCTGTTCGCCGTGTTGCTGGGCGGGGCCACGGCCCTGCTGCCGGTGTTCGCCCGCGACGTGCTGCATGTCGGCGCGGAGGGCTTCGGCGTCCTGCGCGCCGCCCCAGCCGTGGGCGCGACTCTGGTGGCCGTCGTCCTGGCCAGCCAGCAGATCCGCCGCCGAGCAGGCCTGCTGATGTTCGGCGCCGTGGCGGTGTTCGGCGCGGCCACGGTGGTGTTCGGCCTGTCGCAATGGATGTGGCTGTCGGTGGCCGCCCTGGCGGTGCTGGGCGGGGCCGACATGGTCTCGGTCTATATCCGCCAGACCCTGGTGCAGCTGGTCACCCCAGACCCGATGCGCGGCCGGGTCGCCGCCGTCTCGGGCCTGTTCATCAGCGCCTCCAACGAGCTGGGCGAGTTCGAGAGCGGCGTCGCGGCGCGGTTCCTGGGCCCGGTCGGCGCGGCCGTCTTCGGCGGCGTCGGGGCGCTGGTGGTGACCGGGGCCTGGGCGAAGATGTTCCCGGAACTGCGGAAGGCTGACCGACTGGAATAGCGGGCCGTGCGTCCTTCGAGGCCCGCTGCGCGGGCGCCTCAGGATGAGGCGCTTTGCTGCTCTGAATTCCTCATCCTGAGGTGCGAGGCGTAGCCGAGCCTTGAAGGACGCACGGCGCTACACCCCCGCCAGCTTCCGCAACGCCTCGCCGGTCATCCGGCGCACGATCCACTCGTCCATCGCCGCCGCGCCCAGGCTGTCGTAGAAGGCGATCGACGGGGCGTTCCAGTCCAGCACGGCCCATTCCAGCCGGCCCAGGTTCTCGTCGACGCAGCGCTTGGCCAGGTTGGCCAGCAGCGCCCTGCCCGCGCCCGAGCCGCGCGCCTGCGGCTGGACGAACAGGTCCTCCAGATAGATCCCGTGCCGGCCGACGAAGGTCGAGAAGTTGTAGAACCACAGGGCGAACCCCACCGGCCGGCCGTCGATCTCGGCGATGTCGCAGAAGGCCTTGGGATTATCGCCGAACAGCGCCACCGTGATGTCGTCCCGCGTCGCCCGCACGTCGTCCAGCAGCTTCTCGTAAGCGGCCAGGTCGCGGATGAACTGCAGGATCAAATCGCCGTCGGCGGCGACGGCGGGACGAACCGAGACTTGGGTGGTGACGGGCATATGGCGGTCTCTTCGGACTATCTGGATTTCGTGCTCGAACAGCTGGCCCCGGTCGGGCCGCTGACCTCGCGCCGGATGTTCGGCGGAGTCGGGCTCTACGCCCAAGGCCTGTTCTTCGCCCTGGTGGACGACGACACCCTGTACCTGAAGGGCGACGAGGCCCTGCGCCCCGATTTCGAAGCGGCCGGCAGCATCCAGTTCGCGCCGTTCGGCATGAGCCCGATGGCCTACTGGACGGCGCCCGCCGAGGCGCTGGACGATCCCGACCTGATGGTGGACTGGGCGCGCCGCTCGATCGCCGTGGCGGCGGCGCGGAAGGGGCGGAAACCTTAGCGCGGTGCGTCCTTCGAGGCTCGGCTGCGCCTCGCACCTCAGGATGAGGAGCGAGGGTTGGCTGTGAAATCCTCATCCTGAGGTGCGCGCTCCTGAGCGCGCCTCGAAGGACGCAGGGCGCTACCCGATCACCACGCCCGGCGGCGGGACGCTGTCCTCGGGCACGAAGAAGTCGGGCATCAGGGTGGCGGTCGGGTCGACGCGGTACTGGTCGAAGTCGCGCACGCCCTCGGCGTAGAGGAACGTGTCGTCGATCACGAACTGGCCGGTGAATTCCCGCGAGGGCTTGAGGAACATGGCGTGGGCCGCGTCGGCCATGATCTCGACCGTGCGGCAGTGCTTGAGGCCCTCCTCGCCGGTCAGGGCGAACTGGATGGCGGCGGTGGCGATGGCGGTGCGCGGCCACAGGGCGTTGCAGGCCACGCCGTCGGACCGGAACTCCTCGGCCATGCCCAGCATGCACAGGCTCATATTGTACTTGGCCATCGAATAGGCCACGTGCGGCGCGAACCAGCGGGGCTTGATGTCCAGCGGCGGCGACAGCGCCAGGATGTGCGGGTTGGCCGCCTTCTTCAGGTGCGGCAGGCAGATCTTCGAGGTCAGGAACGTGCCGCGTCCGTTGATCTGGTGCATCAGGTCGTAGCGCTTCATGTCCGTCGACAGCGTGCCGGTCAGCGAGATCGCCGAGGCGTTGTTGACGCAGATGTCGATGCCGCCGAACGTCTCGACCGCCTTGTCGACCGCGGCCTGGACGCTGGCCTCCTCGCGCACGTCGACCACCAGCGGCAAGGCCTTGCCGCCGGCCGCCTCGATCGCCTCGGCGGCGGTGTAGATGGTGCCCGGCAGCTTGGGATGGGCCTCGGCGGTCTTGGCGGCGACGACGATGTTGGCGCCGTCGCGGGCGGCGCGCAGGGCGATGGCCAAGCCGATGCCGCGCGAGGCGCCGGTGATGAAGAGGGTCTTGCCAGCTAGGCTCATGCTTCTGCTCTCGATGCGGTTCTGGCCAGGATGGCCCCGGCCCGGGCGATCACACGGTGGACGGGACCCTGATCCTTCAGCGCGGGCCCGGCAAGGCGGATGAATCGGCGTCAGCCCCCCGCGCCGGCGGTCTCCACCGACAGCGTCCAGAGCCGCTCGGCCGCCTCGGGATCCAAGGCGTGGGGCATGACCCCGGCCCACGGGTGTTCCTTGCTCCACGGGACGGCCTGGGCCAGGTCCTCCAGATAGAGCCCGCCGACGCCTTCCAGTTCATCGCCCACGGCGGCCCAGACGCTGGTCGAGGCGCCCTGCTGCGGGGTCTTGAAGCCGGCGCGCGGCTTGCCGTCGTCGTCCAGCCAGCCCAGGGCCTTCTGCTCATCGAGCGGCAGGTGGCGCTGCAGCGGCGTGAAGATGCCGCCCGGCATCACCGCATTGGCCCGCACGCCCTGGTCGCTGAACCGCCTGTCGAAGCCTACGGCGAACAGGGCGTTGGCGGTCTTGGCCTGGCCGTAGCTTTCCCACTTGTCGTAAGGGTGCGAGCGGAAATGCGGGTCGTCGAAGTTCATCGGCGCGCGGCGATGGCCGATCGACGACAGCGACACCAGGCGCGAGGTCTTGCCGGACCGTCGGGCGCCCGCCGTCAGGTTCGGGGCCAGCAGCACCGACAGCAGGAAGTGGCCGAAATGGTTCGTGCCGATCTGCATCTCCAGCCCGTCTTCGGTATAGGCGAGCGGGCAGGCCATGACCCCGGCGTTGTTGATCAGCAGGTTCAGCGGCCGCTCGCCCCAGCGCGCGGCGAAGGCGCGGATCGACTGAAAGCTGGAAAGGTCCAGCATCGACCAGGAAACCTTCCCCTTGGCGGTCTTGGCGATGTCCGCCACTGCCGCCTCGGCCAGGTCGGGCTTGCGCACCGCGATCACCACCTCGGCCCCCGTTTCGGCCAGGGCGCGAGCGGTCTCGACGCCGATGCCGGTGGCCCCGCCGGTGACGATGGCGACCTTGCCGGCCAGGTCATGGCCGCCGACCACGTCGCGAGCGTCGGTATAGGCCCCGAACGGGGATTTGATGCGGTCGGCCATGATGCGTTTCTTCCCTGCGGTCTTTTTGACGGTGACGGACGCTACAGCTGCAAGACCAGGATCCCCAAGGCGATCGCCAGGCACAGGGGCCCGTAGGCCCGACGATTGAGCGTCGCGAACGGCGTGCCCTCGGCGTAGCGGAAGACGGGCGGGACATAGGACGCCAGGCCCCGCCCTGCGAAGATGGCGAACAAGGCCCAGCGCGCCGCGCCCAACGCCCCGTCCCAGCGGGTCTGCGTCAAGCTGGACAGGGCCAGGACGCCGCCGGCCGCCAGCGCCGCCGCGACCGCGGCGGAAGCCAGGAAACCTGGAGCGCGCATGCCCCGCGTACGGCCCACCACATGCTCGACCATCGAGGCCTCGTCATGGCCGGGCCAGCGGCCGCCGAACCCCCAATAGAGGTGGATCCCGGCGAGGGCGAACAGGGCCGCCGCCAGGATCAGGGCCAGCGCCACCTCAGCCGACCTTGCTGAAGTCGGGCGCGCGACGCTCGGCGAAGGCCATGAAGGCTTCGCGGGCCTCGGCGGTCTGCAGACGCTGGCCGAACAGCTCGCCTTCCTTGTCCATCAGCGCCGAGATCGCCTCAGCGTCGCGCATCAGCGACTTGGTCGTCGTCAGGGCGCCCAGCGGACGCTTGGCCAGTTGGTCGGCGGCGGCACGGGCCTTGGCGCGCAGCTCGTCCAGCGGCACGCAAGCGTTGGCGATCCCCCAGGCCGCGGCCGTCTCGCCGCTGACCGCCTCGCCCAGGGCGAACATGGCGTAGGCCCGGGCGTGGCCGATGCGGGCCGGCAGCAGCCAGCTGGAGGCGGCCTCGGGCACCAGGGCCAAGTTGACGAAGGGCGTGGTCAGCCTGGCGTCGGGACTGGTGAACACCAGGTCGCAATGCAGCAGCATGGTCGTGCCCACGCCCACGGCCTGGCCCTGAACGGCGGCGACCAGCGGCCGGGTCGCCTTCGCCAGGTTCTTCAGGAACCGCATCACGTGGCGCTCGCCGGTGAAGGCGCCGGTGGCCTGGGCCGCGAAGTCCTGCAGGTCGTTGCCGGCGCTGAAGCTGTCGCCGTCGGCCTGGAACACCACCACCCGCACGGTCGGGTCGCTCTCGGCCTGCTCCAGGCTGTCGGCCAGAACGCCGTACATGGCGTTGGAAAGGGCGTTCTTCTTGTCCGGCCGCGCCAGGGTGAGGGTCATCACGCCGGCGTCGATTTCGACCTTAACGTGGTCGGTCATGCGGGGTCTCCTTTGGGGAACTTGGTTTGCAGGCTGCTCAGCCAGCGCGACACGACGGCGATCTCGTCGTCCGTGAAGCCGGCGGTCAGGTGGGCGTTGAGGCCTTCGACGCCGGCCTTGGCGTCCTCGCGGGCCTCGCGCCCCTTGTCGGTGAGATAGAGGCGCAGGGCGCGGCCGTCCTTGGGGTCGGGCCGGCGCTCGACCAGCTCGGCGCGGACCATGCGGTCGACGAGGCCCGTCATGGCCGAGGGCGCCAGGTCCAGGGCCTCGGCGGCCTCGCCGATCAGGGCCCCGTCCTTCTGCCCCAGCACGAACAGGGCCCCGGACTGGGCGGCGGTCAGCCCACCCTTGGCCGCCATCTTGGCCTCGACATAGCGCTGCACCCGCCGGTGGGCGACATTGAGCAGGAACACCAGGCGGCGGTCGGGAGGCGTGGTCATGGCGCCATGGTTATAGTTCGCGCGCGAAATATCAAACGAATGTTTCGACCATTCGACGAAAACATTCAACCAGTTGGTTGACTCTCGATGGGCCGCGCTACACATTCAACCACATGGTTGAATTACTTACCCCCCAATTGGACAGCGTCTTCCACGCCCTCGGCGACGCCACCCGCCGCCGGATGCTGCGCGAACTGGTGAACGGCGAACGGACGGTCGGCCAGCTGGCCGAACCGTTCTCGATCTCGCTGGCCGCCGCCTCCAAGCACATCAAGGCCCTGGAAAGCGCCGGCCTGATCCAGCGCGAGGTCCGCGGCCGCACGCACCTGTGCCGCCTCGACCCCGGCCCGCTGGCCACGGCCCACGAGTGGCTGAACTTCTACGAGCACTTCTGGACCGGCCGTCTGGACGTGCTCGACCGGCTCCTTCGCGAGGAGGACGCCCGCAACGCCCCGCCCCCGAAACAAGGAGACGACCAATGAGCGACCTTGCGACCCTTTCCGCCTATGGCGAACTGATCGAGCCCCTGACCCTGAAGATCCAGCGCCTGCTGCCCGGTCCCGTCGACCGCGTCTGGGCCTATCTCACCCAGAGCGAGCTGCGTCGCCAATGGCTGGCGGCCGGCCAGATGGAGATGAAATCCGGCACGCCGTTCGAACTGGTCTGGCGCAACGACGAACTGAGCGACCCGCCCGGCGCGCGGCCCGACGGCTTCGGGGCCGAGCATCGCCTGGAAAGCCGGATCCTGGCGCTGGAGCCCAACCGAAAGCTGGCCTTCACCTGGAACCAGGGCGAGGTTTCGTTCGAGCTGGAGCCGGCCGGCGACAAGGTGCTGCTGACGGTCATCCACCGCCGCCTGCCCGACCAAGCCCAGCTGCTGAACGTCAGCGCCGGCTGGCACGCCCACCTCGACGTGCTGGTCACCAGGATCAGCGGCAAGCCGCAGACGGCGTCGTTCTGGGACGGCTGGAGCAAGCTCAAGGCCGAGTACGAAAAGCGGCTGTCGGCTTGATCACGGCTGGGGACAGGCGCATGCGCCTGTCCCCAATCTCGGACCCTAGCCCGCCGCGCGGTACCAGTTCACCCCGTCGGCGTCCGCCTCGCGCGTCGCCAGGCCGCGCCCGATCAGGCAGTTGAGGTGAGCCAGGGCCTCGCCCGTGGCCATGCCCAGCAGATCGGGACCGATCGGCCGGGCGAACAGCGCGCCGAACACGTCGACCGCCCGCTTGGGCTCGGCCAGCTTTCCGGCCAACCGCCCCAGCCCCCGCTCGTGGCCCGAGATCAGGCCGTCGATCCGGGCGTGCAGCCCGCGGAACGGATCGTTGTGGGCCGGCAACACCAGCACCGTGTCCGGCACGGTCGCCCTCACCTTGGCCAGCGAGGTCAGCCAGTCGCTCAGCGGATCGGCGTCCGGCTCGGTCGGGAACACCGAGACGTTGGACGAGATCCTGGGCAACACCTGGTCGCCGGAGATCAAGACGCCCAGCGCCTCGCACCACAGGCAGGCGTGGTCGGGCGAGTGGCCCTGGCCAGTCACCACCCGCCAGTCGTGGTCGCCGATGCGGAACACCTCCCCGTCGGTCATCCGGCGGTAGCTGTCAGGCAGTTGGTAGATCATCTTGCCGAAGCCGCCGAACCGGGCCTTGTAGTTCTCGATCGCCTCCTCGTCCCAGCCCGCGGCGCGGAAGAACCGCACCCCGTCCTCGGGCGCCTCGCGACCGGTGTCGGCCACCAGCATCCGGCACTGGAAGTACTCCAGCCGGGTCATCCACAGGCGGACGTCAAACTTGCGTGCGATCCAGCCGGCCAAGCCCACATGGTCCGGATGCAGATGGGTGACGATCACCCGGGTGATCGGCCGCCCGTCCAGGGCCCCGGCGAAGGCCGCGCGCCAGGCCTGCGAGGTCTCCTTGGTCTGAAAGCCGGTGTCGACCACCGCCCAGCCCTCGCCGTCGGCGATCGCCCAGACATTGATGAAGCCCAGCGAGCCGCCCAGCGGCTGGCGCAGCCACAGGACGCCGGGTGCTACCTCGACCGCTTGGCCCGATCCGGTTTCCGGCGCGGTCTCAAACGGATAGACCAGCCTCGGCCTGTGCGTTTTTTCGGCCGGTTCGGGCGCATCTTCCTCGATCCCGTCCCGCATTTGCGTCCTCCGGTCGCGGCCATCGTCATGATTGCGCCCCCGTCGGACGACATCTTGACCCTCGATGCAAGCGGGCCTTAAGTCCGCCGCGAGGAATTTACCCCAGGAGACGTACCCCATGAGGCCCATCGCGATCGGCTTGACGGCCGCCCTCGCGCTCGCCGCGCTCGTTCCCGCCACCGTGATCTCGGCGGCGAAGGACAAGGAAAAGCCGGCCGCCGTCGACGCCAAGGCCCGCGAGGCCGGCATGAAGGCCGCGCCGGACGTCGCCAAGGCCGCCGGCATTTCGTGCACCGTCACGGACGCCCGCCTGATCGGCAACGACAAGAAGACCAGCACCGACTATTACGAAGTCGCCTGCCAGCAGGGCCTGGGCTTCGCGCTGCTGGCCAAGAAGGACGCCGCGCCCCAGGCCTACAGCTGCCTGGAGACCGCCCAGCCCGGCGCCGACGGCAAGCCCAGCGCCCTGGCCTGCCTGCTGCCCGCCAACGCCGATCCCAAGACCGGCCTGGTGCCGTACCTGGCCAAGGCCAACACGCCCTGCGACATCCAGAACGCCCGCGCCATCGGCGCCGGCGCCAAGAACGCCTATTTCGAAGTCGCCTGTAAGGGCGGCGCCGGCTACATCGTCCAGACCTCGGCCCCGATCAATGTCGACCAGGACGTCACGGTCAACAGCTGCCTGCTGTACGAGGAAGGCGGCAATGTCAGCTGCAAGCTGACCGACAAGGCCACCCAGCTGGCCGTCGTCGACCAGCTGAACGCCGCGGCGGGCAAGAGCTGCGCGATCAAGGACAAGCGCTACATCCTCAGCACCAAGACGGACAACTACTTCGAAGTCGCCTGCCAGGACGGCAAGGGCTACGTGCTGCAGCAGGCCGCGGCCGGCGGCGCGCTGGTCAAGGCCATCGACTGCGCCCAGGCCGGCTTCGTCGGCGGCGGCTGCACCCTGAGCGACGCCGTGGCGGCCCAGACCGAACAGGCCGGCCTCTACAGCAAGCTGGCCACCAAGGCCGGCTTCGACTGCAAGGTCGAGAAGTACGGCATGCTGCCCAGCAACGACCCCCGCAAGGAGATCGTCGAGCTGAAGTGCTCCAACCGTCCGGACGGCGGCATCGGCATCTTCACCGGGACCGGCAACACCGTCTACGACTGCGTGACCTCGGAAATGAACGGCTATCGCTGCAGCTTCACCAAGCCGGACGCGGTCTATCCGCGCCTGACGGCCGACCTGAAGGGCCTGGGCAAGGGCAGCTGCACCGTCTCCGGTTCGCGCATCATCGGCCAGACCGCCACCCAGGGCTTCGTCGAAGTCGCCTGCTCGGACGGGCTGCCGGGCTGGGTGATGGCCTATCCGCTGAACCAGACCGCGCCCAAGCCGGCCGAACTGCTCTCGTGCCTGCAGGCCAAGGGCGTGGGCGGCGGCTGCAAGCTGCCGACCAACGCCACCAAGGGCTGATCGAGACTCAAGCCTGAAACAGCAAGCCCGCCGGGAGCGATCCCGGCGGGCTTTTTGCTGACCCGTCCGATGGCGACAAGCGGCCCCTAGAAGCCCGCCCCGACCTTCTCCAGGCCCGCGGCCATCTGCTTCAGGCGCTTGTCCAGCTCGGCCATGGTGCGGTTCAGGGCGCCTTCGTCGTCGCGCCAGACCTGCAGGGTGCGGCCCCAGACCGCCGACATGGCGGCCAGTCGGGCCGGGGTGGCGTCGAGACCGGCGGCCTCCAGAACGGCCCGGGCGGTCCTGGGAAAGCGCAGGGCCGAGACCACCGGACTTTCGGACCGGCTGATGGCGATCAGGGCGGCGCGATGCGGCTCCATCGCCTCGATCCGGGCCATGGCCGCGTCGAACAGCCGGTCATGGGCGCTGGCGTCGTCCGCCGACACGGTGGCCAGGGCCGCGCGGTCGAAGCGGGCGGCCAGGTGGTTGAGCACCGCGCCCTTGCCGTCGGCCCGGGCGTAGAGCTCGGCGAACGGGACTTCGGCCTTCAGGGCGATGTCGCGCAGGCTGACCTGCGTCCACGGCCGGTCGGCGGCCAGGGCGAGCGCGGCGGCGGCGGCGCGGTCGAGAATGTCTTCAGCGGTGCTCATGGCTGCTGAGATGGCGGGTGAGCGGGGCGCTTACAAGAACCCTCTCCAAGGGGGAGAAGACGGCTATGCCCCCAGCTCCACCGACCGGTTCACCGCCGCCTCCAACGCGCGCGGCAGCAGGTCGCCGAAACCGCCCTCGCCCATCAGCACATTCAGGGCCGCGGCGGTGGTGCCGCCGGGCGAGGTGACCTGCCGGCGCAGCTCGGCCGGTTCCTCGCCGCCCTGGCCCAGCAGGGCCGCCGCCCCGACGATGGTGGCCCGCGCCAGCCTGGCCGAGTCGGCCGGGTCCAGGCCCTGGTCCGCGCCCGCCGCCTCCAGCGCCTCGATGAAGGCGTAGAGATAGGCCGGGGCAGAGCCGGAAACCGCCGTCGCGGCGTGCATCAGCGCCTCATCCTCGAGGTCGACCGTTGTAGCGACGGGGTCCAGTAGGGCATGGGCGCGGGCCCGGGCCTCGATCGTGTCGGCGACGATGCTGGCCGTGCCCAGGCCGATGGCGACGGCGGTGGTCGGCATCACCCGGGCCACGGCCCGGCCCCCGAACGCCTCAGAGATGTCGGCCGCGCGCACTCCGGCGGCGATCGAGACGATCACCGCGTCGGGCGCCAGGTGCGGGAAGACATCGGCCACGGCCTCGCGCCAGATCTGCGGCTTGACGGCCAGCAGCACGGTCTTGGCGGAGGCCAGCGCTTCGAGCGGCGGGTTGACCGTCGCGCCCGGGAAGGCGGCGGGGTCAGCGTTGGGGTCGCGGATGATCAGCTCGCTGGCGGCGAACGCCCCGGCCTTGGCCCAACCCGCGATCAGGGCCCCGCCCATGCGCCCGGCGCCGAGGAGAAGGATGGGGGTGGTCATGAGAAGGCTCCGCTAAACTGGAAGCGGCCTGCCTAGCAGGTCATGCTCCAGGGAGCGAGCCGGGGACATGCCCTTGCGGCGTGTCCCCATTCCAGATCGGCGCGTCGGGTGGGGACACGCCGCAAGGGCATGTCCCCGATCCTAAGCCTGGCCGACGGTCTCGAACATGCAGGCGGCCATGGCCTCGTCCGGGGTCTTGGCGCCGTGCAGCAGGAAGTCGAAGGCGGGGTAGAAGCGGTCGGCGGCTTCCACCGCCGCGTCGATCATCGAGGCTGCCTGGGCCATGGTCGGGCGCTCGCCGGCCGGCAGGGCCAGGGCGTGGCGGAACACCACCTCGCCGTCCTCGGTCCAGACCTCGAAATGGCCCAGCCAGACGCGCTGGTTGATCATCGACAGCAGCTGGTAGGCGCTGGGGCGCTTGGTCTTGCTGGCGCGCAGGTCCAACGACAGGCACAGCTGCAGGCAGTCGGCCTCGGGCCGCCAGGCGAACCACAGCTCGTAGTCCTTCCAGTCGCCGGTCAGGGCGAAGGCCAGGTCGCCGTCCTCGGTGCGGTCGAACGTCAGGTTCTCCGCCGCCAGCACATGCTCCACCACTTCCAGCGGATCCATCGCCAGCAGGACGTCGTCTTCTTCCGGTTGGGTGTCCATTAGACCCTTTGACCCCCGGGGAGAGACGGGTCGTGGGACCCGACCAAATCACCCACTGCGAGGACTCTAATCTGCTTCGCGGGCGGCGTCACAACCGCCTTCACGTCGAACGGGAACGAAACTCGCCTATTCGGCCGCGTTATCGCTACCAGGATTGGCCTTCCTGGCCGGGGTTTTCTTGGCCTTCAGCGCCGCGACTTCCTCGCGAAGCGCCGCCACCTCGGCCTTCAAGGCTTCGAAATCGTCGCGCCGGATCAGGTCGAACTCGGCGGCCAGGCGATCGGCCTGGGCCCGCATGGCGGTCTTGGCTTCCTCGCCGGCGGTCTGGGCGATGCCCATGGCGGCCTGGGTCAGCTTGGCGAATTCGTCGAGGAAGGGGTTTTGACTGTGCATCGGATTCCCAAAGCCCGGCGGGGGGCGCGGCGCGGTTCGTCGCGCGTCTTATATGGGAAAGGAAGGATGAAAGCGAAGAGCGAACGCGGTAGAGGTGCGACCCTCTGTCCGTCCGGAGCGCTCGCGGCGTGATCTTCCCCGACATCGACCCCATCATCCATATCGGCCCCTGGGCCCTGCAGTGGGGGCCGCTGGCCCTGCGCTGGTACGCCCTGGCCTATGTCGCCGGCATCCTGCTGGGCTGGCAGTACGCGGTTCGGCTCGTTCGGAACGCGGGGCTGTGGGGCGGCCAAAGGCCCACCGCTACCTCGCTGCAGATCGACGACCTGGTGCTGTGGATCACCCTGGGCATCATCCTGGGCGGCCGGATCGGCTACATCCTGTTCTACATGCTGGTCAACGACGGCCAGCGGGCCAGCCTGGCGCAGGATCCGCTGGCGGTCTTCAAGATCTGGGAGGGCGGCATGTCCTTCCACGGCGGCTTCCTGGGGGTCTGCGCGGCGGTCGCCCTGTTCGCCCGCCAGCAGAAGATCGACATTCTCCGACTGGGCGACCTGGTCGCGCCGGTGGCACCCATCGGCCTGTTCTTCGGCCGCTGCGCCAACTTCATCAATGGCGAGCTCTGGGGCCGGGTCACCGACCACCCGTTCGGCATGGTGTTCTGCAACGACACCATCCGCGCGGCCAACCGGGGCGTCTGTCCCGCCGGCGAGCTGCCGCGCCATCCCAGCCAATTGTACGAGGCCGCGCTGGAAGGCGTCCTGCTGTTCCTGATCCTGAACTTCGCGGTCTACCGGCTGAAGTGGCTGCGCCGCCGCGGCGCGCTCGTGGCGACCTTCCTGATCTGTTACGGCCTGTTCCGCGCCCTGCTGGAGAACGTCCGCAACCCCGACCACGGCATGCCCGCCTTCCCGTTCGGCCTGACCATGGGGATGATGTTGTCGATCCCGATGCTGCTGGTCGGCGCGGCGCTGCTGTGGCGGGCCCTGCGCGCGCCGGTTCCCGCCGCCGCCGCGGACGATCATGAGCCTGCTTGACCGCCTGCGGGCCCAGATCGCCCAGGACGGCCCGATCAGCGTCGCCGAATACGTCACCCGCTGCCTGCACGATCCGCGCGACGGCTATTACGCCACCCGCCCCGCGCTGGGTGAGGACGGCGACTTCCTGACCGCGCCGGCCGTCAGCCAGATGTTCGGCGAGCTGATCGGCCTGTGGATCCTGGAAACCTGGACCCTTATGGGCCGGCCGGCGCCGGTGCGGCTGGTGGAGATCGGGCCGGGGGACGGGACGCTGATTTCCGACATCCTGCGCGCCGCGCGGCTGCTGCCCGAGTTCCTGGCCGCCGCCGACCTGTGGCTGGTCGAGGTCTCGCCGCCGCTGCGTCGGGTCCAGGCCGCCAAGCTGGCGAACGCGCCCGTGACGCCGCGCTGGGCCGACCGCCTGGAGGCCGTGCCGGCCGGCGCGCCGCTGCTCCTGGTGGCCAACGAGGTGCTGGACTGCCTGCCTGCGCACCAGTTCGTGCGGACGCTGGACGGCTGGGCCGAGCGGGTGGTCGGGCTGGATGAGCACGGGAACCTGGCGTTCGGGCTGAAACACTTAGGTCCTCCCCCTGTGGGGGAGGCGGCCCGAAAGGGCCGGTGGGGGGAGCAGACCAACGTCGGCCAACTCCCCCCACCGTCGCCTTTGGCGACACCTCCCCCACAGGGGGAGGATCTGGAACCCGGCGTTGTCGTGGAATCATCCCCCGCCCAGGCCGCCCTCGGCTCCGAGATCGGCCACCGCGTCGCCCGCGACGGCGGGGCGGCGCTGCTGATCGACTACGGCCGCGACGCGCCGGGACCGGGCGACACGCTGCAGGCGCTGAAGGCGCACACCAAGGTCTCGCCGCTGGCCCAGCCCGGCCAGGCCGACCTGACCGTCTGGGCCGACTTTCCCGCCGTGCTGGCCGCCGCCGCCGAGGCGGGCGCCACGACGGGACCCATCCTGCCCCAGGGCGCGTTCCTGCAGGGCCTGGGGATCGATCAGCGCGCCCAGGCCCTGGCCGCCGCGCGGCCTGACCAAGCCGACAAGCTGGCCCGGCAACTTGATCGCCTGACCGGCGCCGCCCAGATGGGACAGCTGTTCAAGGCGGTCTGCCTGTCCGCTCCCGGACTTTCTCCTCCGCTCTTCGAGGGCCCTTGACCATGACCGACCTGCCCACCGTCCAGTCGCCCCTGCTGGCCGCCGTCGCCGGGGTCAGGCATGCGTTCTTCACCCGCCAGGGCGGGGTCTCGACCGGGGTCTACGCCAGCCTCAACGTCGGGCGCGGCAGCCAGGACGATCCGGCCGACGTCGCCGAAAACCGTGCGCGAGCCGCGGCCTGGTTCGGGGCCGCGCCCGAAGACCTCAACACCTGCTTCCAGATCCACTCGACCATCGCCATCGTCGCCGACGGCTCGTGGGGCGACGTGCGGCCGCAGGGCGACGCGGTGGTGACGCGGACGCCGGGCGTGGTCTGCGGCGCCCTGCACGCCGACTGCGCGCCGGTGCTGATCGCCGATCCGGTCGCCAGGGTGGTCGCCGCCGCCCACGCCGGCTGGCGCGGCGCCCTGGACGGCGTCGTCCAGGCCGCGGTCGACCAGATGACGGCCCTGGGCGCCGAGCCCTCGCGCATGGTCGCCGCCGTCGGCCCCTGCATCGGGCCGCAATCCTACGAGGTGGGGCTGGAGTTCCTGCAGCGCTTCGAGGCCGACAGCCCCGGCTCCGGCCGATTCTTTTCGCCCGGCGCCGCCGATGACAAGCGCCTGTTCGACCTGCCGGCCTTCGTTCTGGACCGTCTGGCCACGGCCGGCGTCGGACAAAGCGAATGGATCGGCCGCGACACTCGCACCGAGCCGGACCTGTTCTTTTCGAACCGCAGGGCCTTCCTGGCCGGGGAGTCCGACTACGGACGACTTCTGTCGGCGATCGCCCTCGAAGCGTGAGTATGTCGAATAAGCAGAATCTGGCGAGACTCGGGGTTGTTCCCGCGCCCGGGACTGCTAGAAGCCCCCGCAACGGCGACACCCCTCCCCGAGACAAAACCATGAAGCTGCTGTCCGGCAACTCGAACCGCACCCTGGCCCAGGCCATCGCGGAATATCTCGACATGCCGCTGACCCGCGCCCAGGTGCGCCGGTTCGCCGACCTGGAGGTGTTCGTCACCATCGACGAGAACGTGCGGGGCGAGGACGTCTTTGTCATCCAGTCGACCAGCTACCCGGCCAACGACAACCTGATGGAACTGCTGATCTGCATCGACGCCCTGAAGCGCGCGTCGGGCAAGCGGATCACGGCCGTGCTGCCCTACTTCGGCTACGCCCGCCAGGACCGCAAGACCGGGGGCCGCACCCCGATCTCGGCCAAGCTGGTGGCTAACCTGATCACCCGCTCGGGCGCCGACCGCGTGCTGACGATGGATCTCCACGCCGGCCAGATCCAGGGCTTCTTCGACATCCCGACCGACAACCTGCTGCCCTCGCGCCTGCTCGCCGACGACATCCACAAGCGCTACAAGATGGGCGACGACCTGATGGTCGTCTCGCCGGACGTCGGCGGCGTGGTGCGGGCCCGCGCCCTGGCCAAGCGCCTGAACGACGCCGACCTGGCCATCGTCGACAAGCGCCGCTCCGCCCCCGGCGAGAGCGAGGTGATGAACATCATCGGCGACGTGAAGGACCGGCGCTGCATCCTGTTCGACGACATCGTCGATTCGGCCGGCACCCTGTGCAACGCCGCCGCCGCCCTGATGGCCCACGGCGCCAAGTCGGTCTCGGCCTATGTCACCCACGGGGTGCTGTCGGGCGCCGCCGCCGACCGGGTGGCCAATTCGGTGCTGACCGAGCTGGTGGTCACCGACTCGATCGAGGCTTCGGACACGGTCAAGGCGTGCCCCAAGATCCGCTACGTGTCCTGCGCGCCGCTGATCGGCGAGGCCATCCGCCGGATCGCCAACGAGGAATCGGTCTCCAAGCTGTTCGACTGAGGACGCTCGGCGAACCCGTCTCTTTGGGCTGAAACGCAACCTTGACGGTTGAGCTTGTCAAGACATGGTTAACGGGCTGACTGTCACAATATCGCCCGCGCGCCAGTGATAAGGCGGGCGCCTTATGTCATTGGGGATGTTTTCGGGATGCTTTCCACCACGCGTACGCGCGCCGCGCTGACGGCCATCGCCGTGGTCGCCGCCACCTTGCTGGCCAGCTGCGAGACGCCGCCCCCGCCTCCGCCGCCCCTGGTCGCCGCCCCGCCCGCCCCGCCGCCGATCACCCTGTCGTCCAGCATCGTCGAGAAGGCCAGCGCCTTCCGCGGCTACATGCAGCGGGCCGGCGCGATCGGCGCCACCTTCGAGAACCCCGACCAGATCCAGGCGTCGCTGAAGGTCGGCGTCGGCTACGAGCCCAAGCAGTTCCTGTCGGGCGCCACCGCCTATGCCGCCGTCCTGGCCCTGCAGGACCCGACCTACGTGGCCTCGGTGCGCGCGTTCGCGACCGATCCCGCTCAGCGCCAGTCGATCATCAACCAGCTCGTCGCCGATCCCGCCTACGCCGTCGGCTTCAAGGGCAGCGACACGGCCGCCGGCCGGATCATCGACACGCTCGGCGCCAGCGGCCTGCAGCTCTACACCGCCGGCAAGGCCGTGAAGCAGGCGGCCTATGACGTCCAGCGCGCGAAGTGGTCGACCCTGCCGGTCCTCGACCGCGACGGCCGCCTAGCCTACGCCAAGACCATGTCGGCGACCCCCGGCCTGGCCGACAGCGCCGACGTGGCGGCCCTGCAGCAGGCCTCGATGGGCGGCGTGCCGCTGGTGCCCGCGCCGCCGGCCGATCCCGCCGCCGCCGTTACGGTCTCCGGCCCCCGTTCGGCCCCGCCGCCCTACAAGCCGCTGGTGATCCGCGGCCTGGCCGTGGCCGCGCTGGCCGCCCTGGGCTACGCCGGCGACGACAAGTTGCCCCTGATCGAAGCCGTGATGGCCGAGCCGGCCAGCGCCATGTGCCTGAACATGGCCAAGCTGAACCTCTACCAGTGCCTGGCCGTGGCCAAGCCGCACTATGAGGACGTGTTCTGCCTGGGCCAGCACATCATGATCGACACCGGCATGTGCGTGCTCAAAGCTTCGGGCGCCGCCCTGCCCTACGAGCCGCCGCCCCCGCCCAAGCCGGAGCCGGTGGTGACCAAGAAGAAGCCCGTCGCCAAGAAGAAGGCGTCGGCGTCGGCAAAGAAGAAGAGCTAAGGCTGCTTCCTTCTCCCGCTGCGGGAGAAGGTGTCAGCGAAGCTGACGGATGAGGGGTCGCACCGGCCAGGGCCGTGCGGCCCCTTTTCGTTGGGCGTTTGAGAGAGCCCTCATCCGACCTCCTTCGGAGGCCGCCTTCGCCCGCAGGGGCAGAAGGCGCGATCTTGGGGCCCGTTGCATCGGACGGCCGCTGCGTGTATGGAGCGCGACCCAAAAACGTCGACCGGGCGAGGCAATCCAGTCTTGTGCGGCGGCTTCGCATTTCGAGAGCATGGGGCTCTCCAGAGAGACAAGACATGGCCGAGATCATTCTCAACGTCGAACTCCGCGACCGCGCCGGCACCGGCGGCTCGCGCGAAACCCGCCGCCAGGGCAAGGTCCCCGGCGTGCTGTACGGCGGCAACAAGGCCCCGGTGAACATCGCCGTGAAGGGCAACGAATTCCGCAAGGCGCTCTACACCGGCAAGCTGCTGGGCCACCTGGTGACCCTGCAACACGGCGACGAGAAGCAGTCGGTCATCGCCAAGGCCGTGCAGTTCCACCCCGTCACCGACGAGCCGATGCACTTCGACCTGTACCGCGTCGGCGAGCACCAGCTGATCAAGATCGAAGTGCCGGTGCACTTCAAGAACCACGACATCTCGGTCGGCCTGAAGAAGGGCGGCACGCTGGAAGTCATCCGCCACGTGGTCGAGCTGGCCTGCCCGGCCGACAAGATTCCCGAAGAGCTGGTCATCGACCTGGCCTCGCACGACATCGGCGACACCATCCGCATCTCGGAAGTGAAGCTGCCGGAAGGCGTGCGCCCGGCCCAGGACCGCGACTTCGTGATCGCCAACCTGAAGGCCTCGGCCGCTTCGCAATCGAACGAAGGCGACACGACGACCGCCGAAGCCTAAGGGCTTTTGGGTCGGGTCTCCGATCCGATATTCAGAACGGGCGGGCTTCGCGGCCCGCCCGTTTTTCGTTCCGGCGTGGGCCGTGCCACGAAACCTCGTCCTTCGACAAGCTCAGGATGAGGTTTTGAATGCGGGCTTTCCGTCGTCCTCATCCTGAGCTTGTCGAAGGACGAGGACGCCCCTACACGCTGGCCGTCAAAGTGGAAGCAAGCCGATGTCCATGCTGATCCTCGCCGGCCTCGGCAATCCCGAGCCGAAATACGAGAAGAACCGGCACAATGTCGGGTTCATGGCGGTGGACGCCCTGGCCCGCAAATGGGGCACGGCGCCGTGGCGCTCGCGCTTCCAGGGGCTGGCCTGCGAGGGCCAGGTCTCGACGCCGAACGGCCCCGTCAAACTGCTGCTGCTCAAGCCGAAGACCTTCTACAACGAGAGCGGCCGGGCCGTGGGCGAGGCGATGAAGTTCTTCAAGCTGGCGCCCAGCGACGTGATCGTCTTCCACGACGAGATCGACATGGCGCCCGGCCGTTTCCGGATGAAGGCCGGCGGCGGGGCGGCGGGCAACAACGGCGTGCGCTCGATCACCAGCCAGATCGGCGACGCCTTCCGCCGCGGCCGGATCGGCGTGGGCCATCCGGGCCACAAGGACGCGGTCATGCACTATGTGCTGGGCGACTTCCACAAGGTCGAGCACCAGTGGCTGGACCCGATGCTGGACGCCCTGACCGACGCCCTGCCCTTCGCGGCGGCCGGCGACGACGAGCGCTATCAGGCCGAGGTGCTGCGCCTGGCCCCCGCGCCCAAGGCCGATCCCAAGAAGGCGGCGCGCCAGGCCGAATAGTCGCTCTGAACGCGCCAAAGATTGACCTTCGCGCGCCGCCGGGACAAAGACCCAAGGTAGCGCTTGGAGTCTCCTATGCTACCCCTGATCGGTCCGTCCCTGATCTTCTCGATCATCCTGTGCGTCCACGTCGTGCGTACGCATCAGCAGATGTACTGGCTGTGGATCATCCTGGCGTTCCCCTATGTCGGCGGGCTGGTCTATCTGCTGGCGGTCGTGGCGCCGGAGTTCTTCGGCGGGGCCAAGGCGCGCCAGGTCGGCCAGGCGGCGCGCGACATCCTTGATCCGCAGCGCGAATACCGCGCGGCGACCCAGGCCGTCGACGACGCGCCGACCGTGGCCAACCGCGCCCGCCTGGCCTCGGCCGCGGCGGGCCTGGGCAGGCACGCCGAGGCCGAGCGCCTGTACGCCGAAGCCCTGCAGGGCATGTACGCCGACGATCCGCAGCTGCTGCTGGGACGGGCCAACGCCCTGATCGAGCTGGATCGCGCCGCCGAGGCGTTGCCGCTGCTGGAGGGCTTGAGCGCCCAGTCGCCGGCCGCGCGCACGCCGAACGTGGCCCTGGCCATGGGCCGCGCCTATCACGCCCTGGGCCGCCACGCCGAGGCCGACACCGCCCTGCGCTGGGCGGCGGCGCATCTGCCGGGCTTCGAGGGCATGGCCCGCTACGCGGTGTTCCTGGCCCAGACGGGCCGCAAGGACGAGGCGCGCGACGCCCTGGCCGAGATCGACAAGCGGCTGGCCAAGACCCATTCGCACTTCCGCAAGGAAGCCCGCGGCTGGCGCGACCTGGCGGCGGCGGCGATGGGGTGATCCTTAACGGTCGTCATCCTCGGACTTGTTCCGAGGATGACAGGCGAGGCTCAGCTGCGCTCGCGACCGTCACCGACCACCAGGTGGCCCAGCCAGCTGACCACGCCGACCACCACCGAGCCGAAGATCCCGGCCCACAGGCCGTCGACGGCGAAGCCCCGCAGCAGCCAGCCGACCAGGCCCAGCATCGCGGCGTTCACGACCAGCAGGAACAGGCCCAGGGTCACCACCGTGGCCGGCAGGGTGAGCATCACGACCACCGGCCGGACGACGGCGTTGACCACGCCCAGCAGCACCGCGGCGACCAGCAGGCTGGTCCAGCCGCCGGGCGCCCGGATTCCGGGGACGATCCTGGACGCCAGCCACAGGCCGAGGGCGGCGATCAGCGCGCGGACGATGAAGCGGATCACGGCAGGTCTCCCAGGGGTCAAGCACGACCATTAGAGGCGCGCCGCGCCCCTGGGACAAGCCCGTCCTCGTTCTGGAGGTGACGTCGCGTCCGCCTGACATTTTTGGCTTGAACTTTTGAGAATGAACGTTCATTCTCACTTCCGAAGCGCCAATACCCGACTCCGGGCGTCGGACATTACAAATACGTTATCGACCTTACCTTAGCCGCAACGCATTCCTATCTGACCCATTCCGGTGGGGATGAAGGCGCGCGATTGACGGGCGGATCCGCACCAAGGGGATAGTTTTTATGGCCGTGAATTCTCTATCGGTGATGTCGCCGGACGGCGGCCTGTCGCGTTATCTCACCGAAATCCGCAAGTTCCCGATGCTGGCCAAGGACGAGGAGTTCATGCTCGCCCAGCGCTGGAAAGAGCATCAGGACAGCGAAGCCGCCCACAAGATGGTCACCAGCCACCTGCGTCTGGTGGCCAAGATCGCCATGGGCTATCGCGGCTATGGCCTGCCAATCGGCGAAGTCATCTCCGAGGGCAACGTCGGCCTGATGCAGGCCGTCAAGAAGTTCGAGCCCGACAAGGGCTTCCGCCTGGCCACCTACGCCATGTGGTGGATCCGCGCCTCGATCCAGGAATACATCCTGCGCTCGTGGTCGCTGGTGAAGATGGGGACGACCGCCGCGCAGAAGAAGCTGTTCTTCAACCTGCGCAAGGCCAAGAGCCAGATCGAGGCGTTCCAGGACGGCGATCTGCGTCCCGAGCAGGTCAGCGCCATCGCCACCAAGCTGGGCGTGCTGGACAGCGAGGTCATCTCGATGAACCGCCGCCTGGGCGGTCCGGACGCCTCGCTGAACGCGCCGCTGCGCGCCGACGGCGAAAGCGAGTGGCAGGACTGGCTGGCCGACGACGACCAGGTTTCGCAGGAGACCGTGGTCGCCGAGAACCAGGAAAAGTCGCTGCGGATGAGCCTGCTCGAGGAGGCTATGGTTGAACTCACCGACCGTGAGCGCCACATCCTCACCGAGCGGCGCCTGAAGGACGACCCGACCACCCTGGAAGACCTGGCCGCGCAATACGGCGTCAGCCGCGAACGCGTCCGCCAGATCGAGGTCCGGGCGTTCGAGAAGCTGCAGAAGTCGATGCGCGAAGCCGCCATCGCCAAGAACATGGTCGAAGCCTGAGAAGGCCTGGACCTGAAGGCTAGATGCTCCCCCTCTGGGGGAGCTGTCGGCGAAGCCGACTGAGGGGGCTTTGCGGCGTCGGCCGCGCCGCCCCCTCCGGCCCTTTGGGCCACCTCCCCCAAAGGGGGAGGATCGTCGTATAGGATCGCCATGACCGATCCCCTTCCCCAACTGATCCTCCTGCCCGGCCTGCTGAACGACGCCGAGCTCTGGCGCGACCAGGTCACGGGCCTGGCCGACGTCGCCCGCTGCCAGGTCGCCGACCTGACGCATGGCGAAAGCCTGCGCGACCTGGCCGAGCAGGTGCTGGCCGAGGCCGCGCCGACCTTCGCCCTGGCCGGCTTCTCGATGGGCGGCTACGTGGCCCAGGAGATCGCCCGGATCGCGCCCGAGCGGATCGAACGCCTGGCCCTGATCGACACCGCCATCCGCGCCGACACCCCCGAACGGGCCGCGCAGCGCCGCGCGGTCAACGCCGCGGCCAGCCACGAGGGCGCCTTCCTCGGCGTCGCCGATCGGCTGATGGCCAGCTATGTCGACGCCTCTCGGCTGGACGACAAGGACCTGACCGGCCGCATCCAGGCCATGACCCAGCGCCTGGGCCGCGAGGTGTTCCTGCGCCAGAACGGCCTGGCGCGCGAGGACGGCGCGGCCGCCTTGCGGGCCCTGCGCTGTCCGATCGTCATCATCTGCGGCGAGCACGACGCGATCACCCCGCTGGCCGGCCAGCACGAAATGGCCCACGCCATCGGCTGCTCGCACATGGTGATCATTCCCAACGCCGGCCACATGACGCCGATGGAAGCGCCCGAGGCGGTCAACGCCGCCCTGCGCCGCTGGCTGGCGCGCTAGAGCAAGCCGCGCAATATAGGAATCGCTCGGCTTGCTCTAGGTTTTTGTTTTCGCATCGCTTTTGCGGAAAACCGGAACCCACTTTTCCGCGCGATGCTCTAGGGACGCTGAGGCTCAGAGCCCCAGCGCCGCCTTCACCGCCCGCCAGTCCGCCAGCTTGAAGTTCTGCCGCACGCGCGCGGTGGACGGGGCCTCGCCGTCGACATCGACATCGTCCTGCATGACGACCAGTCCCTCGGCATAGGGTCCGACCGCCCCGCCCAGCGCCGCGACGCCGTCGGTGCCGGTCACGCCGTCGACGCCCTTGGCGGCCACCACCGAGAAGCGCCCGGCATAGGCCGGCTGGGCGCCGTCGACTCGCCAGACCGCGAAGGCGCTGTCGCCTTGGCTGGAGGCGATCAGCCAGGTCTTTTCGCCCTCGCGCAGCAAGGTCAGGCCCTCGACGTCGGGCTTCAGCATGATCGAGGGCGCGCCGGCCACCAGGACGCGCGCGGCGCCCTTGGCGGGGTCCAGGTCGTAGCGCCAGATCCCCTTGGCCTCCTCGCCGATATAGAGCACGCCCTTGGCGTCATCGACGACGCAGCCTTCGGTCTGGCTGCCGACCGCGAAGCGCTGCTCCTCGGTCGCCGCCGGCTTGCCGTCGGCCCCGACGGCGATGCGCAGCTGCCGCACCTGGCCGTCCGTGCCGTTGACGATGACGATGAAGCCGTCGCCGCGCCGGCCCATGCACAGGCCGTAGGGCTCGGCCAGATCCAGCGGCGCCAGGCCCCAGGGCTCGACCTTCAGGGTGGCCGGATCCATCAGGTAGAGCGCCGCGCCGATTCGGCCGCGATCGCTGGCGGCGACCAGCACGCGCTCGCCATTGGCCGTGGCCAATCCGCCACGCAGGTCGACATTGTTCAGCCTGCCGTCCGGGATGAAGCCGGTGACCGCGCCGCTCAGGTCGTAGGTGTAGAGACCCGCCTGCTTGTCGGTGCCGAAGATCACGACGCGCGAGGGATCCTTGGGGTCGACCCAGATCTCGGGGTCGTCGGCCGCATCCGCACGTTGCGTGGCCACGGATTGGGTCTCGCCCGCCGCCGGGACCGGGGTTCCGACGCCGACCAGGATCTTGCCGGAGTCCGACCGAGCCTCCGGATCGAACGCCGCGCAGCCCGCCAGCAGGATAGATATTCCCGCCACCGTCACAAAGTTGAAACAAAAGCGTCCAAGAAACATCACTAGCCCCAAGATCGAGGCGAATTTATGCCCCGCCGCGTGAAATCACGTGCGAACGGCCGCGTCAACGGCCGCGCCGGCGATCGGGGATACTGACGATGAAGAAGACCGCACTGTTCGCCTTGGCCGCCTTGGCGCCCTTGACCTTGGCCGCGACGGCCTCGACCGCCGCCTGGGCCGCCGAGGCCGATGCGCCGATCGCCACGGCGGCGGAGACGCCAGCCACGGCGTCCGAACTGGTGGTCCAGGCCCAGATCGCCTACCGCAACCGCACCGATCAGGCCGCGCCGGTCCTGAACTACGACCTCGACTATTTCCAGCGCTTCGAGCCGTTGACCGCCGGCGACGCCCTCAAGCGCGTGCCCAGCGTCGCCTTCCTGTCGGACGTGCTGGAATCGGACGGCGTGCGCCTGCGGGGCCTCGACCCCGCCTACACCCAGATCCTGATCAACGGCGAGAAGGTTCCAGGCGCCGGCTCGGGCTCAGGCGCGTTCGGCTCGGGCGCCGACTCGGCCTTCTTCGTCGACCGCATCCCGGCCGAGCTGATCGAGCGCATCGAGATCGTCCGCAGCGCCTCGGCCAACCGCAGCGGCGACGCGGTGGCCGGCGCCATCAACATCGTGCTGCGCGACGCCTACGCCCTGGACGGCGGCTTCGTCCGGGCCGGCGCCCTGATGTTCGACGACAGGCGCATCCGCGAGACCGTCGGCGGCGTCTGGGGCGGGCAGGTCGGCCCCGGCCGCCTGCTGGTTGGCGCCAACCTGCAGGGCCGCCGCAACCCCAAGAACAAACTCAGCCTGCGCTATGGCGAGCCGGGCGCGCCGATCGACAACAGCGAACTCCAGACGGATGTGCGCAACGGCACGGACTATTCGTTCAATACCAGCTACCAGACCCCGCTGGCCGGCGGGGACCTGGACCTGAGCGGCTTCTATGTCCACACCGACCGCTACCAGAACGAGGACTCGATCGAGTACAACAACGACATCCGCGACAACGCCCACCTGTCGACCCTGAACGACAACGACGTCGACATCGAGCAGGACAGCTACTCGGTCAACGGCAAGTACGGCCACGACATGTTCGGCGGCCAGACCAGCGTGAAACTGGGCTACGCCTCGTTCAAAGACAAGGAGACCGAGTTCGAGGACGAGACCGAATACCTGCGCGACGCCGCCCCCTATCCCGATGGCGACCGCATCACCCGCGACAAGTCCAGGACCGAGCTGGAGGACACCGAGTTCTCGGCCAAGCTGGAACACAAGCGCGACCTGACCGACGGCGTGCAACTGCAGTTCGGCCTTCAGTACGAGAAGAAGCAGCGCGACCTGCTGGTCACCGAGGTTCCGCGCAACCGCTACAGCCTGCCCAGCGCCAACCCGCCCGCCTTCAAGCCCTATGCGGTGGTCGACGGCGGCGACGCTTCGTTCGAGCAGACCCGCCTGGACCCCTATGTGATGCTGGACGGCAAGTCGGGCGCGCTGAAGTGGGAAGCCGGCCTGCGCTACGAGACCACCGACGTCACCCTGCGGGACCGCACGGTCCCCTCGACCACCGATACCGACTACAACGTCCTGCTGCCCTCGGCCTCGCTGCGCTACAACCTGACCACCGAGGATCAGGTCTATGTCTCGGGCGCGCGCACCATCCGCCGCCCCAGCTTCGACTACCTGTCGCCAGCCCTGCTGACCGCCGAGCTCGGCGACAACGACTTCATCGGCAATCCGCGACTGAAGCCGGAAACCGCCTGGGGCCTGGACGCCGGTTACGAGCGGCGGATGGGTAAGCAGGGCGTGGCCGGGGTCAACGTCTTCTACCGCAAGGTCAAGGACCTGATAGAGCTGACCAACACCGGCGACGAGGGTGACGAGGGCCCCGGCACGTTCGTCTATTCCGCCCGCAACACCGGCGACGGCAAGGTCTGGGGGATCGAGTTCGACCTGTCGACGCCGCTGACCGTGATCGGCCTGGAGAACACCGGCGTGTTCCTGAACTACTCGTGGCTCGACAGCGACGTGAACGACGAGTTCGGCTCGCGCAAGTTCAACAGCCAGTCGGACTACGTGCTCAACGTCGGCTTCATCCAGGACCTGCCGACCTGGGGCGCCTCGTTCGGCGCGACTTACCGCAAGCAGGGCGAAGCCTATAGCCGCGTGGTCGGCGAAGAGGTCACCACCACCTATGGCGGCGACCTGGAGATCTTCCTCGAAAAGCGAATCGGCAAGGATCTGACGATCCGCCTGACCGGCTCCAACCTGCTGGACGCCAACAAGAAGGAAAGCTTCAACAAGTTCACCACCATCGAGGATCAGAACGACCGCAACTTCGATGAGTACGAACTGGAGCGCGAGAACGCCGGTCCGGTCTTCCAGCTGATCGCCCGCCTGGCCTTCTAGGCAGGTTCGGGGGTCCAAAACGACGAAGGGCGGCGTCCGTGGACGCCGCCCTTTTTTCGTGACCGATGATCCGGAGTGTCAGGCCGCGCCGCGGTCGCCGCTGTCCTCGACCAGGAAGCCCATCAGGCCGTCGATGCGCTTGATCAGTTCGGCTCGCGCCATGCCGCCGGCCGTGCAGGCCTCCAAGGCGGCGGCGGCCTCGAACAGGCGGGCGTCCTTGATCGCCTCGCCGACCTTCTTGAGTTCGACCGCCTGGGCGGCCAGGGCGCGCCGGGCCTGGGCCGGGTCGCTGTCCAGCGCCTGGGCGGCCGATTTGACGATTCGCAGGGCCTGGGACAGGCGGGCGGCCGGCGCGCCGCTGGCGTCCGCCTTGCGCTTGCGCGGACCCTTGTATTCGGCCGAGTTGAAGCGGCGGCGGTCGGGCCCGACATATTGCACGGCCTCGACCCAGTCGCGGGGCTTCAGTGTCACCGCCTCGAGCCGGCGCTCCAGGTCCTTGATCGTGAACGGCTTGCGCATGAACTCGTGGATGCCCGCGTCCCGGGCTCCGAAGATTGCGTCGGCCGTGGCCTCGGCGGTGCACATGATGATCGGGTTCTCGCGGCAGGCCAGGTCGCTGCGGCGGATCTTGCGGGCCAGGGCCTGGCCGTCGCAGCCGCTGGAGGCGTGCTCGACGAACATCAGCATCGGGTCGACCGTGCGGGCCATGCCCCAGCCGGCCTCGGCCGAAACGGCATGAAAGATCTGGACATTGCCGACATGGCGCAGCTGGTCGGCCAGCAGGCGCACGGCCGCGGTGTTCGGGTCGACGATCAGCACGCGCTGCATCTTCGCCGCGATACGCTGCAAGGTGCGGATGTTGCTGTCGAACACGGGACCCGGAAGCTCCAGAAAATCACTTGCCCGCAGACTAGCCGGGCGATGGTAAAAATCCGCTTAGTCTTCGCTCCTTGCGACAGAAAGTCCCGGATTCAGGCCGCCAAGCTGACGCTTAGGCCCGCGTCGAAGTCCTGCAGGAGGTCGATCGCGTCCTCGATGTCGGCGACCAGCGGCATGCCGGCCGGGAACCGGTAGCGCCAGAAGCTGGCGATGTGGGCGATCACCCCGACCTTCTCGCCCAGCGACAGGAACATGTCGGGCGCGCGCAGCAGGAACGCGCGGAACGCCTGGGGCCTGCCATTGTCGATCAGGTCGTTGAAGGCCCGGTCATAGACGTCCAGGGCCCGCATGATCGCCCGGCGCTCCAGCAATATGCCGCGCCGCAGGCGCTTGCGGGTGTCGTCCAGGAAGCGCTGGGTCCCGGCGTCGCGGTTGCCGGTGATCGTCAGCCGGGCGATCTCGCCGCCGACGGTGTCCAGCTCGGTCCACAGCCGGGTCAGCATCCACTTGTAATAGAGAAAGCCCTTCCAGCTGAAGACCCCCTCCTTGAAGCTCTCGCCGTCCATGATCAGCGTCTCGCGCAGCGGCTCCAGCCGCTCGTCGACGTCGGTCGACAGCAGGGCCTCGACCAGGCGTGCAGCGTGCGCGCCCGGCACGGCCCGGCCGGCGTCGCGATAGGCCAGGTCGATCAGCAGCGAGATCTGGGCCGAGACGAAGCTCTGCATCTGCTCCATGTCGGCGGTCGACAGGGCGAAATAGGTGGAGGCCACCGAGAGGCCATGGCGACGCAGGTGCTCGCGCAGCAGGAACGGGTCCAGGGACGGCAGCTGGTCGATCAGGCGCAGGGTGGCCAGGTCGCGCGCCATGTCGGTGTGTTCGTTGCAGGCCTCGCGCAACAGATCGACCCAGCCGCGCTGCCCCACGAAGAACGACTGGCCGCCCAGGCCCAGGTCGCTGCGCTCGAACGGGATGATGATCTTGGTGGCGTTGGGCCGGATCTCGTCGAACAGGAAGATGTCGTCGGCGCGCAGGCGATGCTTGACCACCAGGGCGGTGTTGAGGATGCGGTTGCGGAACAGCGGCGCCTCGCCGTGTTCGGGCCGGTGGCCGCTGCGGGCCTCGATGGCCACCAGGTTGAGCACCCGGCTGGTCGAGGCCTCGCGATCCAGCGCCCGCAGGCTGCGCGTCAGGCGATCCGCCTTGTTGGCGGACTTCATCAGGCGACGCGCAACGGCCAAGGGCGGCGAACCTCCGTTAGGATCCGGCCGTCATAAACCTTGGCCTGCTAAGCAATCGCTAATCCGCGACAAGCTTGACCGGCGCAGGCTTGGCCAGCGCGGGCGCGCGCCGCCAGGCGATGGCCTGGATCAGGCCGGCGGGCTGGATCGGCTTGGGGTGGGCGTCGTCGAAGCCGAGGCCGATCAGGCGCTCGACCTCGCCGGACATTGCATCGGCGGTCAGGGCCACGACCGGCATGTCGCGACGCCCGCCCTCGCCGTTCCGCAGGCGCCGCAGGGCCTCGACGCCGTCCATGACCGGCATGTGGACGTCCATCAGCACGACGTCAAAATCCTCGACCCGCAGCCGCGCCAGGGCTTCGCGACCATCGCCGGCCGTGGCGACCAGCACGCCGACCGCCTCCAGGATCGCCCGGGCGACGGCCTGGTTGGCCAGGTTGTCGTCGACCACCAGCACACGCGCGCCGGCCACGTCCAGCGCGACATCCGGGGCCGCCTCGGGCGCCGGCGCTTCGGCCGTCGCCAGGCCCAGGACGACGGTAAAGGTCGAGCCTTCGCCTGGCCGGCTGACCATGCCGACCCGGCCGCCCATCATCCCGGCCAGTTCGCGGCAGATCGACAGCCCCAGGCCGGTGCCGCCGAACCTGCGGGCGATCGACCGGTCGCCCTGGACGAAGGGGGTGAACAGCTTGGCCTGCTGCTCGGACGTCATGCCGACGCCGGTGTCGGACACCGTGATCTCGACGCCTCCGGCGGCGTGAGGCGCGATGGCGATGTCGACCCGGCCGTCCTGGGTGAACTTCAGCGCGTTGGACACCAGGTTCAGCAGGATCTGGCGCACGCGGATCGGATCGCCCGACAGCCAGCGCGGCGTGTCCGGCGCGATCTGCAGCGACAGCGCCAGGCCCTTGGCGCGAGCGGTCTCCCGCCACACCCTCTGGAGCTGGCGCCCCAGGACCCGGATCTCGAACGGCGCGGCTTCCAGCTCCAGCTTGCCGGCCTCGATCTTCGACAGGTCGAGAATGTCGTTGAGGATCGCCATCAGCCCGTCGCCCGACTCGACGATGATCTCCAGATAGTCGGCCTGGCGGGCGTCGAGCTTGGTCGAGCCCAGGGCGTGGGCCATGCCCAGCACCCCGTTCATCGGCGTCCGCAGTTCGTGGCTCATCATCGCCAGGAACGCCGACTTGGCGCGGCTGGCCTCCTGGGCCTCCACCTGGGCCCGCTCCAGAGCCAGTGCGTTGGCGCGCAGCAGGCGGGCCGCGTCGACCAGATAGCCGCCCAGGCCCAGCAGGGCCAGGGACGAGGCCAGAATCTCCATCCACAGCGGCTTGCCGACCGAGAACGGCATCGCCGCCAGGGCGATCACCGGCGGCGGCAGCAGGGAGACGGTCGCCGAGCGGCTGAGGGCGGCGTATTTCAGGCTTTCGACGATCAGACCCAGCAGGGTCAGCAGGGCCGCGAACTTCATGATCGGCGGGCCATGCTGCCAGGCCAGCAAAGCGCTCACGGACCAGACGCTGCTGAAGATCAGGGCCGGCGCCAGTCTGGCCGCCAGAGGAAGCGGCCTCTCGGCCCGTCCATCGAGGCCGTGCAGCAACCGCACCAGCCACAGCTCCAGGCCCAGGTTCGTCGCCACCCACGCCAGGGCGGGCGGCGGACCGAAGATGGCGGCCAGGAAGCCCGCCATCACCACCATGGCGATCAGGCGGCTGTTGCGCCCCCGCCGGCTCATGGCGAGGCTGTCGCTGTCGCGGCCGTCGTCGAGAAAGTCGCGCAGCCTCAATCGCCGCCCCTTCGCGCCTGAATTCGCGCGAAGCTTGGCCGAACAAGGTTCACAAGCGTTTACCGTGCGGCCGGTTGTCGCGGCCTTCTCGCCGCCGTCCGGACGCCCTGTCGAGCGCCCGGACGGCGGGAAGCGTGATTAGCCCTGGAACGGGTCGCGCATCAGGATCGTGTCGTCGCGCTCGGGGCTGGTGGACAGCAGGGCCACCGGGGCCCCGATCAGTTCCTCGACGCGGCGCACGTACTTGATGGCGTTGGCGTTGAGGTCCTTGAACGAGCGCGCGCCGGCGGTGCTTTCGCTCCAGCCTTCCAGCTCCTCGTAGATCGGCTGGGCGGCCTTCTGGTCGCGCATGCCGGCCGGCAGGTAGTCGACGACCTTGTCGCCGATCCTGTAGCCGACGCAGATCTTCAGGGTCTTCAGGCCGTCCAGCACGTCCAGCTTGGTCAGGGCCACGCCGTGGATGCCGTTGATGGCCACCGACTGGCGGACCAGCACCGCGTCGAACCAGCCGCAGCGGCGGGCCCGGCCGGTGTTGACCCCGACCTCGCGACCGACGGTCGACAGGTGCTTGCCGACCTCGTCATCCAGCTCGGCGGCGAACGGGCCTTCGCCCACGCGGGTGGTGTAGGCCTTGACGATGCCCAGCACATAGCCGGTCGCCGACGGGCCCATGCCGCTGCCCGCCGAGGCCTGGCCGGCCACGGTGTTGGACGAGGTGACGAACGGATAGGTGCCGTGGTCGACGTCCAGCAGCGCGCCCTGCGCGCCTTCGAACAGGATCTTGCGGCCGTCCTTATAGGCCTTGTCCAGCAGGCGCCAGGCCGGCTGGGCGTAGGCCAGGATGCGCGGGGCCAGGGCCATCAGGGCGTCGAACAGCTCGGCCGCGTCGGTCTCCGGCAATCCAAGCCCCCGGCGCAACGCGCCGTGGTGGGCCAGGAGCCGCTCGATCTTCGGCTTCAGGGCTTCCGGATCGGCCAGGTCCGCGACGCGGATGGCGCGGCGGCCGACCTTGTCCTCGTAGGCCGGGCCGATGCCGCGGCCGGTGGTGCCGATCTTCTGGGTCGAGGCGGCCTCGCGGGCCTGGTCCAGGTCCTTGTGCAGCGGCAGGATCAGGCAGGCGTTGTCGGCCAGCACCAGCAGCTCGGGCGTGATCGCCACCCCCTGCTCGGCGATCTTGTCGATCTCGGTCAGCAGGTGCCACGGATCGACCACCACGCCGTTGCCGATGACCGACAGCTTGCCCTGCACGACCCCCGACGGCAGCAGGGCCAGCTTGTAGACCTTGCCGTCGACCACCAGGGTGTGGCCGGCGTTGTGCCCGCCCTGGAACCGCACCACGACATCGGCCCGGTTGCTGAGCCAGTCGACGATCTTGCCCTTGCCCTCGTCGCCCCACTGGGCGCCGACAACGGTCACATTGGCCATGTTCAGATATGCCTTATCACCTGCCGAAAGGCGCCCGCGGCCCTTCGACAGGACTCGGCGGCGGACGTTTCATCTCTTGTGATCGGCGTGACGGCCTCACCCTTGAAGGGAGGCCGCCCGGTTCAGAACTTGTAGACCAGCCGGACCCCGGCGTCGTCAAGCCCCTGGTTCTTGCCCTGGTGGAAGATCTGGCCGTTCGACAGGTGAGTGTAGCTGAGCTCGGCCGACCAGCTGTCGTTGATGTCGTAGCCCAGGGCCAGTTCCGGCTCGAACAGCACCTTCGAGCCGAAGTCGATGCGGTGATAATAGAGGTAGGTGCGGCGAGCGCGTTCCTCGTCGCTGATGTTCGGGGCGTTGGCCGGCGGCAGCTGGGTTTCGCCGTCCGTATAGGCCAGGCCCATCCCCGGACGCAGGTAGAAGCCGCCCGGCTGGCCCAGCTCGATCCGCCAGTCGAAGCCGGCGGCCACGAAGTTGGAGGTGTTCTCGCTGTTGATCGAGACCATCGCGTGGACCTGGGGCTTGCCCAGCCAGCGCAGGCTTTCGATCCGGTTCGTGCGATAGCCCAGATGGACGTCGACGCCGTCCTCGCGGCCCGCGGCGCCCAGGCCGACGGCGTCGCCGATGAAGGTGACGTCGTGCTTGTAGACGCCGACGAAGGCTTCGCCGGCCAGGGCGGGCGCGGCGACGGCCACGGCGGCGCAGGCCGCGGCGGCGAACAGGGCTTTTTTCACGGTATATTCCCCAGCGGTCTTGTTGGTCCTCTTATGGCTTGAACGGCGCCGCTGGCAAAGGGTTTCGGCGCCGCTTGCGGGACGATAGACCTGGAGTCCATGACTATCGCCCTTTCCGACATCCAAGCCGCCGCCGCCCGCCTGGAAGGCCAGGCCGTCCGTACCCCGCTGATCGAGAGCCCGGCGCTGAATCAGCGGCTCGGCGGCCGGGTGCTGATCAAGCCGGAAACCCTGCAGCGGGCCGGGGCCTTCAAGTTCCGCGGCGCCTATAACCGCCTGTCCCAGCTGACCGACGACGAGCGCCGGCGCGGGGTGGTGGCCTTCTCGTCGGGCAACCACGCCCAGGGCGTGGCCCTGGCGGCCCAGCTGCTGGATTGCCTGGCCCTGATCGTCATGCCGTCCGACTCGCCGGCGGTGAAGGTCGAGGGTACGCGCGGCTTCGGGGCCGAAATCCGCTTCTACGACCGCTTCACCGAGGACCGCGTCGCCATCGCCGACCAGATCGCCGCCGAGCGCGGCTGCGTGGTCGTGCCGTCCTATGACGACCCGCACATCATCGCGGGCCAGGGCACGGTCGGGCTGGAGATCGTCGAACAGGCCCGGGCGCTGGGCGTCGAACTGGACAAGGTGCTGAGCCCGGTCGGGGGCGGCGGGCTGATCGCCGGCGTCTCGACGGCGGTCAAGGCGCTGTCGCCGGCCGCCGAGGTCTGGGGCGCCGAGCCGGTCGGCTTCGACGAGACCCGCCGCTCCCTGGCCTCCGGCAAGCGGGAGACCGTCGACCCGGACGCCCGCTCGATCTGCGACGCCCTGCTGACCCCGATCCCCGGCGACCTGACCTGGCCGATCAACAGCAAGACCCTGACGGGGATCGTCGCGGTCACCGACGCCGAGGTCACCGAGGCCATGCGCTACGCCTTCTCGGTGCTGAAGCTGGTGGTCGAGCCCGGCGGCTGCGTGGCCCTGGCGGCGGCCTTGGCCGGCAAGATCGACCTGAACGGCGCGAGCGCGGCCATCGTCTGCTCGGGCGGCAATGTGGATCCGGGACTGTTCGCTCGGGTGTTGAACGGCGAGCTTTAAAAGAACCGACCCGAACTCAGCGCGTGGTCCTCGTCCTTCGACAAGCTCAGGATGAGGACCATTGACAGGATGGGACCATTGATAAGCCCGAGCGCCCGAAAAACCTCATCCTGAGCTTGTCGAAGGACGAGGTTTTCGCCCCGGATCGATCCGGCCTAGAGATCCAGCTCCACCCACACCGGCGCGTGGTCGCTGGCGTTCTCCTCGCCACGCGCCCAGCGGTCGACGCCGGCGTCGACCAGCCGCTCGGCCAGGTCGGGCGTCAGCAGCAGATGGTCCAGACGCAACCCCTTGTCGTTGGGCCAGCGGTTGCGCAGATAGGCCCAGAACGTCCATAGCGGTCCGTCCGGATGAACGGTCCGCAAGGCGTCGGCCCAGCCTTGGTCGAGCAGGGCGCGGTAGGCGGCGCGGACCTCGGGCTGCAGCAGGGCGTCGTCCTGCCAGCGGTGCGGCTGGTAGATGTCGGCCTCGGTCGGCGCGACGTTGTAGTCGCCGGCCAGCACGACCGGCGCGCCCGACGCGCGAAGGTCGGCGGCATGGGCGATCAGCCGCGCGAACCAAGTCAGCTTGTAGTCGAACTTGGGTCCTGGCCGGGGATTGCCGTTGGGCAGGTAGAGCGAGGCGACAAGCACCCCGTCCACCGCCGCCTCGATGTAGCGAGCCTGGCTGTCGCCGCGATCCCCAGGCAGGGCTGTGCGGGTGACCACCGGCTCGGCGCCGCGCGCCAGGATCGCCACGCCGTTCCAGGTGCGCTGGCCTCGCCACACCGCATGATAATCCATCTGCGCCAGCGGCTCGGCGGGAAACCAGCCCTGCTCGGCCTTCAGCTCCTGCAGGCAAACCACGTCGGGCTCGGCCTCGGCCAGCCACGAGACCAGGTTGTCCAGTCGTTTGACGACGTTGTTGATGTTGAACGTGGCGATCTTCACGGGGTCCAAACGCGGCGGAACGCGGGTCGGTCCATCCGGCCTTCACGCTGAAGTCGGAGGATGACGGGCGCGGCGCCGGCGGCTAGGGTCCGCGCCAAGATCTGCTCCAAAAGAGAGACTCGATGAAACGCCTGCTGCTCGCGACCGCCCTGATCGCCGCTCCCATGCTCGCGCACGCCGCGGATGCGCCCAAGATCGACCCCGCCAGGCTGTCGGCCCACATCAAGGTGCTGTCGTCCGACGATTTCGAAGGCCGCGGCCCGGCCACCGCCGGCGAGACCAAGTCGGTGGACTATATCGTCGGCCAGATGAAGGCGATCGGCCTGGAGCCGGCGGGCGACCCGAAGGCGGACGGAAGCCGCGCCTGGACCCAGGACGTGCCCTTGGCCAAGTTCGACATCAAGGGCCCGGTCACCGCCCAGTTCACGATCGGCGGCAAGGCCGTCCCCCTGGCGCAGGGCGAGCAGATCGCCATCCGCGCGGCCATGACCAATGTCGACCAAGTCGCCATCAAGGACGCCCCGATCGTCTTCGTCGGCTACGGCGTCAAGGCGCCCGAGCGCAATTGGGACGACTTCAAGGGCCTGGACCTGAAGGGCAAGATCCTGGTCGTGCTGATCAACGATCCCGACTTCGAGACGGGGTCCGGCGACTTCGGCGGCAAGGCCATGACCTATTACGGCCGCTGGACCTACAAGTTCGAGGAAGCCGCCCGCCAGGGCGCGGCCGGCGTGCTGATCGTCCACGAGACCGCCCCGGCCTCGTACGGCTGGGCCACGGTCAAGAACTCCAACACCAACACCATGTTCGACATCGTCCGCAAAGAGCCGGCCAAGAGCCACCCGGCCCTGGAATCCTGGATCCAGCGCGACGTGGCCGTCGACCTGTTCAAGGCCGCCGGCCTGGACTTCGACACGCTGAAGACCCAGGCCCGGAGCCGCGACTTCAGGCCGGTGGAGCTGAAGGGCGCGACCTTCTCCGCCAGCTACGCCGTCGACCACGCGGTGATCGTCTCCAAGAACATCGCCGGCCGGATCAAGGGAACGGCCCGCCCCGACGAGACGGTGATCTACAGCGCCCACTGGGACCACCTGGGCGTCGGCCAGCCGGACGCCAAGGGCGACCGGATCTACAACGGCGCGATCGACAACGCCGACGGCATCGCCGCCATCCTGGAGCTGGCCCGCGCGTTCAAGAGCCAGCCGGCCCCGCAGCGCTCGATCCTGTTCCTGGCCGTCACCGCCGAAGAACGCGGCCTGCTGGGCTCGGAATACTATGCGGCCAACCCGCTGTTCCCGCTGTCCAAGACCGTCGGCGACCTGAACATCGACGCCCTGTCGGCCGCCGGTCCGGCCAAGGACATCACGACCTCGGGCGACGGCAAGGTCGACCTGCAGGACCTGCTGGTCGCCAAGGCCAAGGCCCACGGCCGCTACTTCACGCCCGACCCGTCGCCCCAGGCCGGCCACTTCTACCGCTCGGACCACTTCCCGTTCGCCAAGCGCGGCGTGCCGGCCATCTCGGTCGGCTCGGGCGAGGACCTGGTCCAGGGCGGCAAGGAAGCCGGCCAGAAGACCGAGGAGGACTACACCGCCAATCGCTACCACCAGCCGGCCGACGAGTGGCGCGCCGACTGGGACCTGACGGGCCAGGCCCAGGACATCGGCCTGTTCTACGAGATCGGCGCCGACCTCGCCAATTCGAAGACCTGGCCGCAATGGCAGGCGGGCTCGGAGTTCAAGGCGCTGCGGGACCAGACCAAAGCCGACCGGAAGTAGCTCGCGGCGCGAAAACCCTCGTCCTTCGATAGGCTCAGGATGAGGGTTTCGACTGCAAGTTTCCGTAGCCTTCCAGCGTTAGAAGCAGCCCTCATCCTGAGCTTGTCGAAGGACGAGGGCGGATCACAAGCATGACAGCCTCCGTCTTCGACCTGTTCAAGCTGGGCGTCGGCCCGTCGAGCAGCCACACCATGGGGCCGATGACGGCCGCGGGGCTGTTCGTCGGCCGGCTGCGCGACGCCGGCAGGCTGGCCGACGTCGCCCGGGTCGAGACGCGGCTCTACGCCTCCCTGGCCCTGACCGGCCGCGGCCACGCCACCGACCGCGCGGTGATCCTGGGCCTGATGGGCTTTCTGCCGGCGGAGCTCGACCCCGACGCCGGCGAGGCGGCCCTGCTGGAGGCCAAGGCGACCCAGTCGCTGAAGCTGGGCGGCTTGGTCGATATCGCCTTCGACGAGGCGCGCGACATCGTCTGGGCCGGCCATGAACGCCTGCCCCAGCATCCCAACGGCCTGACCTTCACGGCCTACGACGCCGCCGGCGCCGTGTTGGCCGAGCGCACCTATTTCTCGATCGGCGGCGGCTTCGTGCGCGACGAGAGCGAGATGGGCCGCAACACCCCGCCGGACGAGGGTCCGCGGGTCCCCCACCCGTTCGAGAGCGGCGCCGACCTGCTGCAGCGCGCCGCCGACGCCGGCCTGTCGATCGCCGGGGTGATGGGCGCCAACGAGCTGGCGCGGATGGAGCCGGCCGAGCTCGACGCGGGCCTCGACCGCATCTTCCAGGCCATGGAGGCCTGCATCGACCGCGGCATGCGCGAGACCGGGACCCTGCCCGGCGGCCTGGCCGTCAAGCGTCGGGCCCGCCAGATCCACCAGACCATCCAGGGCCGGATGGAGCGCCAGATCAGCGACCCGCTGGCGGCCATGGACTTCGTCAACCTGTGGGCCATGGCGGTCAACGAGGAGAACGCCGCCGGCGGCCGGGTGGTCACCGCCCCGACCAACGGCGCGGCCGGCCTGATCCCGGCGGTGCTGCGCTTCTACCACCGCTTCCACCAGGGCACGCCGCAGGGGGTGCGGGTGTTCCTGCTGACGGCGGCGGCGATCGGCGCGCTCTACAAGCGCAACGCCTCGATCAGCGGGGCCGAGGTCGGCTGCCAGGGCGAGGTGGGCGTGGCCTGCTCGATGGCTGCGGCCGGGCTGTGCGCGGCGCTGGGCGGCACCAACGACCAGATCGAGAACGCCGCCGAGATCGGCATGGAGCACAATCTGGGCCTGACCTGCGACCCGATCGGCGGCCTGGTCCAGATCCCCTGCATCGAGCGCAACGCCATGGGGGCCATCAAGGCCATCGACGCCGCCCGTCTGGCCCTGCTGGGCGATGGTCAGCACTCGGTGTCGCTGGACAAGGTGATCGCCACCATGAAGCGCACCGGCGAGGACATGAGCGAGATCTACAAGGAAACTTCGCTCGGTGGGCTGGCGGTGGGGCTGTCGGTGAACCGGGTGGAGTGCTGAGGGGGCGGAAAACCCCCTCAGTCGCTTCGTGACAGCTCCCCCAGAGGGGGAGCATCTCGCGCGAACCAGATCCTCCCCTCTGGGGGAGGTGGCCCGGAGGGCCGGAGGGGGCTTGCGGACGACCGAACCTCCCCATACCTTGCCGCAAGAACAGGAAGGGAACACGTGCATGCCCGGGACCATTCGCGCCGGCATCGGCGGCTGGACGTACGAGCCCTGGCGGGGCGGCCCCTTCTATCCCGACGATCTCAAGCAGAAGGACGAGCTGAAGTACGCCAGCCGGCACGTCACCAGCATCGAGATCAACGGCACCTACTATTCCACCTTCAAGCCCAACAGCTGGCAGAAGTGGCGCGACGAGACGCCCGACGACTTCGTGTTCTCGGTCAAGGCCAGCCGCTACTGCACCAATCGCAAGGTGCTGTCGGAGAACAACGACTCGATGGACAAGTTCCTGGCCCAGGGGCTGGAGGAGCTGGGTCCGAAGCTCGGCCCCATCAACTGGCAGTTCATGGCCACCAAGAAGTTCGACCCGGTCGATTTCGAGGGCTTCCTGAAGCTGCTGCCCAGGGAGATCGGCGGCCGGCCGGCCCGCCACGCCCTGGAGGTTCGCAGCCCGACCTTCGCCACCCAGCAGTTCTACGACCTGGCGGCCCAGTACGGCGCGGCCATCGTCTACGCGGTCGACGACGAGGAGCCGACCTGGCCCTGCATCGACGCGCCGACCGCCGACTTCACCTATGCGCGGCTGATGTCCAGCAAGCCCGACGAGCCCACCGGCATGACCTCGGACGAACTGGACGGCATCGCCAAGCAGACGCGGGACTGGGCCAAGCGCGGCGACGTCTTCGCCTATTTCATCGCCGGGGCGAAGGTGCGCAACCCGGCCGCGGCCATGGCGCTGATCGAGAAGCTGAAATAGGGCCCACCGAAGAGGCTACCGCATTTACACAAGTTCAAAATCAACTTGTTGACGAGCAACTTGCGTCGCCGAGCAGACCCTTCCTTCTCCCCTTGCGGGAGAAGGTGGCCTCCGAAGGAGGTCGGATGAGGGGTCACACCGACCTGTCCACCGAACCCTTGAAGAATAGGCGGCAATCGCGCGTCGACCCCTCATCCGTCGGCTTCGCCGACACCTTCTCCCGCAAGGGGAGAAGGATACCGCGCGGCAAGAGCGACACTACCCTTCGAGAGGTGTGAATGCGGTAGCTTCCTCATGGCGAGGGCGGTCTAGACACCCCAGCCCCCGCAGGCTTGCCGCCACCGCTGCATCCAGTGGCGTGTGTGGAACCTCCCCCAGGAACGTCCGGAGCTTGCGGTCGTCCAGCACCAGCGGCTCGCGCCACAGGTAGCGCATCTCCGCCATCTCGCGGAACAGCGGCACGACGGGCGACAGGGCCATGACCAGCCACCAGGGAAAGCCCATGACCGGCAGCCGGGGCTGGTCCGTCACTCGCCGCACCGAAGCCGCCATCTCGCCCCAGGCCAGGTGGTGGCCGCCGAAGTGGAAGACCTCGAAGGCCGAGAGGCGATCGGCCTGGTCCAGCAGCCGGGCCATGGTCTCGGCCAGGTCCGGCAGATAGGCCCAGGCGTGGGCGACGCCCCGGGTGGAGGGCTCGGTCACCGACTTCAACGCCGCGCCCGGCTTGATCACCGCCTGGCCGAACCAGGTGTTGCCGGCGTGCGGGCCGAAGAAGTCACCGGCCCGGACGATCAGCACCGGCGCCCCCTCGGCCGAAGCCGCCTTCAGCCGCCGCTCCATCTCGACCCGGATCCTGCCCTTGCGCGTGGCCGGGGCCTGCGGCGCGGTCTCGTCGATCCGCGGGAAGGTCTCGACGCCGAAATTGTAGACCGTGCCCGGCAGCAGGATCCGCGCGCCCTCGGCCTTGGCGGCGGCGATGGTGCTGTCCAGCATTGGCAAGACCAGCTTGCCCCAGTTGCGGTAGCCGGGCGGGTTGGCGGCGTGGACGATCAACTGGACGCCCCGGGCGGCGCCGGCGACGTCGGCGGCGACCATGGCGTCGCCCTTGATCCAGTCGATTCCCGCCCCCTTTGCGGTTTTGGGGGCCGGCTGGGCGCGACGGGTCAGGGCGCGGACCGTCCAGCCATGGCGGAGCAGGGCCGAAGCGGCCTCGCCGCCGATGCCGCCGGTCGCGCCGATCACCAGGGCGGTGCGTTGCTGGGTCGTGGTCATGTCGCTCTCTCCATCGGTTGTGAGGACAAGATCGGCCACGACAGCCCAAACGAGAATTGACGAACCTTCTTGATTTGCCATGCATGAATGCATGAGCGAACCGGACTGGAGCCTGTACCGCGCCTTCCTGGCGGTGATGACCGAGGGCAGCCTGTCGGCCGCCGCCCGCGCCCTGGGCCTGACCCAGCCGACGCTGGGCCGCCAGGTCGCCGCGCTGGAGCAGGCCCTGGGCGTGGCCCTGTTCACCCGCTCGCCCCAGGGCCTGAAGCCCACCGACGCCGCCCTGGACCTGCAGCCGCACGCCCAGGCCATGGCCGGGGCGGCCAGCGCCCTGGTCCGCGCCGCGTCCGGCGCCGGCGACACCGCCCGCGGCGTGGTCCGTCTGACCGCCAGCGAGATCATCGGCGCCGAGGTGCTGCCGCCGATCCTGGCCGACTTCCGTCCCAAACATCCCGGCGTGGCCGTCGAGTTGTCGCTGGACAACCAGCAGCAGGACCTGCTGCGCGGCGCGGCCGACATCGCCGTGCGCATGGTCCGCCCGACCCAGGAGGCCCTGGTCGCCCGGCGGCTGGCCGACACCCACCTGGGGCTCTACGCCCATCGCCGCTATGTCGAGGCCGAGGGGGCCCCCGCCACCCTCGACGCCCTGCCCGACCATGCGGTGATCGGCTTCGACAAGGGCACGCCGTTCCTGCGCGGCCTGGTCCAGCGCGTGCCGCTGCCGCCCCACGGCTTCGCCTTCCGGGCCGACAGCGACCTGGCCCAGCTGGCCGCCGTGCGAGCGGGCTTCGGGATCGGCTTCATTCAGCACGGGGTGGCGCGCCGCGACCCCGACCTGATCCCGGTCTGCCCCGGCCAGATCGGCTTCGACCTGCCCGTCTGGCTGGTCATGCACGAGGACCTGCGCGCGACGTTGCGGATGCGGGCGATGTTCGACCACCTGGCCGAGGGGCTGGACGCGTTCCTGGCGACGTCGCAGCCGTGACTGGGGACAGGCGCAGGCGCCTGTCCCCAACGGGTCTGGAGCTCGAGCGCCGAATCAGGGCGCTTAGCCCGCTGGAGCGAGGCGGGGAAAATCAGATGATGAAAGTTTCGAGCGCGCTCGCGGCGCTGCTGTCGCTGGCGGCCGGATCGGCCCTGGCGCAGGACACGCCGACGGCCCAGTTGCCCGCCCAGGTCACGGCCCTGACCGGCTGCTGGCGGGGCTCGGGCGAGGTGATGGGCAAGCCCGTGACCCTGACCCTTTCCGCCAAGCCGATCGCCCTGGGCGCGATGTTCCTCATCGAGACGGAAAGCCAGGCCAAGGCCGACCCGGCCGACCGCTACGCCGCTCACCTGGTGATCGGGACCCACGCGGCCAAAGGCGGCGTTCCCGCGACCCTGACGAGCTATTGGGCCGACAGCTTCGGCGGCGACTACACCGCCACGGGCGCGGGCTCGGTGCGCGAGGACGGTTTCGAGATCGCCTATCCCTACCCGCCCTCCAGCTTCCTGAACCGCTGGACCGGGGCGGGCGACCGGCTGGCGTGGCGGATCACCGCCCGCGAGGGCGACAAGGACCAACCGTTCGCCCATTACGAGGCCACGCGCGTGGCCTGCTCCTCGACCGAAAAACGTGGTTAACCGAACCTCAACGGGGCGCGGCTAGACTTCTGCTCATGCGCCGCGCCCTCGCCTGCCTGCTGATCCTCGCCACCCTGGCCGGCTCCGCCACGGCCCAAACGGCCAAGCCGACGCGGGTCGTCCCCTCGACCGCGACTCGCGCCCCGGTCCAGGACGACACCCCGGCCCTGCCGCCGCCGCTGATCCCGCTGACCGGCGCCGCCCAGGCGCGCGACCCCGACCAGTGCCGCTCGTCCTGCAACCGCACCTACTTCTTCTGCCGGGCCAATGGCGACGACGACAGCTGCCCCACCCAGTGGATGCAGTGCAAGTCGCGCTGCACGGCCACCTATTCCCCGCGACCGCTCGGCAACTGAACGCGCCGACCCAAGGCGGTTTGACGGCTGGCATAACGCTGATACGTTCACCTGAACAACGATAAGTCAGGGAGGAGGCGATGACCTCCGCTACGCCATCCGCACGGCTTCCCAAGGCCTGCATCATCGGCGCGGGCTGCAGCGGCTTCACCACCGCCAGGCGGCTGAAGGACGCCGGCGTCCCCTATGACTGCTTCGAGGCCTCCGACGACATCGGCGGCAACTGGTACTACAAGAACCCCAACGGGCTGTCGGCCTGCTACGAAAGCCTGCACATCGACACCTCCAAGTGGCGACTGGCCTTCGAGGACTTCCCGGTCCCGGCCGACTGGCCCGACTTCCCGCACCACAGCCAGGTCCTGGCCTACTTCAAGGCCTATGTCGCCCATTTCGGCCTGCGCGAGACCATCACCTTCAACACCAAGGTGCTGCGCGCCGAGCGCAACGCGGACGGCCTGTGGTCGGTGAGCCTGTCGACCGGCGAGACCCGGCTCTACGACGTGCTGATCGTCGCCAACGGCCACCACTGGGACCCGCGCGTTCCGGACTATCCCGGAACCTTCGACGGCGTCGCCTTCCACGCCCACGCCTATAGCGACCCGTTCGACCCCGTCGACATGCGCGGCAAGACGGTCGTGGTGGTGGGCATGGGCAATTCGGCCATGGACATCGCCAGCGAGCTGGCTCAGCGCCCGATCGCCGGCAAGCTGATCGTCTCGGCCCGGCGCGGGGTCTGGGTCTTCCCCAAATATCTGAACGGCAAGCCGCTGGACAAGTCCGCCATGCCGCCGTGGATGCCGCGCGGGCTGGGCCTGAAGATCGTCCGCGCGCTGGTCCGCAAGCACCTGGGCCGGATGGAGGACTATGGCCTGCCCAGGCCCGATCACCAGCCGCTGGAGGCCCATCCCTCGGTCAGCGGCGAGTTCCTGACCCGGGCCGGCTGCGGCGACATCACCTTCAAGCCGGCGATCAAGGCGCTGGAGGGGCGCCAGGTCCGCTTCGCCGACGACAGCGTCGAAGCCGTCGACGTGATCGTCTTCGCCACCGGCTATAGGATCAGCTTCCCGTTCCTGGACGACCCGGCCCTGGTTCCCGACGCCGACCACCGCCTGCCGCTGTTCAAGCGGATGATGAAGCCCGGCGTGCCCGACCTCTTCTACATGGGCCTGGCCCAGGCCCTGCCGACCCTGGTCAATTTCGCCGAGCAGCAGTCCAAGCTGGTCGCCGCCTACCTGACCGGCCGCTACGCCTTGCCGACGATCGCCGAGATGCGGCGCATCACCGCCAAGGACGAGGAGCGCCACACCGGCCACTATTACGCCTCGGCCCGCCACACCATCCAGGTCGACTTCGGGGTCTATTGCGCCGACCTGAAGACGGAGATCGCGGCCGGCGAGAAGCGGGCGCGAGCGACGGGCGGCGCCCTGCCCGTGCCGGCCCGCGCGCCGGACGCCTTGCCACTGGCGGCGGAATGAGATGGCGCCTTGCGTCCTTCGAGGCCCGCTGCGCGGGCGCCTCAGGATGAGGAACTCTGTCGCTGAATCCCTCATCCTGAGGTGCGCGCCGAAGGCGAGCCTCGAAGGACGCACGGTCTCGCCGCGAGCTGGAGCTTGCTCCCACCGCGGAATGAGGCTGAAATCATGACGGGGCGTCATCTGCGCCTCGCCACGAGTCGCGTCCGATGTCGAACATCGCCTATTTCCCGGTCCGTCCGTCGCCGGAGGACAACCGCCCCGGCAAGCGCGAGCGCACCAAGGTGGCCAACCGCCAGGCGATCCTCGATGCGGCGCGGGCGGTGTTCGGCGAGCTGGGCTACGAGGCCGCCACGGTCCGCGACATCATCCGCCGCACCGGCTTGGCCTCCGGCACCTTCTACAACTACTACAAGTCCAAGGAGGAAGTGTTCGACGCCCTGGCCGACGACGGCGCGCGGCGCTTCCGGCCCATCCTGCGGACCGAGTTCGAGAAGGCGGTCGACTTCGAGAGCTTCCTGCGCGGCGCGATCCGCGCCTATTTCGAGTTCCTGGCCGCCGAGCACGAGAGCTGGCGGATCAACCGGCCGGCCGGCGAGGTCTTTCCCCACGCCCGCGCCACGCCCGAGATCCAGGCCGTGTTCGACGAGGTCCATGCGGCCTTCGCCAAGGTGCTGGAGCACGACAACGCCCCGGCCGTCGACCTGGACTACTTCGCCGCCGCCTGCATCGCCGTGGCCCGCGAGGTCGGCGACAAGATGCTGGAACGCCGGCCGGTCGACGTGGACGGCGCCGCCGACTTCGCCGTCCGGATGATCCTGGGCGGCCTGCCCGCCCTGCCGCGTCCGTGAAGACGGAGCCGAGATCCTCGTCCTTCGACAAGCTCAGGATGAGGATCTCTACTGAAACGCAATAGCCCTCATCCTGAGCTTGTCGAAGGACGAGGGCGGCCCAAGAAGTCGAAGAAAGAGCCCGAATGGCCGACCCCGCCGTCCAGAAGTTCATCCTCAAGGCGCTGATGTCGCTGCCCAGCCCGGTGCTGCGGGCGATGTCGGGCGGCGGGACGGTCTATCGCGGCGGACGGACCCTGGATCCGCGCTTCCAGTTCCTGGCCGCGGCGGCGGCCAAGATGCCGTCGATGACCACCCTGTCGCCGGACGAGGCCCGCGCCGCCAGCGCCAAGGGCCTGGCCGCCATGAGCGGTCCGGCCGAGCCCGGCGTGCGCAACGAGAGCCTGTCGATCGACGGCCAAGACGGCCCGATCCGGCTGCGCGCCTACCGTCCGGCCGACCAGGACGGCGGCGCTCCGCTGATCGTCTTCGCCCACTTCGGCGGCGGGGTGATCGGCGACCTGGAGACCTGCCACGCCTTCTGCGGGATCCTGGCCCGCATCGCCCGCACGGCGGTGCTGTCGGTCGACTATCGCCTGGCCCCCGACCACCGCTTCCCGGCCGGGTTGGACGACGTGCTGGCCGCCTTCCGCTGGGGCCGCGACAACGCCGCCCGCTTCGGGGCCCTGCCCGGGACGGCGGCGATCGGCGGCGACTCGATGGGCGGCAACTTCGCCGCCGTCATCGCCCAGGAGATGCAGCGCGCGGGCGAGGCCCAGCCGGCCCTGCAGCTGCTGATCTATCCCGCCGTCGACGTGGCCAGCGAGACGCCGTCGATGACGACCTATGCCGACGCCTATCCACTGAGCGGGCCGGTCATGGACTGGTTCATGGGCCACTATATCGGCGCCGACGCCGACCCGGCCGATCCGCGCCTGTCGCCCGACCGGACCGCCGACCTGTCGGGCCTGGCGCCGGCCGTGGTGGTCACCGCCGGCTTCGACCCGCTGGTCGACCAGGGCGAGGCCTACGCCAAGCGCCTGATCGCGGCGGGCGTGCCGACCACCTACCGCTGCTACGACAGCCTGGCCCATGGGTTCACGGCGTTCACCGGGGTGGTCCCGGCGGCGGATGCGGCCTGCCGGGAGATCGCGCGGCTGGTGCGGGCGGCGTTGGAGAGTTCGAAGCTCTAAGCTTTTAAATCCGCTCATCCCGGCGAATGCCGAGACCCAGATGGACTGGCTTGGCGGCTGACGCCAAGGGCTCCAGCTCTTCCAATCCGCCACACAGCTAAGGGATCTGGGTCCCGGCGTTCGCCGGGATGAGCGGAGATTGAGGGAATCCATGACAGCCACCATGCGCGCCCTTGTCGTCGAGACCCTGGCCCCCGACTTCGCCGGCTGCGCCGTCCGTGAAGTCGCCACGCCGCAGCCGGGTCCCGGCCAGGTGCTGGTCCGCGTGCGGGCCGCCAGCGTCAACTTCCCCGACCTGCTGATGACCCGGGGCGAATACCAGTTCAAGCCGCCCCCGCCCTTCACGCCCGGCCTGGACCTGGCCGGCGAGGTCGCGGCGCTGGGCGAGGGCGTCACGGGCTGGAGCCTCGGCGAGGCCGTGGTCGGCGGGGCGCGGCTGGGCGGGTTCGCGCAATATGCCGTGCTGGCCGCCGAGGCCCTCAAACCCAAGCCCGCTCGGCTGTCGTTCGCGGAAGCCGCCGCCTATGGCGCGGCCTACCTCACCGCCTATGTCGCCCTGGTGCGCCGGGCGCGGCTGGAGCCCAGCGAATGGGTGCTGGTGCATGGCGCGGCCGGCGGGGTGGGGCTCGCGGCCGTCGACCTGGCCAAGGCCCTGGGCGCGAAGGTGATCGCCGCCTCGGCCTCGGACGAGAAGCTGGCGCAGATCCAGCGCCTCTACGCCCCGGACGCCATCGTCAACGTGACCGGCGGCTTCAAGGACGAGGTCAAGGCGATCACCGGCGGGCGCGGGGCCGACGTGATCTACGACCCGGTGGGCGGCGACGTGTTCGACGAGAGCGTGCGCTGCATCGCCTTCGACGGCCGGCTGCTGGTGATCGGCTTCACCTCGGGCCGCATCCCGACCGTCTCGGTCAACCTGCCGCTGATCAAGGGCTTCTCGGTGATGGGCGTGCGGGCCGGGGAATACGGTCGGCGATTTCCGGAGAAGGGACGCGAGAACACCGAGGCGGTGTGGCGGATGGCCGACGAGGGCGTGATTTCGCCGCATGTGCACGCCACGTTCAAGCTTGAGCATTGGCGCGAGGCGTTCGACCTCCTGGCCAACCGGCAGGTGGTCGGCAAGGCGGTGGTGCAACCGAACGAGGTTTGAAGGAGCTTGCGATGATCCGCGAAGTGACGCTGGCGGCAGCTCTCGCGCTGACGGCGAGCATGGCACACGCCGACGAACCGCCCCTGTACTTGAAAGGCGTGCTGATCAAATCCGTCGAGCGCTCCAGAGTCGGCTCGGGGATATTCGTTTTCTGGCATCGCTGGACCGTGGAACCGCGGGCCGGCGATACGATGTCGCTATTCTCTCTGAGCCTCTCCACCGAAGAGCCCCTGCCGAGCCCTGGCCAGCTTTGCGACGTGCGCTATCATTTGGGTAAGTTGGGAGGCATGCCAGGCCCTGCTTTCGATACGGCCAAGGATTGGCCGATCGTGGATGACTTCACCTGCGCACCGCTCTCGCAGAAACCCGGCCCGCCAAGCCCCTGATCCGACTCGGCTTCGTGTCGGACTCCGGTTGACAGCGCCCGCCCCTTCCCTTATCCACCGCCCCTCACTCGCGGCGGCCCTCCGGCTTCCGCGTCCCATTATTATCGGAGCCACCTCGTGAAGCGGACATTCCAGCCGTCGAAGCTCGTGCGAGCCCGCCGTCACGGCTACCGCGCGCGTATGGCCACCAAGAACGGCCAAAAGATCGTCGCGCGTCGCCGCGCCAAGGGCCGCAAGCGCCTGACGGCCTAACAGCCTTTCTCCCGTCTCCATTTCGACGGGATCCAGACCATGATGAAAGCCGCCCTTTCCTCGAACCAGGCCCAGCGCCTGCGCCGGAAAGGGCGGCTTTTTTCATGACCGACGCCTCGGTTGCGCCGCCGGCCAAGGCCGTGAAGATCGAGCGCCTGAAGAAGCGCCCCGACTTCCTGAAAGCCGCCAAGGCGCCCAACCTAGCGCGCGGGGCGGTGTTCATGCAGATGCGCCCGCGCCACGACGACGACCCGCTGATCCGGGTCGGATTCACCGCCACCAAGAAGATCGGCGGCTCAGTCCAGCGAAATCGCGCCAAAAGACGCCTGCGCGAGGCCGCCAGGCTGCTTCTCCCCCTTCATGGCCGCCCGTCTTGCGACTATGTGTTCATCGCCCGCGGCGGAACTGGCCAGCGGGACTGGGGGCGTTTGCTTGACGATGTTAAAACCGCGCTGATAAGCCTCGCCGCCGACCTCGATCGCGCGGGCCCGGGCGCGACGCCCGCTCCGCACGCCCCCGCCGCGTCCGATTCCTCCGTTTCTGGTTAAGTCCAACCCATGCAGAACGACTCCAACAAAAACACGCTGATGTTCATCGTCTGCGCGTTCGCGATCCTGATCGGCTACCAGTTCCTGGTGCTGGGTCCGCAGCAGAGGAAGGCCGAGGCCGAGCTTCGCGCCAAGAAGGTCGCCGAGGCCCAGGTCGCGGCCCAGCCAGGGATGACCCTGGGCGCCGACGGCCTGCCCCAGCCGCTGAAGCTGTCGCGCGACGAGGCCAAGGCCCAGAGCCCGCGCATCGCCGTCGACACCCCGGCCCTGTCGGGCTCGATCGCCCTGAAGGGGGCGCGGATCGACGATCTCTGGCTCAAGCGCTACACCCAGACGGCCGACAAGAACTCGCCGCCGGTCGAGCTGTTCCGCCCCGAGGGCGCCGAGCACGCCTGGTTCGCCGACTTCGGCTGGGCCGGGATCGCCGGCATGACCGGCCTGCCCACGCCCCAGACCGTATGGACCGCCGCGCCCGGCCAGGTGCTGCGTCCGGCCACGCCGGTCGTCCTGACCTATGACAACGGCCAAGGCCTGGTGTTCACCCGCACCATCTCGGTCGACGCCGACGCCATGTTCACCGTCGCCGACACCGTCCGCAACCAGGGCGGGGCGGCCGTGGCCCTGGCGCCCTACGCCTCGGTCCAGCGCCAGGGCATTCCGACCGAAGGCCCGCACGGCCTGGGCAAGACCCAGATCGTCTACGAGGGCGGCATCGGCGTGCTGGGCGGCATCGACGGCGTCGAGAGCGGAAAATACATCCTGCAGAACAAAGCCAAGTACCCGAAGTGGAAGAAGGACAAGCCGCTGCAGGACAACCTGGAGTCCAAGGGCGGCTGGATCGGCATGACCGACAAGTACTGGCTGGCGGCCCTAGTTCCCCAGCAGTCCGAGATGATCAAGGGCCGCTTCCAGGTGAAGCCGGTCAGCGGCGTCGACGTCTATGAATCGGCCTTCACCGGTTCGCCGCGCTCGCTGGCGGCCGGCGCCACCGTCACCAGCACCACCCGCCTGTTCGCCGGCGCCAAGACCGTGCCGCTGCTGACCCGCTACGAGTACGGCGGCAAGCCCGTGGTCTGGTGGCAGTTCTGGAACCGCCCGGCCGCCGCCATCCCCAGCTTCGACAAGGCCGTCGACTGGGGGATGTTCGAGGTCATCACCCGGCCGATCTTCAACGTCCTGGAGATCTTCTACAAGCTGGTCGGTAACTTCGGCGTGGCCATCATGCTGCTGACCGTCACCCTGAAGCTGATCCTCTTCCCGCTGGCCGACAAGAGCTACGAGTCGATGGCGAAGATGAAGAAGATCGCCCCCGACGTCGAAAAGCTGAAGGCCAAGCACAAGGACGATCCGGCCAAGCAGCAGCAGGAGATGATGCAGCTGTACGCCAAGGAGAAGATCAATCCGATGATGGGCTGCGTGCCCATGCTGATCCAGATCCCGATCTTCTACTCGCTGTACAAGGTGCTGACGGTGACCATCGAGATGCGGCACGCACCGTTCTTCGGCTGGATCGTCGACCTGTCGGCGCCCGAGCCGACCACTCTGTTCAACCTGTTCGGGCTGATCCACTGGGATCCGGCCACCCTGCCGATCCTGGGCGCTTCGGTCGCCCACCTTGGCGTCTGGCCGCTGCTGTACGGCTTCACCATGTGGCTGACCACGGCGATGAACCCGCCGGCTGGCGATCCCATCCAGCAGAAGATCTTCCAGTTCTTCCCGATCGTCTTCACCTTCACCCTGTCGAACTTCGCGGTGGGCCTGGTGATCTACTGGTGCTGGAGCAACGTGCTGACCATCATCCAGCAGTACATCATCATGCACCGCTACAAGGTCGAGAACCCGATCGACAAGCTGATCGCCCGCTTCAGCGGCAAGTCCGTCGGGGCCACCTGATGAGCGAGCTGGGTATGGACGAGCTGGGTTACGGCGAAGAGGAGATCGAGGCCGCCCGCGTGCTGTTCGCCCAGCCGGCGACCTTCATGATGGGCGCGGTCAAGATGGACGGCATGCCGGCCCCGACCCTGCCGGAAGTGGCCTTCGCCGGTCGCTCCAACGTCGGCAAGTCCAGCCTGATCAACGGGCTGGTCGGCCAGAACCACCTGGCGCGCGCCTCGAACTCGCCGGGGCGCACGCGGGAGGTCAACTTCTTCGTGCTGGCCGAGAAGCTGCGCCTGGTCGACCTGCCGGGCTACGGCTTCGCCCGGGTGTCCAAGAGCATCGCCGACAAGTTCCAGGACCTGGGCCGGGCCTATCTGCGCGGCCGGGTGAACCTCAAGCGGGTCTATCTGCTGATCGACGCCCGCCATGGCCTCAAGTCGGTGGACGCCGAGGCCCTGGACGCCCTGGACATCGCGGCGGTCTCCTACCAGATCGTCCTGACCAAGGCCGACAAGATCAAGCAATCCGAGCTGGACGTCACGGTCGACAAGACGCTGAAGGCGATCGCCAAGCGTCCGGCCGCCTTCCCCAAGGTCCTGGCGACCTCGTCGGAGAAGGGCTACGGCCTGCCCGAGCTGCGCGCCGAGATCGCCCGGACCTGCCTGAGCTGAAACGGCTCAGCCGCGGGCCGAGGACACCACCCAGCGGGCCGCGCCGACCGTGATCGCGTCTTCGACGAGACCGGTCGGCGTCTGGCCGAACCGGCGCATGGCCCGCTTTCGCAAGCCGAAGGTGACGTAGGCGGACACGACGGCCGCCGCCGCGCCCAGGGCCGCGCCCTCCAGCGCCCGCCGACGGGGAGCCAGGGCCGCGCCGGCCAGGCCGCCGCTGACGAGGCGCGCGAGGATGCCGGCCAGCACGATACGGTCCGGCGCCGAACGCAGCTTGTCGCCCCATAGCTCGCCGCCCGCCAGGATCGTCGAGCCGGTCGCCACCAGCGGATCGCCCAGCCAGGACGGCGCGCCGGTGTCGCGCGGCAGCTGGCCCTTGCGGGCGGCCTCGCTGACGGCGGCGAAGGGGGTGACCGCGCGGGCGCCCGCGACCAGCCCGATGAGGAAGGATCGGATCATGTCCACACAAACCCGCCGGTCGCCGGTTCGATCCCGCGACGCGCGGCCTGCGTGATTGCTATAGAGTCCGGGCTCGGCTAAGAGCGCCGCCCCGTCCCTGAAGAACCCGCCCATGACCCGTCACGAACTGAAGACCTGGCCCCAGTATTTCGCCGCCGTCCGCTCGGGCAAGAAGCGCTTCGAGATCCGCCGCAACGACCGCGAGTTCGCGGTGGGCGACGTGCTGGTGCTGCGCGAGTTCGATCCGGAGCAGGACGTCTATACCGGCCAGGTCGAGGAACGGCAGATCACCTTCCTGCTGTCGGAAGAGGACTACGGCGTCATCCACGGCTTCGTGGCCATCGGCTTCGGCGAGGTGGTCCATCACGGCGACATGCCGGCCGACGGCGCCCTGACGGCGGCGCAGCTGGCCCACTGGCACGAGACCGTCTCGAACAACGCCGCCCTGCGCGCCCAGGACGCCCGCAAGGTGGCCCAGAGCTACGCCGCCCCGACCACCGGCCGCGCGGCCATGCCGGTCGCCGCCGATCGCCACAGCGCCGTGGCCGCCGCCGCCGAGACCGAAGCCGCCTTCCACGCCGCGGCCGCGAAGATCGTGCGGGGGAAGTAGGTTGCATCGGTTGGGGACAGGCGCATGCGCCTGTCCCCAGTCCGGGGCGCTGAATCAAAAAGGGCGGACCTCACGGCCCGCCCTTTTTCGTTGCGCGATGGGGCGACGCCTTACGCCGCCTGGCTGACCTGGGCCGGGAAGACGTCGTCCATGCGCAGATAGGTGATCAGGCGGCTGTCCAGCGAGATGATCGCCTGGATGAAGCGCAGTTCGTCGGTCCCCAGGTCCGGGGTCGGCTGCAGGTGGTCGCGCGACACGGTGAAGGTCTCGCTGACCGCGTCGACCAGGATGCCGGCCAGGCGGTCCTGGCATTCGACCACGACGATGACGTGGCGGGTCTCCGGGACGGTGACGCCCAGACCCAGGCGATTGCGCAGGTCGATGACCGGCATGATCGCGCCGCGCAGGTTGATCACGCCCTTCAGGAAGGCCGGGGCGTGCGGGATCGGGGTGGCCGGGGTCCAGCCGCGGATCTCGCGGACCGTCTTGACGTCGATGCAGAACTCCTGCTCGCCGATGCAGAACGAGATCAGCTCCAGGGCGGGTTCGGCGTGGTCGGTCATGGTCGGGTCCCGAGGGTCGAAGGTCTTCGCGGCGAAGGCCGAAAACCGGCTTCGCGTCGTCTGTCACAAGAGCCCGAGCGCCGTTTAATAACGGTTAATGCAGCGCTTGCGCGACGGCGTCGAATTGTCGCGCGCGCTGGTCCTCCTCCCGTGGGGGAGGATCACGGCTCCGACGCCCCGACATCGCCCTCGTCGGTCAGGTTGAACTCGTACCAGACGCCGTTCAGTACGCCGAAGGCGACGGCCAGGCCCAGGCCCAGCACCCAGGTGAAGTACCACATGGCTTGAAACTCCTCAGTACAGAGCCGGGTCGGTCTTGAGCGCCGCCGTGCTGGTCCGGCCCCACAGCACCTTGAACACCCAGGCGGTGTAGAGCAGCACGACCGGCATCAGCACCGCCACGACGATCAGCATGATGAACAGGGTCAGGTGGCTGGATGAGGCGTTCCACACCGTCAGGCTCGAGCGCGGATCGATGGTGCTGGGCAAGATGAACGGGAACATCGACAGGCCCACCGTGGCCACGATCCCCGCCGCCGAGGCCGACGAGCCGCCGAACGCCAGCGCCGCCGACCGCCGCCACAGGCCCAGCAGGGCCAGGATCGCGCCGCCGAGGCCCATCACCGGCGCGACCAGCATCCAGGGATGGCGGCCGAAATTGTCGAACCAGGCGCCCGGACTGGCGACCGCGGTCCCGCGCAGCGGATTGGAAGGTCCGGCGGGGTCGAACGCCCCCTCGATGCGGAAGCCCAGGCGCGTGGCCAGCAGGCCCCCGACCACGAACAGGGCCAGGCTGGCGATCCCGGCGCCCGCGCCGAACCGGCGGGCCCGGTCCCCGACCACGCCCTGCTCGGCCTTGATCCCCAGCCAGGCCGCGCCATGCAGCACCAGCATGGCCACCGACAGCAAGCCGCAGACCAGGGTGAAGGGGGTGAACAGGCCGAAGAAGGCGCCGTGATAGGAGGCGCGCAGGTCGCCATCCAGCTTGAACGGCGCGCCCTGCAGCACGTTGCCCACGGCCACGCCGAACACCAGCACGGGCACGAAACTTCCCGTGAACAGCGCCCAGTCCCAGAACGCCCGCCAGCGAGGATCCGGCCGCTTGGACCGATACTTGAAGCCGACCGGCCGCAGGATCATGGCCACCAGCACCGCGAAGATGGCCAGGTAGAAGCCCGAGAAGCTGACGCCATAGACCAGCGGCCAGGCCGCGAAGATCGAGGCCCCGCCGGTGATGAACCACACCTGGTTGCCTTCCCAGGTGGCGCCGACGGTGTTGATCACCATGCGGCGTTCCTCGTCGGTGCGGGCGACGAAGGGCAGCAGCGCGCCCACGCCCATGTCGTAGCCGTCGGTCACGGCGAAGCCGATCAGCAGCACGCCCAGCAGGCCCCACCAGATGATGCGCAGGGTCGGATAGTCGAGGGGAAGGTCCATGATCCGATCTCCTTTAAGCGACGGCTTCGCCGGCGGGGGCGGCCCCGGGACGTCCGGGCGCGCCGGACGGGAAGGCCTCCTGCTCGGCGAAGGGGCCCTTCTTGATGGTCCGCAGGATCAGCCCGACCTCGACCACCGCCAGGGCGCCGTACAGCAGGGTGAACACCACGATGCTGGTCAGGATCTGGCCCACGCTCAGCGACGACGGGGCCAGGAAGGTGGGCAGCACGCCCTCCACCGCCCAGGGCTGGCGCCCGACCTCGGCCAGCACCCAGCCCAGCTCGGTCGAGATCCACGGCAGCGGAATGGCCGCCACGGCCAGCATCAGGAACCAGCGCGTATTGTGCCGCCGCAGGGTGACCAGCACGAAGGCGGTGGCGAACATCGCGATCATCAGGAAGCCGATACCGGCCATGATCCGGAACGACCAGAACATCACCGGCACGTTCGGCACCGTGTCCCAGGCGGTCTTCTGGATCAGCGCCTTGTCGGCGGTTCGCGGGTCGGCGACGTGGCGTTTGAGCAGCAGGGCGTAGCCGAGGTCGCGGCGGTGCATCTCGAAGACGCCGCGCGCCGCCAGGTTCTTCGGATCGGCCTTCAAGGTCTCCAGGGCGTCATAGGCCACCACCCCGCTCTCGATCCGGGTCTCGGCCTGGGCCACCAGCTCGAAGATGCCGGCGACCGGCCGGTCCAGGCTGCGGGTGGCGATCAGGCCCAGGACATAGGGGATCTTGATCTCGTCGTGGGTCTTGCGGGCCTTCAGGTCCGGGATGCCGAAGGCGGTCAGGCCGGCCGGGGCGGGTTCGGTCTCCCACATGGCCTCCAGGGCGGCGAGCTTCATTTTCTGGTTGTCGGTCAGGGCGTAGCCGCTCTCGTCGCCCAGCACGACCACCGACAGGGACGAGGCCAGGCCGAAGGCGGCGGCCACGGTCAGCGAGCGCTTGGCGACGCTGACATAGCGGCCCTTCAGCAGATAGAAGGCGCTGACCCCCAGCACGAAGACCGCGGCGATGGTGTAGCCGGCGCTGACCGTGTGCACGAACTTGGCCTGGGCCACCGGGTTGAACAGCACCGCCCGGAAGTCGGTCACCTCCATGCGCAGGGTGTCGGGGTTGAAGGCCGCGCCGACCGGGTTCTGCATCCAGCCGTTGGCGACCAGGATCCACAGGGCCGACAGGTTGGTGCCCAGGGCGACCAGGAAGGTGACCAGCAGGTGGGTGACCGGCCGCAGCTTATCCCAGCCGAAGAACATCAGGCCCACGAAGGTGGCCTCGAGGAAGAAGGCCATCAGCCCCTCGATGGCCAGCGGCGCGCCGAAGATGTCGCCGACATAGTGCGAGTAGTAGGACCAGTTCATGCCGAACTGGAATTCCATCGTCAGGCCGGTGGCCACGCCGAGCACGAAGTTGATGCCGAACAGCGTGCCCCAGAACCGCGTCGTGGTGCGCCAGATCGGCCGCTTCGTCATCACATAGACGCTCTCCATGATCACCAGCATGAAGGACAGGCCCAGCGTCAGGGGCACGAACAGGAAGTGGTACAGCGCCGTCAGGGCGAACTGCAGACGGGAGAGGTCGACGACGGCGGGGTCCATGCAGCGCTCCGGTGGTCGTTGGCGATCGCGCCAAGGACCTTCTACCCCTAGACGCATCAAGGCCAGGGCGCTTTGATCCTGATCAAGGACGCGCCCGTCCCCCGCCCCTAACAACGGCCGATGACCGCCAGTTTCACCGCCCAGCTCGACGCCGTCGCGCGACCCTGGCTGCAGGCGATGGGCCCGGCCGGCGGCCGCGCCGTGCGGACCGCGCCGCTGTGGCTGCTGGCCGACGCGCCCGCCGCGGTCGCCTTCGCCGCCGGCCTGGCCCTGGCGATCGACGCCCTGCCGCGGGGCCTGGCCGCCGCCGCGCCCTGGCTGGCCCTGCTCGCCCTGGCGGCCGCCGCGCGGGGCGGGCTGGCCAAGCGCGCCGCCGAGGCCGGAGCCCTGGCCGCCGCCGGGGTCAAGGCCCGGGCGCGCCAGGACGCCGTCGCCTCGGTGCTGGGCGGTCGCGTCACCGGCGGCGAGGCCCTTTCGGCCGTGGTCGAGGGGGTCGAGGCCCTGGACGGCCACGTCTCGCGATTCGCGCCGGCGCGAATGGCCGCCGCCGTCGCGCCGCTGCTGGTCATCGCCGCCATCGCCGTCGCTAGCCCCGTGGCGGCGGGGATCCTGCTGGCGACCCTGGTCCCGTTCGGCCTGGTCATGGCCCTGGCCGGCGGCGCGGCGGCCGAAGAATCGCGGCGGCAGTTCCTGGCCCTGGAGCGGCTGTCCGGCCTGTTCCTCGACCGGGTCCGCGCCCTGCCGTTGGTCCTGGCCTTCCAGGCCGAGGGCGCGGTGACCCGCGACCTGTCGGTCGCCGCCGACGACCTGGCGCGGCGGACGATCCGTGTGCTGAGGGTCGCCTTCCTGTCGTCCGGCGCGCTGGAGTTCTTCGCCGCCCTGTCGGTGGCCCTGGTGGCGGTCTATTGCGGCTTCAACCTGCTACGGCTGCTGCCCTTCCCGGTTCCCGAGCAGCTGGACCTGAAGCGCGCCTTCTTCGCCCTGGCCCTGGCCCCGGAGGTCTACGCCCCGCTGCGCCGACTGGCCGCCGCCTATCACGACCGCCAGGCCGCCGAGGCCGCCGCCCTGACCCTGGCCGCCCTGCCGCTTCCGCCGCCCGCTCCCCCAACCACCTCGTTCGACGCCCCGCCCGCCCTCCGCTTCCAGGCCGTGACCGTGACCTACGCGGCCGGCGAGGCTTCGGTGTTCGACGGCTTCGACCTCGATGTCGCGCCCGGCGAGGTCGTCGCCCTGCTGGGCCCCAGCGGCAGCGGCAAGACCACCCTGCTGAACCTGCTGCTGGGCCTGGCGCCCCTGAGCGGCGGCGAGGTGTCGATCGGCGACCAGCGCCTGTCGCACCTGGGCTCGATCGCCGCGTCGGTCGCCTGGGCCGGACAGTCGCCGGTGGTGCTGCCCGGAACCCTGGCCGACAATCTGGCCCTGGCTCATCCGGGCGCCGCCCGCGAAGACCTGGTGCGAGCCGCTCGCGCCGTCGGCCTTGACGCCGTGCTGGACGACCGGAACGGCCTCGACACACGGCTGGACGAGCGCGGCGCGGGCCTGTCCGGCGGCGAGCGGCGGCGGCTGGGCCTGGCCCGGGCGCTGCTCAAACCCGCCCCGATCCTGCTGCTGGACGAGCCGACCGCCGACCTCGACGCGACCTCGGAACAGGCCCTGCTGCCGATCCTGCGCCAGGCGGCGCGCGGCCGCACGACCCTGATCGCCACCCATTCCGAGGCCGTCGCCGCGCTGGCGGATCGCGTGGTGCGGCTGTGAAGCGGCTCGCCGGCGGTCCCCTCGCCGACCTGATCCGCCAGCAGCGTCGGCGCCACGCCGACGGCCTGCGCCTGGCCGCGCTGTCGGCCGCCATCGTCGGGGCGGGATCGGTGCTGCTGCTGGGCCTGTCGGGGTGGTTCCTGACCGGGGCGGCGATCGCCGGCGTCGCCGGACTGGCGGCGGCCCAGGCCTTCAACGTGCTGCTGCCCAGCGCCGGCATCCGCCTGCTGGCCATCCTTCGCACCGCCTTCCGCTATCTGGAGCGCCTGTCGGGCCACGCCGCGGCCCTCAAGGCCCTGGCCGCCATCCGCCCGACGCTCTACGCGTCCCTGGCCGCCGCCCCGCCGGCCCAGGCCCTGGCCCTGTCGCGCGGCGAGGCCTCGGCCCGGCTGGTGCAGGATGTCGACGCGGTCGAGACCCGGCTGATCCGCCTCTCCGCCCCCTGGGGCGCCGGGGCCGCCGTCGCCGCAGGCCTGGCCATGGCCGCTCCCACCGGCTGGGCGAGCGCCGTGGTCGTCGCCTTGGCTGTCGCCGCGACCGTGCTGGGCGTCCGCGTCCTGACCCGCCGCCTGACCGCCCGCACCGGCCCGGCGATCCAACAGGCCGCCGGCGACCTGAAGGACGCCCTGGCCGCCTACGCCGCCGCCGCGCCCGAACTGCGGGTCTACGGCGTCCAGGACCGCGCGGCCGCCGAGATCGCCGCCAAGGGCGCGCGGCTGGACGCCCTGAAGCGCCAGGCCGTGGCCGCCGGCGGCTGGGTGATGGGGCTGCAGGGCGCGATCCTGGGCCTGGCCGTCGCCGGGGTCCTGGCCTTGGCCCACGAGGCCGCCACGCCCCTGGCGGCCATGGCCGGGCTGGCGACCGCCATGGCGCTGGAGGGCCTGGCGGGACTAGGCAAGGCGTTCGAGCAGGCGTCGGGCGCCGACGCGGCGGCCGAACGGTTGGACGCGGTGCTGGGGCATGAGCCGACGGCGGCGGGCGCCCAGGCCTTATTGGATTGTCCAAGCCTGAACGTCGGCGATCTCATCCTCGAACCGGGCGCGCGTCTGGTCCTGACCGGCCCGTCGGGTTGTGGCAAGACGACGGTGCTGGAGCGACTGCTCGGCCTGCGCTCTTTAAACTCCACTCATCCCGGCGAAAGCCGGGACCCAAGCGGTATCGGCCCTGTAGATGCCGAGCGAAACCACCCCCTCGGCTTGGGTCCCGGCTTTCGCCGGGAGGAGCGGAGTGTGGGGGTGGCGCTCGCGCTGAACGGCCACGCCATGGAAGCCCTAGATCCGACCACCCCCCGCGCCGCCTTCGCCCACGCCCCGCAGGACGCGGCGATGATCGCCGGCACGGTGCGCGCCAACCTCGCCCTGGCCGGCCCGCACGCCGAGGAAGCCGTGTGGGACGCCCTGGCCGACGCCGCGCTGGAGGCCCGGGTCCGCGCCCTGCCCCAGGGCCTGGACACCTGGATCGGCGAGAACGGCGAACGGCTGTCGGGCGGCGAGCGGCGGCGGCTGTCCCTGGCCCGGGCCCTGCTGCGCGACGCGCCCTGGCTGCTGCTGGACGAGCCCACCGAGGGCCTGGACGCCGCCACCGAGGCCCTGGTGGTCGCGCGCCTGGACGCCCGCCTGAAGCGCACCGGCCAGGGCCTGGTGCTGGTCAGCCACCGGCCCGCGCCGCGCGCCTTGTGCGATCGGGAACTGCCAATCGCTCCGCCCCGCGCTATAGGGTAGTCGACCTTGCGCAGCGGAGGCCGCTATCACGTGATGACCACGGTTTCGGCCGGGACGCTGCACAGCGACCTGCGGCCCCGGGCGTATCTGGCGGCCATGGCCACGGTGCTGGCCTGCTGCCTGATCCAGCTGGCCCTGCCGCCCGGCTTCACGGCCCCGTCGGCCTTTCTGCTGTTCGTGCCGTCCGTGCTGATCAGCGCCGCGGTCGGCGGCCTGGCGCCGGGCCTGTTCGCCACGGTCCTGGCGGCGGCCTCGGTCTGGATGCTGAAGGTGCAGGGACGGCCCGACCAGGCCACCGCCCTGTCCAGCCTGGTGTTCGTGATGATCGGCTCGGGCATGTCGGTCGGCGGCGGCTGGTTCCACGCCGCCCGCTCGCGCGCCGCGGCCATGACCCATCACCTGCAGTCGATCCTCGATTCGGCCCCCGACGCGGTGATCGTCATCGATCCGGCCGGGGTGATGACCTCGTTCAGCCCGGCCGCCGAACGGCTGTTCGGCTGGACCTCGGCCGAGGCGATCGGCCGCAATGTCAGCCTGTTGATGCCCGAGCCCGAGCGCAGCGCTCACGACGGCTTCCTGGCGCGCTACGCCCAGACCCGCGAAAAGCGGATCATTGGCATCGGCCGCGTGGTGGTGGGCCAGCGCAAGGACGGAAGCACCTTCCCGATGGAGCTGGCGGTCGGCGAGACCCGGGGCCAGCAGCCGTTCTACACCGGCTTCATCCGTGACCTGACGGAACGCCAGCAGACCGAGGCCCGACTGCGCGACCTGCAGACCGAACTGGTCCACGTCTCGCGCCTGACCGCGATGGGCGAGATGGCCTCGACCCTGGCCCACGAGCTGAACCAGCCGCTGTCGGCGATCGCTAACCTGCTCACCGGCTCACGCCGGCTGATCGACCGCGGCCGGCCCGAGGACCAGGCCAAGGTGCGCGACGCGGTCGACAAGGCCTCGGCCCAGGCGCTGCGGGCCGGCGACGTGATCCACCGCATGCGCGAGTTCGTGCGGCGCGGGGCCAGCGAGCGTGCGCCCGAAAGCCTGTCCAAGGTGGTCGAGGACGCCGCCGCCCTGGCGCTGATCGGCGCACGCGAGCACCTGGTGACCACCCGCCTGCAGCTCGATCCGGCCGCCGACGCCGTCTACGCCGACCGGGTGCAGATCCAGCAGGTGCTGGTCAACCTGATCCGCAACGCCGTCGACGCCATGGCCGACTCGCCGAGACGTGAGCTGACGATCGCCAGCCAGCGGCTCGAAAACGGCTCGGTTCAGGTCAGCGTCACCGACACCGGCTCGGGGATCAGCGACGATTTCCGCGAGCGCCTGTTCCAGCCGTTCATGACCACCAAGGCCGAGGGCATGGGGGTGGGCTTGTCGATCTCGCGCTCGATCATCGAGGCGCACGGCGGGCGCATCTGGGCCGATCCGAATCCGAAGGGCGGCACGGTGTTCCACTTCGTCCTGCCGCCGCGTAGAGATGAGGACGAGCACAACAGGCCAGGGACGTGATCGATGAGTGAAGCCGTGGTCCACGTGGTCGACGACGACGAGAGCGCCCGCGAGTCCCTGGCCTTCCTGCTGGAGGCCGCCGACTTCGAGGTGGTCAGCCACGCCTCGGCCCTGGCCCTGCTGGACGCCTTGCCCCTGGACGGCGCCGGCTGCGTAATCACCGACATGCGCATGCCCGACATGACCGGCCTGGAGCTGGTGCGCGAGCTGGGCGCCCGCGGCTGCCGCGTGCCGATCATCATGATCACCGGCCATGGCGACATCCCCCTGGCGGTCGAGGCCATGCGGGCCGGGGTGGCCGACTTCATCGAAAAGCCGTTCGGCGAAAGCCGGATCCTCGACGCCCTCAACCGGGCCCTGGAGGCCGGGCCGCCGCCCCTCGCCCAGAACGGCGCCCCGACCGCCGCCTCGGACGAGGCGGCGCTGGTCCGCCAGCGGCTGGAGACCTTGTCGGAGCGCGAGCGCCAGGTGCTGGACGGCGTCGTCGACGGCCAGCCCAACAAGGTGATCGCCCGCGAACTGGGCATCAGCCCCCGCACGGTCGAGATCTATCGCGCCAAGCTGATGGCCAAGATGCACGCCGACAACTTGGCCGCGCTGGTGCGCATGACCCTGTCGATTCGCCGGGGGTGAGCCCGCGGCGATCGCGGCGTTCAAGCCAGCCTAGGTAGTCCCCCTTAGGCATAGGACCCGACTGTACCGCCAGGCTCCCGCGACGGAGATTGGGCGGGCCAAAGAGATCGGGAAACCCTCATGCTGTCCGTGATCCAGACCGCCGCCCCCATCGTTACGCGTCCGCCCGCGACGATCGCGCTGGACGGCCTGCGCCAGAGCTACGGCCCGGGCGAGACGATCTTCGACGAGGGCCAGCGGGCCGACCGGGTCTATCAGCTGACCTCCGGAAGCCTGCGCACCTGCAGGATTCTGCGCGACGGACGCCGCCAGATCGAGGCCTTCCACTTCGCCGGCGACGTGTTCGGCCTGGAGGGCGGCGAGACCCACCGGGTGGCCGCCCAGACCCTGGGTCCCGCCCAGGTGCGGGTGATGCCGCGCTCGGCCCTGGAGGCCCTGGCCCACGAGCATGCCGACGTCGCCCGCCGGCTGCTGGCGCTGACCACCGACAACCTGCGCCGCTGCCAGGACCACGTGCTGATGCTGGGCCGCCGCACCGCCTGCGAGCGGGTCGCGGCCCTGCTGCTGGACCTGGCCGAGCGGACAGGCGCGGACGCCCTGCTCGACGTGCCCATGACCCGCCAGGACATGGCCGACTATCTGGGCCTGACCATCGAGACCGTGTCGCGCACCTTCACCCAGTTCCAGCACGACGGCCTGATCGCTCTGCCGACCACCCGCAAGGTGCTGCTGCGAGATCGGGCGGCGCTGGAGGCGATGGTGGATTGAGGCTCGGCCTTCATCTTCCCTCTCAACCGTCATTCCGGGCCTTGTGCCCGGAACCCCTCTGTCCGCCGCAGGTGCGGAAGGGTGGCGCGCCGGCGCGCCACGGCGCTTCACCGTCGGCTGAACCAGGGGTCCCGGGCACGAGGCCCGGGATGACGACCAAAAGAGTAGGCCCTAGCTCGACGCGACGTTCATCCACACCGACGCCGTCTCGCCCGGCGCCAGGACCTTGATCCCGCTGTCGTCGCCGGTGAACGGGTCCGGGCGGTTGGCCACCGGTTCGGCGCAGACGAAGTCGGCCCCCGGCGGCGAATAGACGTGCAGCCAGCGGCACTCGGGCGACGCCGTCAGGGTGGTGCTCGCCCCGCCCGGCGCCGACAGGGTCGCGACGCCGGTCCAGCCCGTGTAGCAGTTGTCGATCAATTCGCCGACCGCGGTCGGGGCGCCGGCCGCCCAGTCCGAGCGCCAGACGCCCTCGACATGGCGGGTGGGCAGGCAGTCCTCGTCGGTCAGCCAGACGCCGGTCACGCCCGCCTGCAGCCGCTCGCCCGCGCGGGCCGGGAAATAGGGGTGGAAGCCCAGGCCGACAGGCATCGGCTGGTCGCCGGTATTGGTCACCGACAGGTCCTGGCGCAGGCCCGCCTCGCCCAGGATGAAGCGCTGCTCGGCGCGCCAGGCCCAGGGCCATTCGCCGGGCGGATGGTCGAAGGCGAGAACCGCCTGCGTCTCGTCCGCTGAGACCACGCTCCAGGCTCCGCGCCAGGCCTGGCCGTGCAGGGCGTGCGGATGGTCGCCCAGGTTCGGCGACAGGGCGACGTCGCGGCCGCCGAAGCCGAAGCGCCCGTCGCGGATGCGGTTGCAGAACGGGACCAGGGCGAAGTTGCCGGTGTCGAGCACCTCGGTGGTTCCGGCCGGCGCCGGCCGCAGCAGGTCGCGGCCGTCCCAGGTGAACCGGCCCACCGAACCGCCCAGGGCGGGCAGCAGTTCGACGCGGGCGCGGGCGGTCTGCAGGACGACGACGGTCATGGGAAAGCCTCGGGAACTGGCGGTGACGCGGCCTGCCTACGCACATCGCCCGGCCGAGACAAGCATGGCGAAACGGGCGGACGCCCCAAAAGGATCGTCATCCCGGACGCCTCGTGAGGCTGTCCGGGATGACGACGGCGGGTTCAACCCTTTCGGGCTGAAGCGCCTACTCGACCTCCTCCGCTGCCCGCTGGTCGCTGGCGTCGACGGCCAGGCCCAGCTTCTCGGACATCAGCAGGGTCAGCAGGGCCTGCATGACCCCGCCATTGGCCCCGCCCTCGCCGCCGGCCCCGGTGATCGAGACCTTGGGCACCACGTCGACGCCGCTGGTCTCCAGGGCCTCGGCGAAGCGCTCGGCCACCTGGCGGGCCAGCTGGTAGCGGGCGCCGCCCGAGGCCTCGACCTGGCTGGCGATGGCCTCGGCGGTGGCCAGGCCCACCTTGCTGACCCGCTCGGCCTCGGCCCGGGCCAGGGCCACGACCTTGCCGGCCTCGCCCTCGCCCAGCAGGCGGGTGGCGTCGGCGTCGGCCTTGGCCAGGGTCCGGCGCTGCTGGGCCTCCTGTTCCGAGCGGGCCAGGCTGGCCTTGCCGGCGTTCTGCTGCACCTGGATCGACAGCTGGCTTTCGGTGATCGCCGTCTGCTGCTTGGCCAGGGCCTCGGCCTCGCGCAGCTCGCGCTCCTTCTGGGCGGCGAACTTCTGCCGCTCATAGGTGCCGATCTGCTCGTCGGCGATCTGCCGCTGGCGAAGCTGGGTCAGGATCTTCTCGATCTGGTCGTCGCCGCTGGCCGCCGGGCGCGGCGTGCCGATCAGCACCTCCTGGAGCTCGAGGTTATAGAGGCCGAACTTGGCCTTCATCTCCTCGCTCGACTGGCTCTGGATGGCGCTGCGGTCCTGCAGCAGCTCGATCAGGGTGCGGGTCTGGCCGATGTTCTTGAAATAGGCGCTGACCATCGGGTCCAGGGTCTGCTCGACCAGCTTCTTGATGTCGCCGAACCTTTGGATGACCAGCGGCGCCTTGCGGTAGTCGATGTGCACCACGACCGAGACCGGCAGGGTCGGCTCGAACGCGTCGCGGGTGATCAGCGACACCTCGGCCAGGTTCTCGTCGAACTTGTGCGAGCCCACGGCCATCGTCTCCCACTTCAGGATGAAGTTGGTGGTCGGCACCATGGTCACGCGCCCGGCATAGGTGTTGAAGGCGTACTTGCCCGGCAGCAGCGGGTCGCGCCACACGCCGCGCTCGCCGTTGGCGACCAGTTCCCCGTGGCGATAGCCCTCGCCCGAGGTGTCGGCGCCCAGCGCGCCGGTATAGGACACCACCACGCCCACCTGGCCGACCTCGACCACGGTCTTGTCGATCCGTTCGACGGTCGCGAACAGGCGGTTGATGTAATAGGTGCCCTCGACCAGCACCTGCAGCTGGCGACCCTTGCGACCGCCGGCGGCCAGGAACTTGCCGGCCTCCTGGAAGCTGTTGTGATAGGTCGTCGTGTCCTCGGGATCGACGCCGACCAGCGGCGCGATCAGCTCGCCCGACGGCAGGCCGGGGCCGTCATGGACGGTGATCACCCCGATCTGGTCGTCGGCGTCCTTGATCACGACCGGCTCGAAGCCGCCGCGTTCCTCGATGATCTCGGCCATCTGCTCCAGCAGGTCGGCCTCGCTGCGCTCCAGGCTCAGCGCGAAGGTGCGGTCCTTGGTCACCACCACGAACTGGGCCAGGTTGATAGCGTAGGCGCCCTCGCGCAGGATCTTGCGCTGCGGGCCCTTCTGGCCGCGGGCCTCGAGGAACTTGCGCGCGTCCTGGAAATCGACGCCGGCCGGGTGGGTGGCCAGGGTCTGGTCGGCCTCCAGCGGCGCGCCGTCACGGGCGAAGACATAGCCGATCCGGCCCTGGGGAATGGTCACCAGGGACTGGACGTGCAGGCGGTACTGGAACGGAAAGAAGAAGTGCAGGCCGCCGCGCAGGACGTCGGGCTGGAAGCCCGCCTCCTCCTTCAGCGCGATCAGGCCGCCGGCGATCGAGCCGCGTCGGCTCCACAGCTTCTCGACCACCGCCACGCGGTTGTTGCCGATGTAGCGGACCATGCCCGACGCGGCCACGAACACCGCCGCGAGCACGACGAAAAGCGCCGAACCGACCAGCGGTCCCAACGCCAAGAGGTTAGACATTTAGGTAGCCCCATGTGGCCGCCTGGGAAGCGATGATCGCTCCATGAATCAGCGGCCACGCTTCAAGTATGCATGCCGCGGCGCCGCGCAATCATGGGGCGATCACATCGGATCACGGACGCGAGAACTCCGTTACATGAAGTTCACGAAGGCCCGTTCGCCCGGTCCCAATCCGTCTTGTTTGACCTGGGCCTTGTCGCCGCGGCGCTGGACGGGCGTCAGGGTGTTGGGGCACAACTCGCGGCTGACAGGCCGGGGGGCCTGGGTAGGGGCGTATCCGTGACCTGGCTGATCATCGTCGCCCTGGGCGTCTGGGCGCTGTACCTGAATCGACGGCTGGACAAGCTGGAGGCCAAGGTCCGCATCCTGTCGAGCGCCCCGCCGACGGTCGCTCCGCGCCGCTCCGACCAGGCCGCGCCGCAGGTCCAGGCCGCGCCGGCGGCCGCGTCGCCGAAGCCGTCCGAACCGACGTTGACGGCCCAGGACTCCGCCGACGCGGCGCGGCCGATGACCATCCCGACAATGGCCACGGGGCCCGACGCGCCGCTCGCGCCCGCCCGCCGCCAGCCGCCCCCACTGGCCTCCCAACTGCGGCCAAGCGTCACCTGGGCCCAGGCCTCGACCTGGCTGGCCGAGAACGGCCTGGCCTGGCTGGGCGGCGGAGGATTGGCTCTGGGCGGCCTGCTGCTGGTGGTCTACGCCGCCCAGCGGGGGGTGTTCACCCCGCCGTTCCGCATCGCGGCCGCCGTCGTCATGGGCTTTCTGATGATCGCCGCCAGCGAGTGGATCCGCCGCCAGACCAGGGCCCCGGGCGGACGCCACGCCCTGGCCGCCGCCACCGCGGCCGGAGCGGGCGCGGTCACGCTCTATGGCGCGGTCTGGGCCGCCCACGTGCTTTACCAACTGATCCCGCTCCCGCTGGCGGCGGTGCTGATCACGGCGGTGTCTGGCGGCCTGCTGGCCCTGGCCCTGTTGCACGGCGAGGCCCTGGCCCTGCTGGCCCTGCTGGGCGCCTTCCTGGCCCCGGCCATCACCCGCCAGGGCGCCTGGCCGCCGCTGGCCTTGCAAGGCTACCTGATGCTGCTGGGGGCGACCGGGCCCACCGTCGCCGCTCTGCGCCGCTGGGGACCGACCGGCCTGGCCACCCTGGCTGGCCTGGCGTTCTGGAGCCTGGCGGCGCTGGCGCGAGGACGCGAGGCCGATCTGGCCCTGCTGCTGGCCGTCGCCCTGGCCGGCCCGGCGCTGGCCACGCTCCGGCCCGACCCGAGGCCCGCGGCCGCCGGAACTGACCTCTTCCAGCGCCTGCCGCTGATCGCCCTTCTCGCCGTCAGCCTGGGAGCGCTGGGCCTCTGGCGGCTGGGCGACGCCGACGCCGCGCCGATCCTGGCGGCCCTGCTGATCTTGGCCGCCGCGACCCTGGCGGCGTTCGGCCGCGCGCCGGCCTGGGCCTTCGCCGCCCCGGCCGCCTCGGCGATCCTGGGCCTTCTGTCGGCCCATCGGCTGGGGGTCTCGCACCCGACCACGCCGAACGGGGCCTGGCCGATCTTCGCCGAGGTGTTCGGCCTGACCGTCGTGATCGCCGGCGCCGGCCTGGCCGCGGCGCTAAGCCGTTCGGCAGCGGTCCAGGTGCGCACGACGCTGCTGGCCATCGCCGGCATCGGAGCCATGGCGCTGGCCAATCTCGCCTGGCCGCTGCTCGATGGCCTGCCCGGACGCTTCGACGATCATGCCGCGGCTCTGGCCAGCGGCCTGGCCGCCGCCTTGCTGGCCGCCGGCGCGGTCCTGCTGGCCCGCCGGGTCGAGGACCCGAAGCAGGACGTCGGCCTGGGCCTGTGGATCGCCGCCGCCGCAGAGCTGCTGTTCCTGACCGTCCATGGCCTGACGCCGCATCATGCCGAACCCGCGGCCATGGCCCTGGCCGCCCTGGCCCTGGCGGCGGTCGCCAACCGCCGACCCTGGCGTGGCCTGGCCGCCACGGCCGTGGCCGGAGCTGTCGTCACCCTGGCCACGATGCTGCGCCCAAGCTTCGTGCTGGACGCGGCGAGCGGCGCCCTGTCCCTACCGCGCCTGGCCCTGGTCACCGCCGTGGCCGTCATCGCCCTGGCCGCCGCCGGGCGGACCGTCGGCGCGGCGCGACGCGACCACCGAACGGAGGCCGAGGCCCTGTCGACCGCCGCCCTGCTGACCCTGCTGGCGGGCCTGTTCCTGATCCTGCATGCGGTGCTGGCCCGCTGGACCCCGCCGTCCGCCGGCGCCGAGCCCCTGCTGGAAGCCTCGCTGCGCACGGCCCTGGTGCTGAGCGCCGGCCTGCTGCTGGCCCGGCGCGGCCGCACCGACGATGGTCCGATCGCTCGCTGGCGGCTGATCGTCGTCGTCACCCTGGGGGCGTCCTACGGCCTGCTGGCCGGCGGCCTCTTCCTGCATCCCTGGTGGGGCGAAGGCCGGATGGCCGCCGGCCTGCCGCTGCTCAACGACCTGTTGCTGACCTTCCTGGCGCCGGCCCTGCTGTTGGCGGCGACCGCCCACTTCCGGCCCGATCCGGCGGACCGCTGGAGCCGCGGCTGGTTCGCCGCCGCGGCGGTCTTCGCCCTGTTGTGGGCGGTGACCGTCGTCCGTCACGCCTTCCACGGCGCGGCCATGGATATCGCCGCCATCGGCCGGGCCGAGGCCTGCGCCTATGCGGTGATCGCCCTGCTGACCGCCCGGGCCTTCCGCCTGGATCGCCTGCGCGCCTCGCGGGCCGCCTGGCTGCACGCCGCCGCGCCCGCCGCCGGCTGGACGGCCCTGGCCGTGGCTCTGCTGGTGTTCGGCTGGCTGGCCAGCCCGTGGTGGGGACCATCCGAAACGCCGATGGCCTCGGCCCACGTGGCGCTGGTCCTGGCCCTCTACGCCGGCGGGGCCGGGGCGGCGCTGAGCCTGCGACGAGGGCACGGCGCCCTTGATCGCGCCGCGCTGTGCGCCTCGGTCGGCGCGTTGTTCGCCCTGGTCACCTTGCTGATCCGCTTCGCGTTCCATGGCGCCGATATGCGCCAGGGCCTGGATCGCGGCGGACTGGAAACCTGGACCTTCTCGGCGGTCTGGACGGTGTTCGGCCTGATCGTGCTGTTCCGCGCCTCGGCCCGCAAGGATGCGGCCTTGCGCTGGTTGGGTCTGGTCGTGCTGCTGGCCACCGCCGCCAAGGTGCTGCTGTTCGACATGGCCACCCTGGACGGCGTGGTCCGCGCCGCCTCGTTCCTGGCGGTCGGCGCCCTGTTCATCGCCGGCGCCCTGGTGGCGCGTCGGCTCAACGCGGGGCACAAGATCAAGGCTGACGATTCGCCGACCGCCCAACCCGACGACAGGAGCCCCGCCCCGTGAGCCAAGCCTTGCCGATGACCCGCCGCGGCGTGGCGGCCTCGATCCTGACCCTCGCCGCCGCGCCCGTGCTAGCCAAGACCCAGGTCTACCCCGTGGTGGGCAAGGTCGAGCGCCTGGACCCGGCCCTGGACGCCTTGGTCGACGCCGACGCGCCGGTCGAGCAGGTGCTGGACGGCTTCACCTGGAGCGAGGGGCCGGTCTGGGTCGGCGGCAAGGACGGCTTCCTGCTGGTCTCGGACGTTCCGGCCAACAAGATCCTGCGCTGGTCGCCGTCGGCGGGCGGAGCGGTCTGGCTGTCGCCCTCCGGCTATGCCGGTCCGGAGACCAACAGCCTGCGCGAGGCCGGCTCGAACGGCCTGATCCTGGCGCGCGGCGGGCTGGTGGTCGGCGACAGCGGCAATCGCTGCGTCTCGCGCATCGACCTGAAGACCAAGAAGAAAACGGTGCTGGCCGCCAGCTTCGAGGGCAAGCGCCTCAACAGCCCCAACGACCTGGTCCTGGCCCGCGACGGGGCGATCTACTTCACCGATCCGCCCTGGGGCCTGAAGGGCGACTGGCGCTCGCCCTACCGCCAGACCGACTATGCCGGCGTCTATCGCCTGGGAGCCGACAACAGCCTGACGATCATCGACAGGACCGTCGAGCCCAACGGCATCGGCCTGTCGCCCGACGGCCGGACGCTGTACGCCACCGACCGCAAGTCCGGCTGGGTGGCCTGGGACCTGGACGCCAAGGGCGCGCCGACCGCCCGCCGGCAGTTCGTCGACCGCGCCGCCAGCGGCATCGACGGCGGCGACGGCCTGAAGGTCGACCGGGCCGGCAACCTGTGGGCCTCCAGCAAGGACGGGATCTCGATCTTCACCCCAGCCGGCAAGCGGATCGGGATCATCCGGGCCGACGACGTGATCTCCAACTGCGAACTGGCCGCGGACGGCCACCTCTACATGTCGTCCAACCACCGTGTGGTCCGGGTGCGGATCAAGGCCCGGAAGCTGGCGGTCTGAGCCCTATTGCTGCACCTCTCGGCGCCAGGCGGCCGGACTGGCCCCGACCTCGCGGGTGAACACCCGCGTCAGGTGGCTCTGGTCGGCGAAGCCGCAGCTGAGCGCCACGTTCGACAAGGGCATGCGGCACGAGCGGATCAGGTCCTTGGCCGCTTCCAACCGCCGCTGGACCAGCCACTGGTGCGGCGTGGTCCCGAACGATTGCCGGAACGACCGCGAGAAATGTCCCACCGACAGACCGCACTGACGCGCCACCTCGGCCAGCGGCGCCCCGCCATCCAGGTTGGCGGCGAGGATCTCGCGAGCCCGGCGCGCCTGCCACGGCGCGAGCCCGCCCCGCACGGCGCGCGGCTTGGCCGTCATGCCGCCATAGCGGGCGGCCACATGAGCGGCCAGGGCCAGGACCAGGTGGTCGACGAACGGCTGGTTCCGGGCCTGGCCCACCCGCAGGCCGGCCAGGATCGAGGCGCCCAGGCCGGCGATCGTCGAGTCCTCGAGACCCACGCCCGGGGCGTAGTCGAGATCACCGATCGGAACGGCGTTGGAGTCCGCGGCGATCGCGTCGAAGGCGGCGCGGGGAATGTGGACGTGCAGCGCGTGATAGGACTGGTCGAGCACCAGTCGCGGGCCGCGCCGCAGATCGTGGAACAGGATCTCGCCCGCCGCGATGTCACGGATCGGGGCGGCCACGCCGTCCTCCCAGTAGCGCTGCCCGCGATAGTCGCTCAGCTGCAGCCGGACGATCAGGGCGTCGATCCGGGGCGGCGGGGGCGTGACGTCCAGCGACGGCTCCGGCAGCCGGATCTCGACCGCCGCCACCTTCAGCTTGCCCGCCCGGGCCGGGGCGGCGAAGACGTCCGCGAGGCCGGATTGCTTTTCCGCGACGCTACCAACGGTCATGGCATGCTTCCCCTGGTGGCAAGGACATGGCCGGACGATCGGTCGAAGGCGAGATCCGGTAAATCCCGAACGGGTAGGCGCCCGTCGCCCGATCGGGTGGCCGGGTCAGTCGTCCAGCCGGATCACGCGCCGGCCGAACAGCCGCGCGTCCAGCGAATAGGCCCCTCCTCCGGTGAGCACCAGCCCGACGACATGCAAGGCGTTGAGCGCCAGGACGGCGGCCATCGCTCCGTCCGCTCTCGCCGCGCCGACCGTCACCAAGACCGCACAGCAGGCCGCGGCGAAGCGGGTCAGAAGCCCGGCCGCCAGGCTGGCCGCGAGAACAATGATCGGAAAGACCGCCCACGGCGGGTCCTGCACGAAGCCGCGCATCACAAGGGCCAGCACCGCCGCGGCGGCCAGGCGCCCGAGCAGCAGCGCCACGCCGACCAGACCGCCCGGAAACATGGCGCCGAGAAACATGGGACGCGTCCTGTTGCAGGCCACAGCGCTATCCCGTTCTCGCCTCTCCCGTTAAGCTCCCGACGGGGGAGCCGCGCGTCACCCTTTCGAGATTTCGCGCGACCTCGGCTCGTGAAAACAAGGCCTGGAGCGTTGGCGGCCGGCGGGGGCGATCAAGCATGAAGACGGCCGCCAGACTTCTCCTCGCGATCGTCCTGCTGCTGAACCTCGGCGGCCCAGCCCTGGCCCTGGATCCGGCCCGCTCGATCCTCCAGTTCAAGCACACCAGCTGGACGGCCGAAGACGGCGCGCCGACCAATGTCTGGGCCCTGGCCCAGACGCCCGACGGCTATCTGTGGTTAGGCGCGGCCAGCGGCCTCTATCGGTTCGACGGCGTCACGTTCGAAGCCGTTCCCCTGGCCGACGACGACTATTCCCACTCCCAGCACGTCAATGCGCTGGTCGTCACCGCCTCGGGTGAGCTCTGGGCCGGCTATCGGCGAGGCGGCATCGCCGTCTTTCGCGACGGCAAGCTGCGCGAACTTCCCAGCACTGACCGCGACGGCGTCCTGACCATGACCGCGGCCCCGGACGGGACCGTCTGGGCGGCGCTCAACAGCATCCAGCACAACCTCGCCCGGTTCGTCGGGGGCAAGCGCCAGGACATCGACCCGTCGTGGAACCTGCCCGAAGGCTACATCATGGACCTGAAGGCCGCCCGCGACGGCACGCTGTGGGTGGCGATCGACGGCAGCCTGTCCTTCCTGCGGCGTGGGGCGCGGCGTTTCGAGCGCGCCGACGTGGTCATGGGCGCCGGGGCGGGTCTGGCCGAGGACGCCGGCGGCCGGCTGTGGGTCTCGGACTCGCTGGGCGCCCGCCCTCTGCCCAACGTGGCGAAAGGGGAGAAGGCCAAGCCCGGCATGGCGGGCTACGCCGTCTCGGACTCCGCCCGCTACGCCCGCATCCTGTTCGACCGGGACGGCGCCCTGTGGGGCACGACGTTCTCGACCGGGGTCTTCCGCGTCGCCCGACCGGACGCCGCCCTCACGGCCGGCGCGTCTCGGCCGCACGCCGAGACCTACGAGGCCAAGGACGGGCTGAGCTCCAACAAGGCGGTGCCGATCCTGGAGGACCGGGAGGGCAATATCTGGATCGGCGCCTCGGCGGGCCTCGATCGCCTGCGGGCCGCCAATGTGGTGGTCGAGCCCGGGATCGCCCGCTCGTCGCGCTTCGGCTACATGCAGTTTGCCGATCGGGACGGGGCGGTCTGGGCGGCCGACAGCGACAGCGTCTACCAGGCCCTGCCGGGCCAGGCGCCGAAGCGGGTCCGCGACCGGCTCGACAACCCCACGGCGCTTTGCCAGGACAAGGCCGGGGCGATGTGGCTGGGGTCGAGCGACGCCCTGACCCGACTGGGGACCCCGCCGCGCACCGTCGCCCCGCCGGTTCCGCCCGCCTCGCCCTATTTCGGATGCGTGATCGACGGTCGCGGAGACCTCTGGCTGGCCCTGTTCGCGACCGGATACGGCCGGCTCGACGCCCAGGGCCGGTGGACGGTGTTCCCGCCGCTGGCGCCCGAGGCGGTCTACAACAACATCGGGATCGACCGAGAAGGCCGCGTGCTGCTGCCCAGGGCCAGGGCGCTGACGCGGCTGGCCGCCGACGGGGCGGTGCAGACGCTTCGCCCGCCGCCCAAGCTGGCCGTCGGCGGCATGCGCGCCTTCTACCAGGGGCCCAAGGACTTCCTGATCGGCTGCGAGTTCGGCCTGCTGCGCCTGACCGGCGACCGCTTCCAGGCCCTGCAGGTCGCGCGTTTTCCCTGGGCCAGGGGCGTCCAGGGCATTGTGCAGACGCCGGAGGGCGAGACCTGGATCCTGGGGGCCCTGGGCGTCGTGCAGATGCGGACGCAGGACCTCGACCGCGCCTTCGACGACCCCGCGCGACCGCTGGACTATCGACTGTTCAACATGAAGGACGGCCTGCCCGGCCCACCGCAGCAGAACGGCGCCCGCGACGTGGTCAGGGGCGGCGACGGGCGGATCTGGCTGCTGACCCTGGAGGGCGTGGCCTGGATCGACCCGGCCCGCATCGCCCGCAACGCCCTGCCCCCGCCAGTGTCGATCCGCGCCCTGACGGTCAACGGCCAGGTCCGCCGCGATCCGCGCGACCTGGTCCTGCCCAAAGGGGCCTCGAAACTGCAGATCGACTATACGGCGCTCAGCCTGAGCATTCCCGAACGCGTGCGCTTCCGCTATCGCCTGGAGGGGGTCGACAAGGACTGGGTCGAGGCGGGCGGACGGCGGCAGGCCTTCTACACCAATCTCAAGCCCGGCCGGTATCGCTTCCAGGTCCTGGCCGCCAACAACGACGGCGTTTGGAATGATCGGGGCGCGGTCCTGACGTTCCAGATCTCGCCGACCTTCGTCCAGACCAACCTGTTCCGCGCGCTCTGCGCCTTGGCGGTGATCGGGTTGCTGTGGGGTCTCTACGCCCTGCGGCTGCGCCAGATGTCCGACCGCATCCACGGCCGGCTGCAGGACCGCATGGCCGAGCGCGAGCGCATCGCCCGCGAACTGCACGACACCCTGCTGCAGGGCGTCCAGGGCCTGATGCTTCGCCTGCAGTCCGTGGTCGATCAGATCCCGGCCGACCAGCCGGCCCGGCAGGCGTTGGAAAGCGCGCTGGACCGCGCCGACGACGTCATCGTCGAGGGCCGCGACCGGGTGAGGAGCCTGCGCGCCGACCGGGCCGGCGACCTGCATGAGATCCTGGCCGAACAGGCCGAACGCCTCGGCCTGGAGCCGGCGATCAAGGTGCGGCTGGTGGTCGAGGGAACGCCGCGGCGCCTGCACCCGCTGGTCTGCGAGGAGATCGAGCGGATCGCGTCGGAGGCCCTGTTCAACACCCAGCGCCATGCCCAGGCCCGCAATGTCGAGATCACCGTCGGCTATGGCAGCGGCGCGCTGACCGTCCTGTTCCGCGACGACGGGGTCGGCCTGGACCAGGCCGTGCTCGACAGCGGCCGACGCGAGGGGCATTTCGGCCTGACGGGCATGGGCGAACGGGCCCGCAAGATCCAGGCCGAGTTCGAACTGCGCAGCCGCCCCGGGGCCGGGACCGAGATCGAGTTGACCGTCCCGGGCGGCGTCGCCTACCTCAGCCCCGGCCGACGCGCCTGGCCCTCCCTGCGGCGCCGCGCCCTGACCAGCGAGACCTGACATGACCGCCGCCCCCACCGGCCCGCAGATCCGTGTCCTGGTCGTCGACGACCATCCGATGCTGCGCGAAGGTGTGGCCGCCGTCCTGGCCCTGCAGCCGGACATGGTGCTGGTCGGCGAGGCCGAGAACGGCGCCGAGGCCGTGACTCGCCACCGGGAACTGCGGCCCGACGTGACGCTGATGGACCTGCAGATGCCCGGCATGAGCGGGCTGGAGGCCATCGAAGCCATCCGCGCCGAGGTCCCGGCCGCCCGGATCGTGGTGCTGACCACCTATGCCGGCGACGTCCAGGCCCTGCGCGCCCTGAAGGCCGGCGCCACCGGCTATCTGCTCAAGAGCACCCTGCGCCGCGAACTGCTGGACACCATCCGCAACGTCCACGCCGGCCGCCGCCAGTTGCAGCCCGAGGTCGCCCACGAGATCGCCATCCACGCCATCGACGAGGCCCTGAGCGAGCGCGAGATCCACGTGCTGCGCCTGGTCGCCGCGGGCCGGGCCAACAAACAGATCGCCTGGGACCTGTCGTTGTCGGAAGACACGGTGAAGGCCCACCTGAAAAGCATCTTCGCCAAGCTGGACGTCGCCGATCGCACCCATGCGGTCACTGTGGCCGCCCGGCGCGGAGTCATCGAGATTTGACCTGAATCCTAGCGCCCCGGCTCGCTCATGGCCGGCGGGTCGCTGGCCGGGAAGCTGTCCTCCAGCGCCTCATCGAGCCGGGCTTCCCGCTCGGCGCGCAATCGCGCGTTGAGCGCCACGCTGGTCTCCATGCGGGACAGCTGCTCTGGCGTCGCCGGTTCCTGGTGGCGCGCCTTCCATTCGGACTGCGGCATGCCGTAGATCGCCTCGCGGGCCTGATCCCGGCTCAGCACGCCGTCCGAGGCCTCGCTGACCCAGTCGCCCAGGCAGTTGCGACAGAAGCCGGCGGCGCCCATCAGGTCGATGTTCTGGACGTCGGTCCGCAGGCGCAGATGCTCGACCAACCTATGAAAGGCGGCGGCGGCGAGACGGTCGTCGATCGGCGTGGTGGTCATGGCGTAGCCCGAACTGTCGTGCGCCCACCATTTGGCGGCTCGCGGCCCGCTCGGCAACTCCCGTTCAGCCGTTCCTGCGCCTCAGGCGAAGATCTTGACGATCATCGCCAGGATCTCCTCCTTGGAGCGGACGTCCATCTTGCTGTGGATGTGCTTGATATGGGTTCGCACCGTCAGGATCGAGATGGCCTTGCTGTCGGCGATCCGCTCGGCGCTGGCGCCCTCGATGATCAGCTGCAGGATCCGCGCCTCCATGGCGCTGAGGCCAAACAGCCGCTCGAGCCGCGGGATATGGACCGGCGCCTCGAAGTCCTTGAGCGTGATCACCACCGCCCGCTCGCCGTCCTCGTCGACCGGACGCATGCGCAGCAGGAAGCGGCGCTCCTGATCCGTCTCGATGAACTGGCAGATTTCCTCGCCCGCGAAGGCCTCGTCCAGCCGCTCGTTCAGGAACTGCTGGGTGCGGCGATCGACGCCGCCCAGCTTGCCGGCTCGATCGACCAGCGGACAGTCCCCGTGCAGCAGCAAAATCGCCGCCGCCCTGGACCGCCACAGGAGCAGCCCCTGGGGATCGACCACGATCCGGGCCACTTCATCCTCGTCGAGACAAAACCTTATGATCTCGAAATCTCGTAACGCGGCCAGCGAATGCGTGCCGTCCATGCCCTGCCCCTTCTCCCTGTCCGCTGGTCTTTGGCGCCAGCATCTAGCCGAACCCTTGTTTCCGGGTTCGTGCGTTCCTCATCTAAAGGCATATTAGGCAAGAATTTCCACAACCTGAGATTAATGAATACATAATAGCGTCGGTTTGACGCAGGATAAATGCACATTGCTCTCAACAGGCGTAGTCTTTAGGATATTTGTATTATTAAAGTCACCATAACAAATAAACCCTCGGGACAATTCCCCATATAGGCGAAACTACTACGCATACCCAAGCTGGGGGATTTCACACTTCTAGATCTCTGCAATCGTCTTCCAAGCATTAAGAACTTGTTAATCAACAAGGGCTGGGCGATGGCAGGCAAACGCATAATGATTTCCCGGGCTATGCGCTCGGAACGCAAGCCGCGGCGGCTGGATTGGCTGGTCGGCGGCGGCATGATCCTGTTGGCGGTCTTGGCCGCGGGCGCTGATCGGGCCCACGCCCAAGTCACGGCCTATGCCGGCGGATCGCCGTCCAATATCGTGCTGTCCATCCCGGTCACCGCCTCGGTGGGCGGCCGCTGCGGTTTCGCCCCGGGCCTGGCCCCCAACGGCTCGACCGACGTGGGCGAGGTCAACAACGCCTTCTCGGCCGACTTCCCGTTCACACTGGAATGCACCGTGCCGTTCCGGGCGGCGGTGATCTCGCAGAACGGCGGCCTGCTGGCGTCCAGCGTCACGCCGTCGACCGGCTACACCAACCTCGCGCCCTATCTGGTCGACCTGAACCTGGTCGGCGACGTCGGGGTCACCCCGGTCAGCGCCACCTGCGACACCGGCGACCTGAAGACCAGCTCAGGCGCGACCTGCACTTTCAAGGGACCCGCCACCGCCAGCCAGGGGCTGCGGTTGAACGGCTCGTCCTACGACGTCTCCGGCTCATACCTGCGGGTCCGCCGCGCCGCCTATGCCGGCGCCCAGATCCTGGCCGCGGCCAACACCTACGCCGACTCGCTGACCGTCACGGTCACCGTCTCGCCATGACGCGCTTCCGGGTCCGCTCCCCCGGCGGATCCGATCGTCTTTCCGGGGGAACTGGGGCTCGCCCCACAAAACCAGGCCGGTTCGCCGGTGCAACATTTGGGAGTGAAACGACATGAACAAGACCATCCTGATCGGCGCCGCCCTGCTGGGCCTCGCCGCCGCCCCCGCGGCCATGGCCCAGACGGTCACGGGCACCGTCAATGTCACCGGCAGCGTCGCGGCCAAGTGCGTGGTGATCACCGGCGGCGCCGGTTCCAGCTTCAGCGGCTCGATCCCGCTGGGCGAACTGGCCGGCACGGACGGCGCGCTGTCGCCCACCCTAGCCGGCTCGACCAACGCCGCCCCCGGCGGCTCGACCCAGTTCCGGGTCAACTGCAACAGCGCCGCTCCGAAGGTGACGCTGAGCTCGACCCGCCTGGCCCTGGCCCCGACCGCCACCGCCCCGACCGGCTACGCCAACGTCATCGACTACACCGCCGCGCTGGACGCCAGCCTGGCCTCCGGTTCGACCCAGACGGTCAGCTACGTCACCGCCGCGGCCCTGCCCGCCGCCACGGTCCAGTCGCTGTCCAGCAGCCTGGCCAACGTGGCCAACAACCTGACCGTCAAGGCCTACGCTCTGAACACCGCGTCGGGCGCGCTGCTGATGGCCGGCAACTATTCCAGCGTCATCTCGATCACCATCGAACCGGTCTGACCCGCCAGGCGACAGGAGCACGATCATGCGACATCCGATCATCCTGTCCGCCGCCGCGGCGAGCCTCGTGCTCGCCTGCGGAGCGGGCGCGGCCCAGGCCCAGACGGCGACGGGCACGGTGCAGGTCAACGGCACGGTGGCAAACCGCTGTCTGTTCGTGACCGGCGACGTGGTGCTGAACCTGGGCGAACTGTCCCTGCTGGCCGGCGACACCGCCGCCATCGGCCGGCTGGACGGCGCCAAGCTGACCAGCCGCACCGCCACCCTGAACGGCTGGTGCAACGGGGTGTCGGCCAGCATGGCCGTCGAAGCCCTGCCGATCCTCAACACCAGCTTCACCGACGCCGCCCCGAACGGCTTCGACCGCCGGGTCGACTATACGGCCACCGCCACGGCCTCGCCGGCCAGCGGCGCGGTGTCGGCCAGCGACAGCACCCTGGCCGCCGGCGGCGGCGTGGGCGGCACGACCGGCGTCTTCAGCAGCGACATCGTCGTCGGCTTCGCCGATCCGGCCACCCCGACCGGCGGACGGCTGGTGGCGGGATCCTACGCCGGCTCGGTGATCGTCACCCTGTCTCCCGCCACCTGAACCCTGGGCCCGCAAGGAGGTCGTCATGATCCAGCATCGAACCGTCGGACTCGCGGCGACCACCCTGGCCCTCGCCGCCTCCCTGGCCGCCACGTCGGCCAGCGCCCAGGACCCGGCCCGTGGCAATGTCGGACTGGACGCCCAGGTCGGCCGGGTCTGCATGCTGGGCGAACCCAACCCGGCCGGCCTGGCGCTGGGCCAGATCTCGGAGGCTTCGGGGACCCGGGTCGGACGGCTGGCGGCGATCCCGGCCCAGACGATCCAGCTGCCGGGGACCTTCTGCAACTACGGCGGCGCGGCCCTGGCCATCAGCGCCTCCCCCCTGGCGGTGACCAGCGGCGTCGCCCAGACCGGCTTCACCGGCGCGGTCAACTACACCTGCTCGATCAGCGCCTGGGGGGCGACGGCCGCCACCGTCCGCACCAGCGCCACCAACGCCGCCGGCGACGGCGCGCGCTCGACCAGCGCAGCGCCGAAGGCGACGGACCTGACCCTGGTCGTCTCGGACTTCGCCACCGCCGCCGACGACCTGCTGCAGCCGGGCGCCTACCTGGCCCTGGTCACCATCACCCTCGGGCCCGACGCGGGCCTGAACGCCTCGGGGAGCTGAGCCATGCATCGCACCCTGTCCCTGCTGATCGCGCCGCCGGTCCTCCTGGTCCTGGCCGCCGCCGCCCACGCCCAGACCGTCGGCCCTTCGGACTCCGCGGGCCCGATCCAGATCACCGGCAACGTGCCCAACAATGTCTGCACCCTCGGCGCGCTCAGCGACGGCGACAACCTGTTCGACGTCGGCGTGCTGATCGACACCAGCACCGGCCTGCTGCGCCCCGACCTGGCGGCGCCGCCCAAGGTGCTGACCGGCACCCAGTGCAGCTCGCGCAGCCAGCTGACCATCGCCGCCACCGCCATGACGGCCCAGGCCTTCGTCACCACGCCGCCGACGGGTTTCTCGCGCGGCGTCGACTACACGGCCACGGCCTCGGGCTGGACGCCGATCGAGGCCAGCTACTCGACCGGAGCCGCCGCCAACGCCGCGGCCTCGCAGGTGCGCGAAACGGCGGGCAGCGCCGACATCACGATCAGCCTCTCGGGCTTCGCCACCGCTGGCGGCCCGGCGCTGCGCCCCGTCGCCGACGACACCTACCAGGGCGCCGTCGTCGTCACCCTGGCCGCGGCCAGCTGAAGGAGGACGATCATGCGCGACACCCGATCCATCGCCGTCGCCACCCTGGTCACGGCCTCGGCCGTCACCCTGCTGCTGGTGGGCCAGCTAGCCAGGGCCCAGACCGACGACAACACCCGCGAGATGGTGGTGCGCGGCCGAGTGCCGAAGGTCTGCACCCTCGCCGCTCCCACGCTCAGCTCGGGCGCCCTGGTCAATTTCCGGACCCTGAACGGCTCCAGCCTCGAGGTCGACGCCCTGACCGACCCGGTCACCCTGTCGACCCGCGCAGCCTCGGCCCAGGTAACCTTCGCGGCCGTCTGCAACTACGCCCACCAGATCGTGCTGGAGAGCCAGAACAACGGCCTGTGGCGCGCCGAGCTTGGACTGACGCCCGCGCCGACCGGCTTCAGCGACGGGGTGCCCTACACCGCCACCCTGATCTGGGGCCCGGTCACCAACACCTTCGAGGCCGACGCCAGCGCCCGGCGACTCCGCGACAGCGCCCAGGCGGTCGACCAGCCGGTCGTCGGCGACATCGTCCTGCGGCTGGATATCCAGCCCGGGGCCACGAACCTGCAGACCAATGCGCCGCTGGTGTCGGGCGTTTACCGCGACACCCTCAGGCTGACGGTGGAACCCCAATGAACGCCGCCCTCGTCCTCGCCCCCTTCATCGTCGGCGCCGCGCTCGGCGCGGCGGCCCCGGCCCAGGCCCAGACCGCCTCGACCGGAGACCGGGCCAGCAACACCCTGGACCTGTTCGGCGTCGCGCCCAGCGCCTGCGTGCTGTCGCCGCCGTCGAGCGCCGCCGGGACCAACGCCAGCTTCACCGCCCAGGGCGCCCAAGGCGTGGTGCGCTTCACCCAGTTCATCGATCCGCAGACCGCCCAGCCGCGCGACGCCGTGATCAGCCTGGGCTTCCCGGTGGTCTGCAACTCCGCCCACCGCCTGGTGGTGCGCACCGACGGCGCAGGCCTGGCGCGCACGGCGGGACCGGCCCCGGCCGCCGGCTTCCGCGACAGCCTGGGCTTCCAGCTTTCGGCCGACTGGGCGGGGCTGACCGCCACCGGCCCCAGCACCTCTCTCACCCCTATCAGCCTGCAGACCGCCAACGGCGCGGCCGGGCTGATGAACCTCACCGTCAACATCACCGGCGGGGGCGCGCCGATGGTCGCCGGCGACTACGCGGGAACGCTGGTCGTCGAGATCGAAGCCTCGAACTGAACCGAACTGAACCACAAGGAGCGGACCCCATGTTGCGTTCGAACAATCATCGCAAGCGTTGGCTGGGAGCGGTCGCCGCCGCCAGCCTGGCGCTGGCCGGAACGGCCGGAACGGGGACGCCCTTGCTGGGCGGCGCCGCCCTGGCCATGACCGTCCAGCCGGTCGTCATCGACCTCAAGCCCACCGGGCGCGGCATGTCGCAGATCGTGACCGTGCAGAACACCTTCGCCAACCCGTTGCCGGTGGAGCTGCGCGCCGAGGAGCTGACCTTCGACGACAAGGGCGCCCATCCGGGCGACACCCAGACCAACGACCTGCTGATCTTTCCGCCCCAAGCGGTGATCCAGCCCGGCGAGACCCAGTCGTTCCGCATCCAGTGGGTCGGCGACCCGGCCCTGGCGCAGAGCAAGCACTACTACGTCACCGTCGCCCAGATGCCGGTGAAGCTGCCCGAGGGCCAGTCGGCGATCCAGATCCTGTACAACTTCCAGGTCCTGGCCAGCGTCGCCCCCAACGGCGGCAAGCCGAACCTGGCGCTGTCGAAATCGGAGATCGGCGCCGACGCCAACGGCAAGCCGATCCCGATCGTCTATGTCGCCGACACGTCCAACACCCACGGCTACCTGTCCCGCGGACGGCTGAAGATCACCGAGAAGGACGCCGCGGGAAAGGTCGTCTTCCAGCGAACCCTCCCCGGCCCCGAGATCCAGCAGACGATCGGCTTCGGCCTGATCGCCCCCGGCCAGACGCGCCGGATCGCCGTTCCCATCGAACTGCCGCTGACGGCGGCAGCAGGAGGCTCCCTTGAGGCTCAATTCTCATCCGACGAAGGGCGCTAGGACCCGCGCCTATCGGCGCTGGTTGCTCGCTGGCTGCCTGGTCGCGGCCGCGGCTCCCGTCGCGGCCCTGGCCGAACCGATCCCGTACCTCGCGCTCGCGCAGGAACCGACGGCCACCCCGTCGAACGGCCCCGCCTCCGCCGACGCCCTGCGCCGGCTGAACCCCACGGGCCGCGATGTCAACCTGACGGTCCCGCTGAAGGACGGGGACTTCTACCTGGGCGACATGCCGCTAACGATCTCGGCGGACGGCCAACTATCGATGCCGTCCGAGCGGTTGCTGGGCCTGCTAGCTCCGGTGCTGGACGCCGCCTCGGTGGCCGCCCTTCGCTCAGCCTTCAACGGCCGCGCCCTGGTCGGGCCCGAGGCCGTCACCCGCGCCCAGCTGCAAATGACCTACGACCCCAAGGCCCTGGAGCTGCGGATCAACATCCCGGCCGAGCTGAAGGCCGTGCGCAGCCTGCAGGTCACCCCCATGGACCATGTGGGCCTGGGCAGCTTCACCCCGCCGGCCGGCTTCAGCGGATACCTGAACGTCCGCGGGTCGGTCGACTATGTGGAGCAGGGCGTCGACAACGGGCTGGGCGACCCGACCTTCCTGCTCGACAGCGCCATCCGCCTGAGCGGCCTGGTGCTGGAGAACGAGGCGGTCTGGCAGCCGGGTGGGCGCAACGACTACCAGCGACTGGGCACCCGCGTCGTCTATGACGACCTGAAACACACCGCCCGCTGGACGTTCGGCGACCTGCAGGCCACCAGCCGCGGCTTCCAGTCGGCGCCGGACGTCGCCGGGATCTCGGTCTTCCGCTCCTACAGCGTGCTGGCCCCACAGACGATCGCCCGGCCCCGCGGCCGGGAGAGCTTCACCCTGGCGCGGCCGTCGGACGTCAGCGTGATCCTCAACAACCAACTGACGCGTCGGCTGCACCTGGATCCGGGTCGCTACAACGTGCGCGACTTCCCGTTCGCCCAGGGCGCCAACGACGTGCGCCTGGTGGTCGAGGACGACACCGGGCGGCGCGAGGTGCTGCAATTCAACGTCTTCTTCGATCGCGCCCAGCTGGATCCGGGCCTGTCGGAGTTCGGCGCCTATGCCGGCGTCAAGGCGCCGCTGCTGGCCGACGGGCCCGACTACACCCAGAACTTCACCTTCAGCGGGTTCTATCGGCGGGGCATCACCGATCGGGTGACCCTGGGGGTCAACGGCCAAGGCGACGAGGACACCGTCATGGCCGGGTTCGAAGGCCTGTTCGGCCTGCCGGTGGGGACGCTGGGCGTCGACTTCGCCCTGTCTCACATCGACGGCTTCGGCTCGGGCTATGCCACGACCGTCACCCTGCAGCGCCTGTTCCAGTTCGCCGGCGGTCGCGCCGACGCCCTGAACCTGTCGTTCGAGAGCCGCAGCCGCGAGTTCGGACCGGTGGGGACCTTCATCCCCGACAACCGCTACGCCTACGAGCTGGGGGTCGGCTATTCGCACGCCTTCAGCGACGCGATCTACGCCAGTTTCGACGGCCGTTATTCGCATGGCCGCGACAACTTCGCCGACTCCAGTTCCTACCGGGCCGGCATGGGCTATCGCCTGACCTCGAACCTGGCCCTGACCGCCAATCTGATGTACGATGACGTGCCCGGACGGCGCGAGACCACTGCGTTCATCTCGCTGTCCTGGCAGTTCTCCAACAATTCCAGCCTCAGGGCCGAATATGACGGCCGCGACGACCGCGCGCGGCTCGTCTACCAGACCCTGCACGGCCAGGGGGTAGGCTCTTACAACGCCTATGGCGAGGTTTCGCGCTCGCCGACCGACGCGGCGTTCAACGGCAGCCTGAACTACATCGCCAACCGCGCCGAGCTGGGCCTGTCGCACTTCACGGCGTTCGACGGCCCGGACAACGGCCGCACCTCTCTGCGGCTCGGCACGTCCCTGGGCTTCGCCGACGGCGCGGTCTCGGTCGGGCGTCCGATCTATGACAGCTTCGCGATCGTCGAGGGCCACAAGAGCCTGAAGGGCGCCGACGTCACCGTGAACCCGACCCCGTTCGGCTACACCGCCAACACCGGAGCCCTGGGCACGGCGCTGGAGACCAACCTCAGCGCCTATGCCGAACGGACCATCACGGTGGACGCCCCCAACGCGCCGGCCGGCTACGATCTCGGCTCAGGCTCGTTCCGGATGTTCCCGCCGTATCGATCGGGCTACCGGCTGGTGGTGGGGTCGGACTATTCGATCACCGCGATCGGCCGGCTGCTGGACGGCGACGGCCAGCCCCTGGCCCTGATCGCCGGCGGCGCCACGGAGGTGGCCAAGCCCGGCCAGCCGCCGGTGGTGCTGTTCACCAACCGAACCGGCCGCTTCGGCGCCTCGGGCCTGCGCCCGGGTCGCTGGCGGATCGAGATGGGGACCACGCCCCCCACCGTCTATTTCCTCGACGTCCCCGCCAGCGCGGAGGGTTTCGTCAAGGCCGGCGACCTCAAGCCCAGCGCCTCGGGAGGCTGACATGAAACGCGGCATCAGCATGCTGATCCTGGCGCTCGCCGCCGGCGCGGCCTCGTTGACCGCCCACGCGGTCCAGGCCCAGTGCGTGATCTTCGACCCGGTGGTGCTGTCGGGCAGTTTCGACCCGTTCAATCCCAGCGGCACGACGGTCCAGACTCTGACGATCACGGCCCGCCGCCCGCCGGCCGTGGGCGGCAAGAAGACGCAGGAGGTCGACTTCATCTACCTGCGCCGTCCCGACACGCCGGCCAGCCTGGCGATCGTCCAGACCTCGACCGGCGGCCAGATCCTGGAAAACCCGCCCGGCCACGTGCTGGACCCCAACAACACCAATCCCAACGAGGTCGAGCTGAACTTCGGCGGCGTCGGCCAGCCCGACGTCAAGACCTTCGCCGTGACGATCACCGTGCCCAGCGGCGCGGACCTGGCGGCGGGCACCACCGACCTGTTCGTCGACCAGAAATACTACTGCAAGCGCACCGGCGGGGCGGCCGACGAATCCGGCGTGGTCCCCAACTCGCTGGACATTCGGATCAATGTGCTCAGCGCCCTGCAGGCCAGCTTCGTTGGCCCGGCCCTGGACTTCGGCGAGATCGGCGCGCTGACGACCGCCGCCCTGCCCTCGACCCCCAACTCGGTCAAGCAGCGGACGGGCAATGTGCGGGTGGCCAGCTCGGGTCCCTATTCGGTGGCCCTGACCTCGGCCAACCAGTTCCGGATGACCTATCCCGGCGGCAACCTGGCCACGGCCAACCAGCGGATTCCCTACCAGCTGGACTTCCTGGGCCAGACACGATCGAACGCCTCGCCGACCTTCAGCACGGTGACGTGTCAACGGGCCGGCCTGGGCGGCCAGTATCTGGCCATCACCCCCACCCTCCTGGAGGGCGGCGCCGGCAAGGCCCCGGCGCCCAACTACCAGGACATCCTGACCGTCACGGTGACCCCTCTTGCCGTGCCGCCAGCGACGACGCCCGTGGCTTGCATGTAGTTCGTTCCCGCGGCGGCGATCGCCAACTGAACCCCGCCGGACCTGGTCCGGCGGGGTTCTTCCTGTCGGTGGCGGACGCCTGCCAGGGCGCGACGTCTCAGAGGGCGGTGATGCGCAGCGACAGGTCGCCGACCTGGCCGGCGTCGGCGCCGGGCTCCAGGCGCAGCACGTGCGAGCGCGAGGCCGCGGTCGCCGAATGACTGATCAGGGTCTGGCCCGAGGCCGACAGCTGGATCTTCTGCCCGTCGACATAGACCGCGGCGCCGCTCAGGCCCTGGGCGTGCGACAGCCAGACATCGTAGCCCGCGGCGCTGTTGCAGAACTCGGTCATCTTGCCGAGGTCGGTGGCCTGGTCGGCCGAGGCGCTGCTGGCCTGCAGGTCCACGCGGCAGATCACCGGCACATGGCCCTCGAGGCGGAGCTCGTAGCTGCTGGGCGCGGCGACCGCGCTGGAGGCGAGACCGAGGAAGGCCATGGCGGCCATGAAAATCTTCGTGCGCATTGCAAACCCCGAGAGAGAAGATGATGGGAGATCATCCAGCGCGAGGGTTAAGCAGCACACCATAAGGCATGGTAAACAGATTTCCTAATAAGGATGATAGAATGTCGCAATTAAATATAGAGTAAATATGAGTCAGTAGTCAAATCGGCATAATACATTCTTACTATGCTTGCATAGAGGATTGCTGGAAAGGCAAGAATGAGAATCCCCCGGCAACTCATAGCTGCTGGCGGATCGACCGGCGCCGGATCGAGGCGGTGGGGGTGCTGAACCTCGATCCGACGCTCGGCGGGCGGAGCCGCTGGAGTTCACCGATGACGTTGCGGACCACATCGGTGAGCCGGTCATATCGCTGCAGACTATACCGGGAGGGCTTTCATCTGGCGACAAAGTAATATTACCATCTATTCAGCGGCGACCAATAATGCAGCTTTGTTAATCGGAGAAATAAATCACGGAAATTTATCAATCACTCCAGTACGTCAGCTGACGAAAGTACGGAGACAAGCTCAGCTTGACGGTGAACGCCGACTTTGACCATGGCCGAAGCCATCTGAACCCGCAGAGTATTGATGCTGACGCCGCGCTCCGCGGCGATTTCGGACGGCTCGCGGCCCTGGGCGACCCGAGAAACGATCTCGGCTTCGGCGGGCGAGAAATTGAACATCATCCGGGCCCGCTCGACCGCGTGGACCGAGGATCGCCCCACCTCGCGCACGGTGATCAGGGCGCAGCGGAAATTGCTGTCGTCCGTGCTGAAGGGCTCGATCAACAGCACCAGCGGCTTCTGGCTGCGCGAGCGGTGCACCAGCATGGCGCCGGGGCGTCCCTGACGGACCGCGCTGGCGATCCGGCTGCGGAGCCCTTCGGCCTCGAAGTCGTTCTCGGCGTTCAGCAGGCCGCCCTTTTCGCCCAGGCCGTCGCCATGCTGGACATAGCTCCAGGCCAGGTCGTTGGCGGCGTAGACGCAGCCCTCGCTGTCGGCGACGATCACGCCGAAGTTCACCAGGTTGAGGATGGCGTTGGCCACGTGCGCCTCGAAGACGCCGCGCTCAACTTCTGAATCCACGACCTCGATCATCTTGATCAATCCCATCTGCGGCGCCCACGCTGTTATGTGCGATCGCGGCCTGTCGGATTATCTTGAAGTACTTTCCGGTGTAAATCGTCGGTTGTGTAGTGTAATTTACACTTTTTTGTATACTTCTATATCCATCACGCCTTGATCGCTCCTATCAGCATTTGATATTATTTCTTCACTGCAATCGTACCCTGGATTGGGTAGTCAATCGTTGAGATACAGATTGAAAAAATCTCGCTTTCCGAGAGAAATTCCCTCAAAGGAATACATGTACGCAAAAGCCGTATGCTGGTTTCAGGGCCCCAGATCGATACGGACCAAGTGCTGGGTGAGCGTGAACAGGCCCGCATTCCAGCCCGCATAGATGGCGCCGGCGGCGATCGCGACGCCGTAGGGAACACCGGGGCGCAATCGGGGCCAGCCGGCGGCGGCCAGCGCCGGGGCGTAGGGGCGCGCGGTCAGAGCCAGCAGCGCCAGAGCGCCCCCCGCCATGGCGGTGGCCACGAACAGGAGCAGCAGGTGGTCCAGGCCCATGAAAAGGGCGGCGGCGGCCAGCAGCTTGACGTCCCCCGCGCCCACCAGCCGGGCCGCGAACATGGGAAATCCGATCGTCAGGGCCAGAGCCATGGCGCCCAGGCAAGCGGCCCAGGAGGCGACCGGCCAGCCGAACGGCAGGCCGACCAGGAACAGGCCGGCCATGGCCAGCACCGACCAGTTGGGGATCCGGCGGCTCCAGGCGTCGCTGCCGGCCGCGATGAGCAGCAAGCCGGCATAGGCGCCCGCCCAGATCAGGCGTCCGTAATCAGTTTCCATGGCCGACCTGCCCGCTCGCCGCCGGCGCTCCGGCCGCGGCCCCATCCAGGCGCTGGTCCTGGGACTTGAGGCTCAAGGCCAGACGCCGGTTCTCGCCGGCCCTGGCGTAGTAGACGCTACGCGCCTTTCCGGCCTGGTCGAGCAGGGCGACGGCGGTGTCGTAGTCGCCCCGCAACAGGGCGGCGAAGCCGGCGTTGTTGAGCAAGGCCGCGGGATCGTCGCCGCCAGCGCCGCGCGACGAGGCCCGGGCGTAGTCTCCCCGCAGCGCCAGGACCAGGCGCAGGTTGTTCCGCGCGGCGGCCAGGTCGGGCTTCTTTTCCAGCGCCGCGACCAGATCGGTCGAGGCCTCCGGCAACCGGCCCTGCAGGAGCCGGGAATAGCCGCGATTGTTGAGCGCCAGGGCGTCGCGTCCGGAAGCGTCCAGGGCGTGCGCGTAGGCGTCCTCGGCCGCCGGCCAGTCGTGGCGTCGATCGTATTCGCGGCCCAGTCCGTTCCAGGCGCGCCAGAGGCGAGGATCGCCGGCGACGGCGGCGTGCAGAGCCTGAAGCGCGGCGTCCGAGCGTCCCAGGGCCGACAGGGCCAGCCCCTCGCCCTGCCGCGCCCGGGGGGCCGAGGGATCGCCGACGGGAACCCGGGCGAAGGTCGCCAGGGCGGCCTGGGCGTCGCCTCGCGCCAGGCACGTCTCGCCCAACAGCGTGAGCAGGCGCGGATCGCCGCCGTTGGCGGTCAGGGCCTGGCCGAGCAGGCTGGAGGCGTCCACAAGGCGATCCTCGGCCAGGGCGGTCTCGATCGCCAGCGCCGTCGCCTCGCGGGTCGCCGGATCGGCCGCCGCGGCGCCGGCCGGCAAGGCGGAAGGCGGGGCGGCGGGCTTGGCGCGTCCCCAGCCGCCGGCCGCGGCGACAGGCGTGGCGGCCAGCAGGAGGACGCAGGCGGCGGCGGGGAACAGGATCTTGGCCATCACGGCGCCCCCACCGGAATTGCTCCGCCATTCCCGGCGGCGGGTCCCTCGGGCGGACCGCCCGCCAGGAGACGACCGGTGTCGACCGCCCGCCCGCTCAGCCGGGCCGAATAGGCGATGTTGTGCGCGACGATCGACGAACCCGGGTCAACCGCCAGGGCGCGAGCGTAGTAGCGGGCGCTGAGATCGAACCGCCCCAGCTTGTCATAGATCACGGCCTGGGCGTTGAGCACCCTCACGTCGGCGGGCGCACGGGCCGCGGCGACCTGCAGCAGCTCCAGCGCCAGGGCGTAGTCGCGGACGCGGATGGCGTCGGCGGCGCGGGCGTACAGTCGATCGGCCACGGCGGTCAGTTCCGGCGCGACCAGGCCGGGGGCGGGGACGGCCCGAACCTCGGCGACCTGGGGGTCCGGCCGGACCAGGTTGGCCACGCCGCGCCAGACCACGCAGCCGCCCAGGCTGGGAAGGAGCGCGCAACAGACGATCGTCAGCAACAGGCGTCGCATGGTCAGTGCCTCTTGAGAGCGGGAAGCAGGTTGTGGGCCACGTCCAGGCCCGCCGGCAGCAGCAGGGCCGTGATGATCACGGGCAGGATGCAGGCCACCAGCGGCAAGGTCAGCAGCACGGGAATGCGCATGGCCTTCTCCTCGCCGCGCAGGAACCGCCGCTCGCGCATCTCGGCCGAATAGGTGCGCAGGGTCTGGCCGACGCTGGCGCCCAGGCTGTCGGTCTGGATCATCAGGGCGGCGAAGGCGCGCAGGGCGTCGACATTGACCCGCTCGCTCATCCGCCGCAGGGCGTCGGGGCGGGACCGTCCCGCGCGCAGTTCCTGCGAGACCCGGCCGAACTCGAAGGCGATGTCGCGGTGCGAGGCGGCGATTTCCTGCGACACCCGCACGAAGGCCGCGTCGAATCCCAAACCAGCCTCGATGCAGACCACCATCAGGTCCAGGGCGTCGGGGAATTGGTTCTCCAGCCGCTCGCGGCGGCCGGCGGCGCGCAGGTCTACGATCATCGCCGGCACGACCAGGCCCAGGCCGCACAGCACCAGGGCGGCGACGACCAGTTTCAGGCCGGTAATCGGCGCCGAAGACAGCTTCTGGGAAACGAGCAGGATCAGCGGCAGGCCCACGGCCGAGCCAATGCGGGCCAGGGCATACCAGGCGGGCGCGGACGGCGCGGGAAAACCGGCCTCGGCCAGGGTGCGGGCCAGGCGCGAAGGCTGGTCCTTCCGCGCCGCCGGCAGACGGGCTTGCACCCAGGACAGCAGGGGATTGGCCGGGCGAGCGACCTTGAACAGCGTCTCGTCGGGCGCGCCCTGGACCGCGGCCGGCCCGTCCTTCATCCGGCGACGGATCAGCGCGCCCTGCTCGAGACGCCAGACCACGGCCAGGACGCCGCCGACGACGGCCGCGAAGACCGCGATCTGCAAAGTGATGCTCAGCGCGTCGTCCATGACGTCCTCAATATTTGAAGGTGACGATCCGGCGGATCATCAGCTGGCCGACGCCGTAGAGCAGCACGATGCCGGCGACGATCGGCCAGAAGGCGGGATCGGAAAACTTGCTGGTGTAGAACTCCGGGTGGAACAGGCTGACCGCCGAGACGCAGACCAGGGGCAGCAGCGAGAGGATCAGCGCCGACATCCGCCCTTCGCTGGACAGGGCGCGGATGCGCTTGTTCAGCGAGGCCCGGCCGCGGATCACGGTGGCCAGGCCGGACAGGATCTCGGCCAGGTTGCCGCCGGTTTCGGTCTGGATGGCGATGCTGACGGCGAAGAAGGCGATGTCGGCTGAGCCGGTCCGACGGGCCAGGCTGCGCAAGGCGTCCCGGAACTCGCCGCCATAGGTGGTCTCGTCCATCACCAGGCCGAACTCGCTGCCGATCGGATCGGGCATCTCCTGGGTCACCAGATTGACCGCGGAGATCACCGGATGGCCGGCCCGCAGGGCGCGGATCATGACGTCCAGCGCCAACGGCAGTTGCTCTTCCAGCTTGGCCAGGCGCGCGGCGCGACGGCGAGCGATCCACAGCGCCGCGACCGCGAAGCACAGACCGGTCGCACCGAAGCCCGCCATCAGCACCTGCGGAAAGGGCGAGGCGACCGACACGCCGCGCAGGAAGACCATCGCCAGCAGCCAGAGCGTGGCCGCCGCGCCGCCGGCCACGCCCAGCACCTGCATCGGCCCGGCCGACAGTCCGGCCTGGCGGCAATAGAGCAGGGCCCGCGTGTGCAGGGCCGCGTAGGGCGTGCGGCCGATCCAGCTGTCGCGCGGCTTGCGCACCAGCGTCTGGTAGACCGCCTCCTGCGACAGGCCGGTCGCCATCAGAGTCAGGCGACGGTTGACGCGCTGGGTCTGTTCGCGCGCGCCGAGGAAGAGGCCGATCAGGGCCTGGCCGGCCATCGCCACGGCCACGAAGGCCAGGACCAGCGCCATGGGGAAGAAGAGCGTGTCCATCGCGTCACGCCGAGACCCGGCCGACCGCGAACAGGTCGGTCGGCAGACTGATGCCCCGCGCGGCCAGCGCCTCCATGAACCGGGGCCGCACGCCGACGGCCTCGTACTGGCCCAGCACCCGCCCGTCGCTCCCGCGGCCGACACGTCGGAAGCGGAAGATCTCCTGCATGCAGATCACGTCCTCCTCCATGCCCGAAATCTCGGCCACGGACACGATGCGGCGCGTGCCGTCCTCCATGCGCTCGGCCTGGATCACGACGTGGATCGCCGAGGCGATCTGGCCGCGGATCGAGCGGGCGGGAATGTCCAGCCCGGCCATGCCGACCATCTGCTCGACCCGCGACAGGGCGTCGCGCGGGGTGTTGGCGTGGACGGTGGTCATCGAGCCGTCGTGACCGGTGTTCATCGCCTGCAGCATGTCGAAGGCCTCGCCCGAGCGGACCTCGCCGACGATGATGCGGTCGGGGCGCATGCGCAGGGCGTTGCGGACCAGCTCGCGCTGCTGCACCTCGCCCTGGCCTTCGATATTGGCCGGGCGGGTCTCCAGGCGACCGACATGCGACTGCTGCAACTGTAGCTCGGCGGAGTCCTCGATGGTGATGATCCGCTCGTGGTCGTCCACATAGGCCGACAGGGCGTTGAGCAGGGTGGTCTTGCCCGAGCCGGTGCCGCCGGAGATCAGCACGTTGCGGCGCGCCTGGACCACCGCCTGGAGCACCTGCGCCATCTCCCGCGAGATGCTGCCGAGCTCGACCAGGCGGTCCATGGCCAGGGGCGAGCGGGCGAACTTGCGGATCGAGACCAGGGGCCCGTCCACCGCCAGCGGCGGGATGATGGCGTTGACCCGCGAACCGTCGGCCAGGCGGGCGTCGACCATCGGCTGGCTCTCGTCGACCCGCCGGCCCACGGCGGCGACGATCTTGTTGATGATCCGCACCAGGTGGCGGGTGTCCTGGAAGCGGACATTGGTGCGCTGCAGGCGGCCGGCCCGCTCGACATAGACCACCTCGTGGGTGTTGATCAGGATGTCGGTGACGCTGTCGTCCTTGAGCAGGGGCTCTAGGGGGCCCAGGCCCAGCAACTCGTCGAGGATCTCCTCGACCAGCTGGTCGGTCTGGCCGGGGGTCAGCAGCCGCTTTTCCTCCATCAGCAGGCCGGTGACCGCGCCGCGGATGTCCTGCCGCAGGGCGTCCCGCGGCGTGCGGTCCAGCAGGTTCAGATTGAGCAGGTCGATCAGCCGCTGGTGCAGCCGGACCTTCAGCCCCAGGGCGTCGTCGATAGGCGCCCCTTGCGGATAGGCGGCGGCCACGGCCGTGGCCTCGATATGTCTGGTTTCATCGCCCCAAAGCATGACTTACCTTTCCGCTCCCACCGCCGCCGCGACACGCGCCGGCGCCACCATGTCCGCTAGGCGGTCGATCGCCGCCTCGATCTTGCTGCCACGCCGCACCGACGCCAGCGACACGCCCTGGTCGATGGCCTGGTGCATCAGGCGGCGATCCTCGGGGATGACCAGGTCGAAGGGCCGGCCGATCGCCTGCTGCGCCGCCTTCAGCGTCAGGCCGCCGGCCTCGGCCTCGACCTGGTTGCAGATCAGCGTGACCGGCACGTCGTCCAGCCGCTGGGCGGCCAGCATGTGCAGCTGCCGGCGAACCATGTGCACGTGCGGCACCGACAGCCGGGTGACCAGCAGGATGCGCTGCGACTGGCGCAGCAGGCGGTTGGTCCAGGCGGTCCAGACGGTAGGCGGATCGACCAGGGTGATCTCGAAGTCCCGGCGCAGGGCGGCCGTCAGTCCGTCGATCAGAGCCGGGTTCAGGCTCTCGACGGGCATCAGCTCGCCGGGGGCGGCCAGCACGCTCACTCCGCTGCGGTGCGCGGTCAGGGCCGTGGCGAAGGACATCTCCTCGACCGCCCCGCCGGCCGCGAGCACCTGAGCCACGGTGACCGGGTCGGGAATGTCGAGATAGAGCGCCGCGGCGCCCATCTGCAGGTCGAGATCCGCCACGCAGACCCCCCCAGAGGCTGGGTTGGCGGCCAGCCGCACGGCGGTCTGCACCGCCAGCGAGGTGGCGCCGACGCCGCCGCCGGCCTTCAGCAGGGTGATGATCTCGCCGCTGCGACGCTGGGCGCGGCCGGTGTCCAGGCGGCAGAAAATCCGCTCCAGGGCGATGGCCAGGGCCGTGTCGGTGACGGGCGCGGGCAGCACGTCGGCCGCGCCCTGGTGGATCAGGCGGCGGGTCAGTTCGACGTCGGCGTCCCGCATCACGACCAGCACCTCGATCCGGCCGGCGCAGGCCGACAGGCGCGTGGTCAGGCGATCGATCTCGGCAGGATCGGCGGCGTCCAGGCCGACGATCAGCAGGTCGAAGGTCTGGGCGGCCCGCTCGGGCCAGGGCGTGTCCAGCCCGCGGAAGGTGACGGCCGGAAACATGGCCGACAGCATCGCCAGAGGCGGATCCGCGCCCAGGCCCGGCAGGCACAGCCCTACCCGCCACGCGCAGGACCGCTGCGGCGGGGCCGGCGCCGGGGGCGGCTTGATCCGGTTGAAGGGGAGCAGGCTCATGACAGGCTTTCTCCGCTGAGGGTCGAAGCCATGTTCGGCAGGGCGAAGGGCGTGACCCCCACGACCTGGAGGGCGGCGCTCTGGAAGGTCATGCCGGTTAGGCTGACGGTCACCAGGGGCTCCATGTCCGGAGCGAAGGGGTTTCCCACCTTGCCCAGGCCGACATGACGATAGGTGATCACCACGTTGGCGGCGGTGATGTCGGGATCGTAGGACTGCATCCTGGCCAGCAAGGCCGCGAACGTCGTGGCGTCGAAGCCGGCGGTTCCGCCGCTGCCGACGATCTGCGTGCAGGTCGAGCTGGCCCCGGAGCATCTGAACGCCATGTCCGGGACCGTCCCGCCGCCAGGGATGTTCTGGTTCAGGCCGTCGTAACCGGCCATGTAGGTGGAGATGATCGGGCTGACCACGGCCAGGCGTACGCCCTCGCGGGTGGCGGCCTTGGCGGCGTTGATGGTCCAGGCCAGGCGGCCCATGTCGATGACGGCCAGCAGCATCGAGATGAACACCAGGCAGACCAGGCCGAACTCGGCGGCCGCGGCGCCCCGCTCGTCGCGCACCAGTCGAAAAAGTCGGCGGGCCCGGGCGTTCATTCGGTCCACGCCTGCTGGGCGCTGACCGTGAAGCTGGTCAGCGTCACCCCGGTCAGGGGACCAAAGGAGTCGATATAGGGCGGCGAGGCGCTGACCTGGACGATCGGCACGCCGGTCATGTCCTCGTAGCGGCCGGAATAGGCGCCGCCGGCGTTGCTGACGCAGGACACCGTGACGACGACGCTGGCGTTGCTGGTCCAGTTGGCGATCAGCGGCGAGCCGACGCCGTCGCCAACCCCGGTCCGGGCCACGTTCTGGACCTTGGTCGTGTCGCCGGCGTTGGTCAGGCCGGCGCAGGTCATCGGCAGGCGGGCGGCGTAGCGCGCCGCGTCGCGCACCGCCGAAACGGCGATGTGGTAGTTCCAGAACAATCGCCCCGCCCCGACGAAGGCGAAGCACAGCAGCGTCATGAACGGCAGGATCAGCGCGAACTCCACCGCCGCCGAGCCGCCGCAGCCGGCCAGCAGCCGGCGAAGCAAGGGGATCGGGCGGCTAGTCATAGAGCCGCACCGAATAAAGCTTGGTCTCCGCCCCGACCGCCGACACGTCGGTGGTGGTCCCGATGACCTCGCCATAGATCGAATTGCTGACGGCCGGGGCGGTCAGGAACAGGTCGACATAGGCGATGATATGCACGGTCGAGCTGCCATGGACGTTGTCGGCGTGGCAGTTGGCGATCACCGCCGAGATGGTGCGGCGGTCGGGCGCGACCTGGGCGCCGGTCTTGTTGCACTGGGGCGCGGCGTAGTCGTGCGACCCGCTGGTCGCCGTCTGGCCGTCGGAGAAGGCCCCGGCCGGCTTGGCGATCGAGCCGTCCAGCATCGCCAGTTCCCACTTGTAGACCTGGTAGCGGGTCGGGCTGGTTCCACCGGCGGCGGGCGCGGGGCCATAGGCGGCCCAGCCGGTCCCGCTCGATCCCGCCGGAACCTGGGGCGTGTAGGTGGTCGGATTGATCCCCGAATGGTTGGTGGCGAAGTACTGGGCCGCGTTCCACACGCCGCTGCCCAGCACGCCGGTCTGGCCACAATCCAGCGGGAAGCCCGTGCCGCTGGCGAGGGCCGCGGCGCTGGCGCACGAGTTGCTGGGCGCGGAGACCGAGGGCGAGCAGGCGCTGTTGCCCGCGCCGGTCTTGGCGCCCACCATGGTGTTCATGGCCGGCAGGAACAGCGGGTCGTTCTGGTTGCCGCCCGCCGACGACTTGTAGATGTCGAAGCGGACATTGAACCAGTCGTCGGCCGAGGCGATGTTGCCGGTCTGGGTCTGGGCCGTGGCGCCGAAGCACTCAGTCAGCGGCGGACTGCGGCCCATGGCGTTCTTGACGTCGGCCGCGCCCGACCCCACCGACAGGAAGCCGAAGTTGCCAGGGCCCCAGGCCCCGTTGCCGCCCGGCGGCGGGGTCAGCAGGACGCTCTTGCCGATATAGGCGTCGCCATCGAAGGTCAGGCTGGTGGCCTCGTTGGGATTGCACAGCAGCAGCGGCGGCACCTTGCAGATCGCCGTGCCGTAGCCGGCCACCGCGCGGGCCGTGGCGTTGAAGCCGCCGACGCCGGTCAGCGCCCCGAACACCAGGCCCAGGGACCGGGGCGTCAGGCTGATGCGGATGAAGCTGGCGTTGGCGTTGCTGGTCGCCGCGACGTCGGGATCGTGGGCGCTGAGGAAGGCGATGTCGCCGGCGCTGATCGCGACATTGCCCTCGAAGGCGTCGGCCAGGGCCCCGCGGTTGCTGACCAGGCTGCCCATGGCGGCGGTCTGGGCGCGGCCCATGGCCCCCGCGCTTCCATCCAGCTGGCTGGCCCCGGCGAGGGCAGCCGCGTCGACCGCGCTCTCCAGCTCGGCCCGCAGGGCGTAGGCCCGACTGACGTCGTAGGCCAGGCCGCCGATCGCCACCAGGCCGACCAGGGCCACCCCTGTGAGGGCCGCCACGGCGCCGGATTGATCATGAAGGAAACGTCTTGTGAGGGACATGTCAGTTGGCGGAGCCTGGGCCCTTCGCCCCTCCCTTGGAGTCGACGCTGGAGGTGGCGGCTTGGGCCGGCTGGACGACCTGGTTCTTGCCGTAGCGGCTGGCGGCCAGGGCGGCGCGGACGCCGTCGCCGCCTGGTTGCCCGACTCCCTCGTAGCGCGCCTCGGGATCGGCGATCTGGGCGGCGAGGTTGGTGCGCACCGCCGCGCCAAAGTCCGGCGAGAGGTCGCGCTGCGCATCGGCGCAACCGGCCAGGGCGACGACGGCGGCCAGAACCGCCAGGGGGATCATTCTAGTGCAGGACATGGCCATAGGGTCCTTCGACCCCTCCCTTGCCGGCGGCGCCGGTCAGCAGCACGCGATCCTCGGGCGACAGAGCGCCCTGGTTCGCCTGGCCACGGCCCAGCAGGAAAAGTTCGGTGTCGGACGGCGGCGTGAAGCGGTCCGCCGGTGTCGCCATCCGCGCTCGGGTCGGCTTGACCAAGTGCGGCGTGACGACGATCACCAGTTCGGTCTGGTTGCGCTGGTAGCTGGTCGAGCGGAACAGCGCGCCCAGCACCGGCAGGTCGCCCAGCATCGGAAACTGGCGCACCTGGTTCTGGTAGTCGTCGCGGATCAGCCCGGCGATCGTGAACGACTCCGCGTCGCGCAGCTCGACCGTGGTCTTGGCGCGACGGACCTTGATGCCCGGGATGCGCAGGCCGTTGCTGACGAACGAGCTGTTGGGGTCGATGCTCGAAACCTCGGGATTGACCACCAGGTTGATCATCCCGTCCTGCAGCACCGTCGGGGTGAAGGCTAGGCCGATGCCGAACTGCTTGAACTCGACCGTGATGGTCGTCAGGCCGCCGCTCTGGTTCTGAGCCACCGGCACCGGAAACTCGCCGCCGGCCAGGAAGCTGGCCGTGTCGCCCGACATCGCCGTCAGGTTCGGCTCGGCCAGGGTCTTGACCAGGCCCTTGGTTTCCAGGGCGTCGAACAGCACGTTCAGGTCCACGTCGCCGGCCCGCAGGGGGAACTTCAGCAGGCCGAAGCTGTCGAGCACGCTGCTGAGCACGCCGGTGTCGCCCGTGCCGATCTCGAAATTGTGGTAGCCGGGCGCGGTCGGGTCGGCGGTGGCGACGTTCAGGCGCAGGGCCTTGGCCGTGGACCGCTCCATCTCGACGATGCGCACCGACAGGGTGACCTGCTGGGTGCCCTGCACCGACATCATGTTGACCACCTGACCCGGCGCGAAGCTTTCGGCCAGGGCCACGGCGCGGCCGGCGGCCGCCCCGCTGCTGATGGGTCCCGACAGCACGACCGACTGGTTGCTGGCGCCGACCACCAGGCCGTCCTCTCCGGGCATGGTGTCGTGCAGCCTCTGGCGCAGGCTGTCGACGTCGGCCGAAATCACCACATTGGCGGCGGCCACCAGCTGGCGGCCCGGGCCGTAGGCGGTGAGCGTGGCCGAGCCCAGCTTCTTGCCCACCACATAGACCGAGGTCCGGGTCAGGGGCAGGACGTCGGCGGTCTCCGGATTGGAGATCATCAGGTCCACATAGGGGGCGGGCAGTTCCAGCACCTGGGCCTTGCCGACCGGCACCGTGACCTCGACCTTGCGCAGGGCCGACGCCGACAGGGCGGCGGGCTGAGCCTGGGCGGGAGGCGAGATCGCCACGGTGGAGGCGACGGTGAGCAGGGCGACGGCGGCGGCGACCCCGCGCAGCAGCACGATCTTGCGGTTCATGAATTGAGGTCCGATGGGGCGCGGCGCGGGCCGGCGCGGACGGAAGGGGAAGGGCGCGAGCGGGACCAGGGTCATGACCCCACCTCGTAGCCGGTGGTGACGACGCCGCGGGTGACCCGCACCTCGGTGGTGCGGGGCATGGCGGGCGCCGTGGCGCGAATGACGGGAGCCCGGACGCGGACGCTGGCCCGGACGGGCGTGATCGACGCCGCGGCGCGCGGGGCGCCGCCTCGCGACAGGTCGGCCAGGGTGGTCACCTGCCGGGTCAGCGGCGCCTGGTCGGAGATCTGACGCAGGACCAGGGAGACCGCGCCGACCGCCTGGGCCAGGGTGATCGCCTGGGCCTGGTCGGGGGTGACCTCGACGGTGATGGCCTTGACCACCACCGGCTTGTCGGCCGACTGGTTGTCGGACTGGTCAACGCCGACGACGCGGACGTTCTCGGCCAGCACCTGGGTCAGGCTGGTGTCGGGCTGATTGTTGTCCCGGCTGCGGGTCAGCAGCACGTCGACCCGATCGCCCGGCAGCACGAAGCCGCCTACCCCGGCCACGTCGTTGGCGCGCAGCGACACCGCTCGCATGCCTTCGGTGAGCGATCCGGACAGATTGGCGCGTCCGCCCGGACCCGAGACGCGGTCAGGCAGGATCGGTTCGTTGGCGGCGATGTCCTTGAGCACGATGCGCGCGCCGCCCTGACCGGTCGAAGCGGCGGCGACGGTGGCGAAGGCGCCCAGCGGCACGGAATCGGCCGGATAGCGGACCACCTTCAGGACGGCCGGCTGCAGCTTGAAGCCGCGCGTCAGCGGCTGGGAGGCGACCACGACGGGCGCCGAAGCGCTTTCGCGCACGGCGGGTCCGGCGTCTCGGCCAGCGCTCATATAGACCCTCGCGGCCAGCACCGCGCCCAGGCCGAGCGCCACGGCGCCCGCCAGTGAAATGACGGTTCTCGTTTGCATTGGGGGCAACCCCTCCCCAGAACGGCGACAGGCTTTCGCAGGCCCGTCGTCCGGAACCGGCGGCGCGGCGCTAAGGCCGCGCCGCCGAAGATCGGCGGCCGACCGTCAGCAGTTGGCGGCCGACGGATTGGCCACGCAGGTGGCCGCGCTGGTGATCGCCACACCGATATTGGTGCCCAGCAGCAGGGCGGCCACCGCGATGGCGCTGCCGATGATCGCCAGGATCAAGGCGTACTCGGCCGCGGCCGCGCCCTCTTCTTCGCGAATAAAGTTATGCAAAATATTCATTTGACCTATCTCTCCTCCAGATCTACCCCGCGCCGCTTTTATCGACCGAGATTGAAAGAAAGGGGGGATCCCCTTCGGAGATATTTAAATTCTTAAAGGAGCATTAAGTAAATACATCGCGATTAGTAACTAATATTACCTATGGTTTTGGCAAAACGGTACGCATTTTGCATTACAAAATGTCTTAATATTATTTCGAGATCCCGCACACGACGAACTTATCAACCTTTCGGAACTTAAAGACCACTCTGGATAGATAATATTGACAGGCATTCCAGGGTTGAGCTCACGTTCCAAAGCCCGAATTTCGCCACCCGCGACACTCCGCCCCGTCCCGCGGCAGAGCTTTCTTAACCGTGATCAGTCATAGGCTGTGGTCCCATCGGGGACGGCCGGAGCATGTCGGGGTCTTGCAACCAAGCCAGCACATCAATCTCGAGAAGGCGCGAGCGCTGATCGTCGACGACAATCACCAGTCGCTCGATCTTCTGGTCGGCGTGCTGACGAGCTTTGGCCTGCGCAATGTCATCCGCAAGGAATCGGGCCGGGAGGCCCGCGACGAACTGGAGTTCCAGCAGGTCGACCTGATCCTGGCCAACGCCCACTTGCCCGAGATCGACGGCTACGACCTGATCCGTTGGCTGCGCCGCGAGGCCGACGAGGCCAGCCGCATGACGCCCGCCATCATCGTGTCCGCCCACACGCGCCGCAGCCAGGTCGAGAAGGCCCGCGACTGCGGCGCCAATTTCATCATCACCAAGCCGATCTCACCGGCCGTGATGCTGGAACGCATCCTCTGGGTGGCCCGGAGCGATCGGCTGTTCATCGAGACCGAAAGCTATGTCGGGCCCGACCGGCGCTGGCGCAACGCCGGCCCGCCAATCGAATTTCCGGACGGCCGTCGCCGGGACGACCAGTCCATCGAGCTGAGCGACGGAGAAGGCTTCAACATGAGCCAGGACGAGCTCGACATGCTGATCAAGCCGCTGAGGTCGCTGGCATGACCGACGCTCCCGCCGCCAGCCAGGTCCGCAAGATCCGCATGCGGCCGCGCCTCGCCCAGCTGATGGCCGAGAAGAGCGGCGGCATGTATGTCGCGGAGGCCCTCAAGCGCGCCGACGCGACGCTGGAGACCCTGCGCGAACCTTCCCTGACCGGGATCGACGAGCTGATCGTCGCGTTGGACGCCCTGCTGGCCGCGGAGGCCGAGCCCGCGGCGCGGATCGAGGGCCTGTATCAACTGGCGGCCAACATCGTCGGCCTGTGCGGTGCGGAGCGCAACGTGGCCGTCCAGGTCGCCGCGCGTTCGCTGTGCGAGCTGCTGGACGAGGCCGACGGTCTGTCCCCTTCCATTCTGGCCGGCGTCAAGGTGCACATCGCCTCGATCAAGCTGCTGCACCGCGCCGCCGACAACCCCGCTCTCCAGGGGCCGATCCTGCAGGGCCTGGCCAGCGTGCTGGAAAAGCGCCGCGCCGAGAGCAAGGCGCAGGGCTGAGGGTCGCGCCGTCGCGCTACCGCTTGCCCCGCAGCCAGGGGGCCAGCCGGTCCTGCAGCGGCTGGTCGACATAGGTGTGGAACAGGAAGGCCGCGCCGATGGCGATCGGGAACGAGGCCAGCCACATCAACCACTGCCAGCCGATGCCGATCGGCACGGTCTCGATCAGCTTGTGCACCGCGCTCCAGTAGATCACGCCCACGAAGATGTGGGTGATGAACAGGGCGAACGACAGCTTGGCCCCCTCTTCGATCCAGGCCTTGGGATGGCGCACCGGCAGCCGGCCCGCGCCCAGCACGATCGCGGCGATGGCCGTCAGGCAGGGCAGGTCGAAGATCAGCTCGTCGGGCAGGGCGTAGCGGTCCAGAGGCTGCATGGCGAGCAGCCCGACGCAGCCGCCGACCAGCAGGGCCTTGGCGGCCTTTTCCGACGGCCAGTCCATCTCGACCGCCCGCGCCAGGCAGACGCCCAGGATGAACAGCGGCAGGGCCCGCACGACTCCGAAGCGGAACTGAAGGTCTGACAGGGCGTGGTCGAACATCGTCCGCGCCACCACCTCGCAGGCCGCGAAGGCCAGGGCGCCGATCACCGGCAGGACCCACGGACGCCGCACCTTGGCGACGGCCCGCCACAGCCAGGGGAACACCGCATAACAGACGACCAGGGCCGACAGCGACCAACTGGGCAGGTTCCAGCCGTCGCTGTTGAAACCCCAGGCGTGGACCAGCAGGGCCTGGACCGGCAGCTGGTCCCAGGCGAAGCGCGACGGCTTGTGGGCGTCGGTGCCCAGGGCGTTCAGCACCAGCACCAGCACGGCCATCATGGCCAGCACGATCAGGTGCCCCGGCCAGACCCGACCCACCCGGCGCATCCAGAAGCGGCCGTGGCTGATCCGTCCGGTCAGGGTCGAGGCCCCGTAGGCCCGGCCCAGCACGTAGCCCGACAGCATCAGGAAGAAGTCCGTGGCCAGGAAGCCGCGCGAGAACACCTGGCCGAAGCGCTCGATGCGCATCGGGCCCTCGGCCCCGAAATGGTAGATGACGATCAGCAGCGAGGCGAGCAGCCGCAGCAGGTCCAGCGCGCCGCCCCGGGTGGAGGCGCGGAGCGGCTTGGCCACCACCGGTTCGGGGGACGGCCGAGATGCCGGAATCGGGGATTGGACGGGTACGTTCACAACGTCCGTTGCCTTAACAAAGCTGGGCGACGCGGGAAAGCGCGTGTGACCCCTGGGCGCGCGTCAGGGGGTCACAGCCCAAGACTGTGGCGAGACGGACCCAGCGACCGCCCGACCGTTGAATATCCGGAGCGCGACGCCATCTGTAACTTTGTCAGTGTCTAATTGAAAGACTCAGCCATGAGCGCCCGCCTGCCCGTCCTGTTCCTCGGCCACGGCTCCCCGATGAACGCCATCGAGGACAACGCCTGGAGCCGCGCCTGGGCGGCGCTCGGGACCGAGCTGCCGCGCCCGAAGGCGGTGCTGATGGTCAGCGCCCACTGGGAGACGCGGGGGGCCAGCGCGGTCAGCGCGTCGGACCGTCCCGAGACGATCCACGACTTTGGCGGCTTCCCCCAGGCGCTGTTCGACGTGCGCTATGACGCGCCTGGAGACCCCGCCCTGGCCGAACGGGTGGCGCAGCTGCTGTCGCCCGATCCTGTCGTCCAGCATCCGACCCGCGGCCTGGACCATGGGGCCTGGGGCGTGCTGCGGCCGATGTATCCGGACGCCGACGTGCCGGTGGTGCAGCTGAGCCTGGACCGCGGCCGCCCCGACCGCTGGCACTACGAAGCAGGCCGACGCCTGGCCGCCCTGCGCGACGAGGGCGTGCTGATCGTCGGCAGCGGCGACATCGTCCACAACCTGCGCGCCGTGAACTTCCGCACCGGCGAGACGCCCGACTGGGCCCCGCGCTTCAATGAAACGGCCAAGGCCCTGATCGCGGCCGGGGATCACGATCCGCTGATCGACTGGCGCGCCCTGGGCCCAGACGCCGACGCGGCGATCAACAGCGCCGAGCACTACCTGCCCCTGCTCTACGTCCTGGGCGCACAAGCCCCGGGCGAGCCGGTCTCGTTCTTCACCGACGACGTGTTCGCGGCGATTTCGATGACCAGCGTGCGGGTGGGGTGACGGCGTTTATCCACGACCTCTCAAATCCCGCCGTCATTCCGGGCCTTGTGCCCGGAACCCCTGGTTCAGCTGACGGTGAAGCAAAATGGCGCGCTGGCGCGCCACACCCCCTCACCTACGGCGGACAGAGGGGTTCCGGGCACAAGGCCCGGAATGACGGCTGAAAGGGGGGCAAAGCGGTCACGCCGAGCGCGCATCCTTTCCGCCCTCCACCTGTTTCTCCCCACATGACCTACCAACTGCATTACTGGCCCACCATCCAGGGACGCGGCGAGTTCGTGCGGCTGGCGCTGGAGGAGGCCGGCGCGGCCTATGCCGACGTGGCGCGCGGCGACGGCGAAGACGGCGGCGAGCAGGCCCTGATGGAGGACATGGCCGGCCACGACCGTCCGCCCTTCGCCCCGCCCTATCTGGTCGACGGCGACCTGGTGATCGGCCAGACGGCCAATATCCTGCTGCATCTGGGCCTGCGCCACGGACTCGCGCCGCGCGGCGAAGGCGGGCGGCTGTGGGTCAACCAGCTGCAACTGACGATCGCCGACCTGGTGGCCGAGGCCCATGACGTCCACCACCCGGTGGGCCTGGGCCTCTACTACGAGGACCAGAAGGCCGAGGCCGCCCGGCGGGCCGAGGAGTTCCGCACCCACCGGATGAGGAAGTTCCTCGGCTGGTTCGAGACGGTGCTCGCGCGGGCGCCGCCAAAAACCGAGGGGGGAGGGGGCTGGCTGACCGGCCAGGCTCCCACCTACGCCGACCTGTCGCTGTTCCAGGCGGTGGAGGGCCTGCGCTACGCCTTTCCGAACGCCATGAAGCGGCTGGAGCCGAAGCTGCCGCGGGTGATCGCCGTCCGCGACGCGGTGGCGGAACGGCCGAATGTCGCGGCCTACCTGGCGTCGGAGCGGCGGATCCCCTTCAGCACCGAGGGGATCTTCCGGCGCTATCCGGAGCTGGACCCGTAGGTCCCGTCTTCCTCGGACTTGTTCCGGGGATGAGGGCTTAGGAGGCGGATCGTGGGTGGGAGCCGCCTCTAGCTCGACGGCGTCCCGCGCGCCGCCACGTCCACCCGCCGCCAGGTCTGCGACTTGCACAGGAAGCCGCCAATCAGGCAGCCCTTGGCCTTCATGGTGGTGGCGTCGGGAAAGTCGGCGGTGCCGTTGAAGTTCATGTTGAGGTCGGGGACGAACACCTTGCCCTTCCAGCTGCCGTTCTTCTGCAGCTGGAAATCGCGCAGCAGCTGCAAGCCGACCAGGTCGGGCGTCCCGCCCTTCCGGGCGTCGGCCTTGGCGTCGTCGTTGGCCCAGACCACGACGCCGCAGGCGCGACCGCCGCCGCAGGGCTTGATCTCGACATGGACGCTGTTCTTGGGATTGCGCCAGACGCCGTAGGTGAACGGCGCGTCCTGGGCCGAGGCCGGCGAAACGGCCGCCAAACCAGCCGCCAGACTGGCGGCCGCGGTCAGTCCGACGAGAAACGACTTGATCCGACGCATTCACGATCTCTCCGCTTGAGAGCGTTGTGAGGCAGGTTCGTGTCCGGATCAAGTCGGCCGGGTCTATTGAACCCGCAACGCCTCCCCCGCCCTGCGCGCCGCCGCCCACCGCTCGTCCATGCCGCGGTCATAGATCGCCTGGACGCGCTCCAGCACGGCTGGCGGGGCGGTCTCGGGGCGGCCGGCGTGGAACGGCGGATCAGGGGCGTATTCCACCGCCAGCTGGACGGCCTGGGCGGTCTCCGCGCCGGCGATCTCGGCCACGACCGTTAGGGCGAAGTCGATACCGGCCGTCACCCCGCCGCCCGTGAAGACATTGCCGTCGCGCACCACCCGGGCCGGATCCGGCGTCGCGCCGAACAGGGCCAGTTGGTCGCGCCAGGCCCAGTGGCAGGCCGCCTTTCTCCCCTGCAGCAGCCCGGCCGCGCCCAGCAGCAGCGAGCCGGTGCAGACCGAGGTGACGTAGCGCGCGCCGGCCGCCAACCGCCGCAACGCCTTCAGATAGGCCTCGTCGGCCATCGCCTGGGTCACGCCGAAGCCGCCCGGCACGCACAGCAGGTCGCAATGCTCGATATCGGCCAGCCGCGCCACGCGGGAAAACACCAGGCCTTCGGCCTCGATCTCGCCGCCCGCCTGGCTGGCGATCACCACCCGGGCGCCGGGCAGGCGGCTGAGGATCTGGTGCGGGCCGGTGAAGTCCAGGTGGGTGACATCGGGAAACAGGGCGAACACGATGTGGAACGGCGGCGGTTTCGGCATAGGAGCCCTCCTGTTGACGCCGCAGCATCGCCCGCCTAGCGTTCGGCATAAATGACATAGTTCCCTCGAAATCCGCCAATCCCGAAAGACGACGCCATGACTCGCGACATCGGCTTTCTGATCTTCCCGGACTTCCAGTTACTGGACGCGGCGGGACCGATCGCGGCGTTCGAGATCGCCGAACGGTTCGCGCCCGGCGCCTATCGCCTGCATGTCCTGGCCCGTGAGCCAGGAAGGGTGGCCAGTTCGTCTGGAGCGGCGATGTATGCCGGGGCCTTGGAAGACGCGCCGCCGCTGGACACTCTGATCGTCTCGGGCGGCGAGGGAACGCGGTCGCCGGCGATCTGCGAGGCGACCCTGGCCTTCGCCCGCGCCACCTTCCGCACCGCCCGTCGCACGGCCAGTGTCTGCTCCGGAGCCTATGTCCTGGCCGCCGCGGGCCTGCTGGATGGTCGCCGGGCGACAACCCACTGGCGGCGTTCCAAAGACTTCCAGCGCCGCTATCCGGCCGTGCGGCTGGAGCCCGACAAGATCTTCGTCCAGGATGGGTCGCTATGGAGCTCGGCGGGCATCACCGCCGGCATCGACATGGCCCTGGCGATGATCGGCGCGGATCTGGGCGAGACGATCGCCCGGGGCGTCGCCCAGCAGTTGGTGGTCTATCACCGCCGGCCGGGCGGCCAGTCCCAGTTCTCGGCCCTGCTGGAAATGCAAGGCGGGCGGTTCGACGACCTGCTGGCCTGGGCGCGCGAGAACCTGGCCCTGCCGCTGACCGTCGACCAGATGGCCGAGCGGGCGGCGATGAGTCCGCGCAACTTCGCCCGGCTGTTCGCCACGGAGACGGGGACCACCCCGGCCAAGGCGGTCGAGCGCCTGCGCGTCGAGGCCGCACGCGCCCTGCTCGACAGCCAGCCCCTGCAGGTCGAGGACGTGGCCCTGGAGACCGGCTTCGGCGACCCGGAACGCATGCGTCGCGCCTTCCTGCGGGCCTTCGGCCAGCCGCCGCAGGCGCTGCGGCGCGCGGCCCGCGGCGCGCAACCGGATGTTGCAGCGGCGCCATAGCGCGCAACAAACAGCAAAGCTTGGACAACCTGAGATTTACGCCGCTGGCGAAGCCCCCTATCGCGACGCGGTCCGATCCCGGACCAGTACCTTTTCGGGGGATTTCATGCGTCTGTTCATCACCACCGCCGTGGCCGCCCTGGCCGTGGCCGGCGCCGCCGCGGCCCAGACCGCCGGCTCGCCGCCCGCCTCGGCCGCGCCCGCCAGCGGCCAGTACATCGCCGTCTCGGGCGGCCTGATCGGCAAGACCGACTACGACTACGGCTTCGCCAACGGCTGGTCGGTGGACGCCGACGTCAAGTCCGGCGCCCAAGGCGCCATCGCCTGGGGTTCGTCGATCGGCGCCAACTGGCGCGGCGAGATCGCCCTGGGCTATCGCAGCCAGAAGGTCGACTCCGCCCTGACCTCCAATGTCGGCGTGTTCGCGGCCAGCGGCGGCAAGGTCAAGGCGCTGAGCGTCGACCTGAACGGCTATTACGACTTCCCCGTCTCGGGCCCGGTGAAGCCCTATCTGGGCGCCGGCGTCGGCGTGGCCCAGGTGAAGATCGACGACGGCCTGCTCGACGACAAGGGCGACGCCCTGACCCTGCAGGCCATGGCCGGCGCCAGCGTCGCGGTCTCGCCGCGCATCTCGCTGTTCGCCGAAGGCCGCTACCAGTACACCGGCTCGATCAAGGTCAAGACCACCAGCCCGGCCGGCGAGCGGCACGAGAAGCTGAACATGACGGCGCCCGGCGCCGTGGTCGGCGCGCGCTTCGCGTTCTAGGTGTCGTTTCCAAGAAGGTTGTTCACACGCTGCCAGGGTGTGAGGCCTTTGATGCCGGAGTGGGGTCGGGCGAGATTGTAGCTGTCTGTCCAGGGCTTGATGGCCTTGGCGCGATCGTCCGAGCAGGCGTAGGGCCGGCCATAGGCCCATTCTCGCAGGCTGGTCTGGATGAAGCGCTCGGCCTTGCCGTTGGTGCGGGGCGTGTAGGGCCGGGTTCGTACGTGCTTGGCGCCGGCGGCCTGCAGGGCCTGGGCGAACAGCTGTGAGCGATAGGCCGAGCCGTTGTCGGTCATCACCCGCTGGACGGCGACGCCATGGGCGGCGAGCCAGGTGATGGCCCGCTGGAGGAAGGCGGTGGCGTCGTGCTGGCCTTCAGACGGCAGGACCTCGGTGTAGGCCAGGCGCGAGGCGTCATCGACGCAGACATGCAGGAAGTCCCAGCCAGCCTTGCGCGAGCGGCCTTTGCGGCGGTCGCCGGTGACGCGATGGCCTTCGACGTTGAATTTGCCCAGCTTCTTGATGTCCAGGTGGATCATCTCGCCGGGCGCGGCGCGCTCATAGCGGACGATCGGCGCCTTCGGATCCAGGGCCGACAGCCTGCCCAGGCCCAGCCGGCGCAGGATCAGCCCCACGGTCGAGCGGGCCAGGCCCAGGGCCCGGGCGATGGCGGGGCCCGTCATGCGCTGACGACGCAGCGCCTCGATCTGGCCGACCACCCCGGCGGAGGTCCTGCGCGGACATCGGCGCGGCGCCGAGCTGCGGTCGTGAAGCCTTCGCTCGCCGCCCCGCCGATGCCGTTGCAACCACTTGCTGGCTGTGCGCCGCGACACGCCCGAGGCTTCGGCGGCCCGCGCCACCGACCAGCCTTGCTGCTCAATACGGGCAATCATCAGGGCTCGACCAACAGGCGTCAGCCGAGCATTCTTGTGGATGTTCATCCGGGGGGACCTCCGGCCAAGGTTGGTGCTTCGCAACCCCAGCTTCTCAGCCGCTCCTCGGGTGAACAACCTTCATAGCTTCGACATCTAGGCCGCGGCGTAAGGCGGGGACAGGCGCATGCGCCTGTCCCCGACCGCGCCCGAACTCAGCCCGACCTCAGCCCCGTTCTTCCGCCATCTTGGCCACCTGGGCCTTGAGGATCTCCAGCGTCTCGGTGTTGCAGCGCAGGATCTCGACCATCTCGGTCTCGCGCAGGGCGTCCAGCTTGTCGTGCAGGCGCATGATCTCCAGTTCGGCGCGCAAGTTGACGACATAGTCGTGCTCGGCGTTCAGCCGGTCCTTCGTGGCCTGGCGGTTCTGGCTCATCATGATCACCGGCGCCTGGATGGCGGCCACGGTCGACAGGATCAGGTTCAGGAAGATGAACGGATAGGGGTCGAACGACAGGTGGAAGGGCTTGAGCCCGACGTTCAGCGCGATCCACAGCGCCAGGCAGGCGCAGAACCCGCCGATGAACGCCCAGGAGCCGCCGATCGCCGCGACCCGGTCGGCCAGCCGGTCCCAGAAGCTTCGGTCATCCACCAGCAGCGCCTTGTTGAGCCCGGTCGGAGCCTCGGCGGCGATCAGGTCGATGACGCTCCTCTGCACCGCCGTCAGGCCGCTATAGGGCGTGGCCAGCAGGTCGCGCGACAGCTGGTCGAGGCGTTGGTCAGGGGTCATGGGGCGCTGGTCCGTGAAGGTTTGTAAAAGATGTGTCCTCCAGATGAATTGTGAAGTCTTGCGCGATTGACGCTCAGCTTTGCCGGAGCGACGCTGCGGGGTCGGTTCGTCGACACAACAAAGAGTCTCAAGGGAGCCCCCCATGGCCCACAAGTTCCAGATCAAGAAGAACAAGGCGGGCGAGTTCGTCGCCTATTTCGTCTACAACAGCGAGACCATCTTCTGGACCGAGGGCTACGCCTCGAAGGCCTCGGCCAAGAACGCGATCGACTCGATCATCAAGAACGGCCCTGGCGCCGAGGTCGACGACCAGACCGACTGAGCCGCTCCAATGCAGCGTCATCCCCCGCGCGAAGCGGGGGATGACGCTATCGCGGGACGCTTGACCCCGCCGCCTTCTCCGGCGTCTGATCGCTGATAACAAACAAGGGGAGGCGCGCCATGACCACCGCTAATGACCGCAAGGCCGTCTTCATCACCGGCGCCGCCAGCGGCATCGGCCTGGCCAGCGCCAAGCGCTTCGCCGCCGAGGGCTGGTTCGTCGGCCTCTCCGACATCGACACGACAGGCCTGAAGGCCGCCCTGGCCGCGGTCGGTCCCGGCAACGGCGCGACCTTCGCCCTGGACGTCCGTGACCGCGCCGCCTGGACGGCCGTCTTGGCCGACTTCTCCGAGCTGACCGAGGGCCGCCTGGACGTATTGCTCAACAACGCCGGCGTGGCCCGGTTCGGGCCGTTCGACAGCCATCAGGACGTCGACATCGACCTGCAGCTGGACATCAATCTCAAGGGCGTGATCAGCGGCGCCCGGGCCGCCCTGCCCTGGTTGAGGGCGACGTCCGGCTCGCGGCTGATCAACATCTCGTCCTGCGCGGGCCTCTACGGCTCGCCTGGCCTGGCGGTCTATTCGGCCACCAAGTTCGCGGTGCGGGGACTCTCAGAGGCCCTGGACATCGAGTGGAAGCCGCATGGCGTCAGTGTCGCCTGCGTGATGCCATGGTTCGTCGAGACGCCGATCCTCAACACCGGCGCGCCCGGCAGCAACCAGAACATGGCCGACGCCCTGCGCGGCGGCGGCCTCCCGGTCTATCTCGTGGAGGACGCCGCCGAGGTGATCTGGCGGGCCGTCCACGGGAAAGAGCTGCACTATTTCGTCGGCAAGCGGGCCCGGCAAATGCGCTTCGCCAGCAACCACATGCCGAGCGTGGTCAGGAAGCAGCTCCGCTCGCGGCCGGTCCTGCAGCAGCCTTGACCGCGTCGCCCGACGGGGACGAGGTCTTGGTCGGGTGCATGGCGGGCGCGGAAGCCGGCTCGGAGACCGGGCCCAGCGGACCGCCCATGCCGCCGGCGACGGTGGCGGGCTTGTCGGACGAGACCACCACGGCGCTGGCCAGCTGGATCGGGGCCGACTTGCCGTCGGCGGACGGCGGCGGCGTCAGGTTGACCAGGGTGATGGTCGGCAGATCGTCGGCCGACGACGGGCGCGGCGTGCGGCTGAAGGCGTCGGGCGCGCCGGAGCGGCCGCCGAAGCGATAGAACACGTGCATGCCCACCTGGGCGACGCGCAGCAGGCGCGGTCCCCAGCCCGGCGCGACGCCGGTGGTGTGGAAGTGGGTGGCGGCCCCGACCTCGGTCATCACCGCGCCGGACAGCGCGCGAGCGGCGACCTTCTGAGCCCGGTTCCAGGCCCCGCGTTCACGCGGCGCGCGCATCGAACCGTTGCAGGCGAAGCTGAACTGGCAACCGCGCGTCGAGGCGCCCTGGAACACCACGCCGCAGATCGATTTCGGGAACGAAGGGTGGCGTACGCGGTTTAGAACCACTTGAGCCACGGCCGCCTGGCCGCTCGGGGTCTCGCCGCGGGCCTCGTAATAGACCGCCTCGGAAAGGCACTCGAGTTCACGCGAGCTTTCCAGAGCGTTTGTCAGGCGAAACGGGGCGACGGCCGGATTGAACGGGCCTCCGAAGCTGGCCCGCAGCAACAGCGGCTGGCGCTGGCTGTCGGATTGCTGGCGCTGTTCGAGGCGCTCGACCAGCAGGGCCGACTGTCGGTCCCGCTGGGCGCCGCCGGCGACGGTGTAGGGATCGTGACGACGGGCGATAGCCAGCGCGCCGGCGTCCATCCGCGACGCGGCCTGATACAGCGCCGCATCGGAGAAGTTCCCCTCGGCGCCGTCGGCCAGGCGAGATACGCGTGCGTGCTGACTAGCGGCCTGGGCCATGCCCCCCGCAAGGTAAACGCCGCCGAGGGCCAGACCCGTGGCCGACCCAACCAATACGGCGCCGATCAGCGCGCGCGCGTCTGCGCACGTCTGCGACTTGATATTCAAAACTCGTGTCCTGCGCGGCGAGGGCGGTCCGCCCCCCGACAAAAACGCCTTCAGAGACCCGGAAAAAGCACTGTCGGGCAGCTCTGAAAGCGGAGGTTCGGCCGGTTCACGATCGTGGCCGAAGTCCTGCTTATGACCGCCTTATGACGCATCCGGCCACGAGTCGCAAGCGCACGCGGCGCCGCAGCCTGAATTTTGGCCGCCCGCGCGACAGATGGATTGGTTAATTGTTTGATTCTAACGAAAAAACGCGACAGTCCCGAAATTCCGGTCCGCGACGAATATTCACCTCCGAGGATAGACTTCCGCCGCGTCGCTCTCAACGGAACCACCGCTCCGGATCGCCGTTACTCTACCGCACAGGTGTAATTGTCCTGGAGGACATAATGACTGCTCTGCGCTGGGTTCCGCTATGGGTTGCGACGGCGTTAAGCCTGTCGGCCTGCGGACACGACATGGAGCAACGCGCAGCCAGTGGCGCGCTGGCTGGAGCGGTGGTGGCGGGCCCCGTGGGCGCGGTGGTCGGAGCCAGCGCGGGGGCCGTGGTCAACACGGTAGCGAAGTAGGGCGGGCTGCTCAGAACCGCTTCACGCAGGTGACGCCGGCGCGCACATTTTGATCGTCTCCGCGGGCGTCCGCATCCCCGGTCATCCTCAGGCGGCAGCCCTTCTCGGGACGGCGCACCAGATAGGGCGTGGGATCCTTCGCGAAGCGGCCGGAAGGGTCCAGATTCAGCCGTGCGGTGGCCGGTGCGACGCCAGCCCAGCGCTCCGCCTCGCAACGTTCGCGCTCCTGTCGCGAGAACGTCGGCCGATTGCAGCCGCCCAGCCCGCGGAGGGCTTCCCGCCCACTCGCGGCAAGACCACCCGCGCCCTGCGCGGCCGCTTCGGGCGCGGCCCCTTCGAGCCCGACGTCAGCGACCGCGGTCCCTTTCGGCCTGGAAGGCGCGATGTTCGACATGGACGACAAGGACGATCCGGGCGGGATCGGAAGCGCGTCGCTGGTCCGCGCCACGACACGGCGGCGAACCGGACGAGGCGTCTCGCGATCTCGGTCCAATCTTGAGGGCGTGATCAGGACGACCTGGAGAGGCGGCGGCTGATCGTAGGCGGGCATGTCCCGCGCGGCGTAATGCAGGAGACAGGCGAGCAGAACGGCGTGCAGCAGGGCGGAAGCCACGAACCCGGCGACGCGCCAAGTTCCGTCCCGGCCCGCTTGGCCTCCTCGCGTCATGTTCCCGCGCCCCCACCCGACGCGCGTACTCCGCTGGAAGTTGCAGGCCGAAGTATGGCCCGTTCATGGCCCCACCGGAGCGCGGCCGGGTGACGATGCGACCGCAGACGCCGCGCTCATGTCGATCCCGGATCTTCGCGCCGCGGCTGTCCGGAGCGGCCGCGAAAATGGAACGAAAGCCCTAAGCCGACCTTAAGCGCCGGAGCCGCGGCGTCGCCGGCCCGGTCGCCTCGACCTCGGCCTTGGGAACCGGGACCGTGATCTCGACCGTGAAACGGCTGCCCTGGCCTAAGGTGCTCTCGACCCCGATTTCGCCCTGCATCAAGGTGACGATCTGCCGGCTGATGCTCAGCCCCAGGCCCGTGCCCTCGTTTCGGTCCGCCGCGTCGCCCGCCTGCTCGAACGGACGGAAGACGCCGTCCAGCTGGTCCGGCGCGATCCCGACACCGGTGTCGTCGACGGCGAAACGCAGGCGCGCGGTTTCCCCCATGGCTTCGACGAGACTGACCCGCAGGTCGACCCGACCGCTGGCGGTGAACTTGATCGCATTGCCCAGCAGGTTGATCAGGATCTGCCGAACCCGCTTTTCATCCGCCTCGACTCGCCGCGGGACGTCCGGATCCAAGCCGACGGCGAAGTCCAGGCCTTTGTCACGCGCCGGCAACCGGAACATCTCGCCCGCGCCCGCGACGCAATCATGCAGGTCGAAGGGCGCGACCAGCAGCTCGAACTTGCCGGCCTCGATCTTGGCCACGTCCAGGATGTCGCTGATCACGGCCAGCAGGTGCTCGCCGCTGGCCTGCACCGTCTTGACCGCCGCGCGCTGCTTGGCGTCCAGCGCGGTGCGCTCCAGCCAGTAGGCGTAGCCGATGATGGCGTTGAGCGGCGTGCGCAGTTCGTGGCTCATATTGCCGAGGAATCGCGACTTGGCGCTGCTGGCGGCCTGGGCGGCGGCGTGGGCCTCGGCCAGCCGGCCGGCCTCCTCCGCTTGACGACGCCTCCGGGCCTCGTAGTCGCCGCGCATGTGCAGGAAGCGCCAGACCAGGAAGCCCGCCGACAGCACCAGCCAGAGCCCGAGGATGACAAGGTAGAACTGCTCGGTCGAAAGGTACGATCCTTCGAAGGTCAAGTCGTCGACCAAGATCGCCAGATGGCCGACCTTGGCGCCGCTGGTGGAGATGGCCACGGAACGGACCGTCTCGAGGTTCGGCGCGGCCTCGGCGGTCGAAAGGCCGTGGCTGGCCACCCACCATTCCTCCGGCGCCAGCTGGTTCAGCGGCAGGCGCACTTCGTTACGGCCCTGGACGACAGGGATGTCCATCGCCAAGGGCATCTGCTCGCCCTTCAGTTTTGCCTGTACGGCCGCATTCGGCGAGGTCTTCACGACCAGCCTCAGGCGGTCGCCCTGCCCCTGGTAGGAAAAGCGCAGGACGATGGTCTGGAAGCGCGAGAGGTCCAGGCCGTCGGTCTGGCCCCCGACGTCCAGCGCCAGACCGTAGCCGCAATAGGGATAGGCCGCGTCCTGGCGGATGTCGCACGACCAGGACAGGGGCTTGCGCGGATCGACGGAGACGATGGTGCGCCCGCCGTTTTCAGCGTCGGAATAGCCGTAGGTCGCGAACCGGCCCGACTGTGAGGACAGGACCAGGGTCTGGCTGGTGATGGCGCTCTTGCCCAGCACAGCGGCGAACGACACGGCCACCAGCAGGAAGATCGCGGCTTCCAGGCGCAGATCACCGTAACCCCGCCACGGCTTGCGAGCGCCTTGGGCGGCGACGCCGAGATCCGTTGGTTGCCGCAAGACGCCCTCCCCTTCCCCGCGCTCGCAAGGAAGCCCACACACCAAAGGGCAGCCTTAGGGGAAGCATCGTTTCCCGCAGGTTTAAGGATCGCCGGGTGCGACATTTTGTTAGGGCGGCGCCGGCCCCTCGAAATCACATAAAGATATCCTTATGTCCCTCTTGACGCCGGGCGGGAACGCGCGCCTTCTGGGCGGGTCGTGGTCTGCGGGCGTTCGCGCGTCCGCAGCTAAGAGGGAAGTCGGTGAGGGTCTTGAAAGCCCGAATCCGGCGCTGCCCCCGCAACTGTGAGCGGCGAGCCGCTGTCCGATACGTGTCACTGACGCGCCGAGCTGGATCGGTGGCGTGTCGGGAAGGCCAGGACAGGGGCGCTGACCCGTGAGCCAGGAGACCTGCCCCGACAGATAACGTCCTCCGGCGGGGTGTCCGGTCTGGTCGCATGCCAAGGCGTGACCGGACCCCATGGCCCGTGCGCGTCCCCTCGCGCGCGTCCCGACCCGCCTCCGCCATCACACCGGCAGAGGCTTTTCGAACATGACCGTCACCGTCGCCACCCTGGGCTTTCCCCGCATCGGACCGCACCGCGAACTGAAGTTCGCGCTTGAGAACCATTGGGCGGGCAAGACCAACGCCCAGGCGCTGCTCGCCACGGCCGCCGCCCTGCGCGCCGGCGCCTGGACCCGCCAGGCCGCCCTCGGCGTGGTCCATGTGCCCAGCAACGACTTCTCGCTCTACGACCATGTGCTGGACACCAGCGTCATGGTCGGGGCCATTCCGGCGATCTACGGCTGGACAGGCGGCCCGACCGACACCGCCGGCTACTTCACCATGGCGCGCGGCGCGCAAGGCGGCGCGACCGAGGCGGCCTGCGCCCACGGTCACGCGCATCACCAGGGTTCCGGCTTGCCGGCCCTGGAGATGACCAAGTGGTTCGACACCAACTACCATTACCTGGCCCCGGAGGTGTCGCGCGACCAGGCCTTCGCCCTGACCTCCACCAAGCCGATCGACGAGTTCCTGGAGGCCCGGGCGCTGGGCGTCCACACCCGCCCGGTGCTGCTGGGCCCGGTCACCTTCCTCAAGCTGGCCAAGACCAGGGACGAGGACTTCTCGCCGCTGTCGCTGCTGTCGGCCCTGGTCCCGGTCTATGCCGAGATCCTGGTCCGGCTCCAGCAGGCCGGCGCCGACTGGGTGCAGATGGACGAGCCCTGCCTGGCGCTGGATCTGACCGACTTCGAGCGCGGCGAGCTGCGCCGCGCCTATGGCGCCCTGACCCATGCCGCGCCCGGCCTGCGCCTGATGCTGACCAGCTATTTCGGCGCCTATGGCGACAACCTGGCCACGGCGGTGAACCTGCCGGTCGACGGCGTCCACGTCGATCTGGCGCGCGCGCCAGAAGAGCTCGACGCGGTCCTGGCCCTGGCGCCCGAAAGCCTGGTGCTGTCGCTGGGGGTGATCGACGGCCGCAACGTCTGGCGGGCCGACCTGCCGGCCCTGCTCGATCGCCTGGACCCGATCGTCTCGCGGCGCGGCGGCGACCGGGTGATCCTGGCGCCGTCCTGCTCGCTGCTGCACGCGCCGATCGACCTGGACCTGGAGACGGCGATCGATCCGGAGGTCCGCCAGTGGCTGGCGTTCGGCGTCCAGAAGATCGAGGAGCTGGTGGTGCTGGCCACGGCGCTGAACCGGGGCCGGGCCGCGGTGGCGTCCCAACTGGCCGCCAGCGCGGAGGCGGCAAAGGCGCGGCGCGCCTCGCCCAGGATCCACGACGCGGCGGTGGCCGCGCGCCTGGCCGCCACCACGCCGGACATGGCCCGGCGCCGCTCGCCGTTCGGCCGTCGGCAAGCGGTGCAGATCGCGCGCCTGGACCTGCCGGCCTTCCCCACCACCACCATCGGCTCGTTCCCCCAGACCGAGGCGGTGCGCCAGGCGCGCTCGGCCCACGGCAAGGGCCAGCTGAGCGACGTGGACTACACGGCGTTCCTGCGCGCCGAGACCGCCCGCACTGTCGCCTGGCAGGCCGAGATCGGGCTGGACGTGCTGGTCCACGGCGAGTTCGAGCGCAACGACATGGTGCAGTATTTCGGCGAGCAGCTGTCGGGCTTCGCCTTCACCCGCCACGGCTGGGTGCAGTCCTACGGCTCGCGCTGCGTGCGGCCGCCGATCCTGTTCGGCGACGTCTCGCGCCCGGCCCCGATGACCGTGGACTGGTGGGCCTACGCCCAGTCCCTGACCGACCGGCCGGTGAAGGGCATGCTGACCGGCCCGGTGACCATCCTGAACTGGTCGTTCGTGCGGGACGACCTCCCCCGGTCCGTGGCCTGCCGCCAGATCGCCCTGGCCATCCGCGACGAGGTGGCCGACCTGGAAGCGGCCGGGGCCAAGGTCATCCAGATCGACGAGGCGGCCCTGCGCGAAGGCCTGCCCCTGCGCCGGGGCGACTGGGCGGCCTATCTGGACTGGGCGGTCGACTGCTTCCGCCTGGCGGCGTCGGGGGTGGCCGACCACACCCAGATCCACACCCACATGTGCTATTCGGAGTTCAACGACATCATCGCCGCGATCGGGGCGATGGACGCCGACGTCATCTCCATCGAGACCGCCCGCTCGAAGATGGAACTGCTGGACGCCTTCGAGGCCTACGCCTATCCGGCGCAGATCGGTCCAGGCGTCTACGACATCCACTCGCCGCGCGTGCCCGCCGTCGGGGAGATCACCGACCTGCTGAAGGCCGCCGAGGCGCGGCTGTCGGCCGGCCAGCTGTGGGTCAATCCCGACTGCGGCCTGAAGACCCGCCAGTGGCCCGAGACGCAGGCCGCCCTGGCCAACATGGTCGAGGCGGCGCGGATCGTCCGCCGGTCCGTCGTTCCGGCCTGACGGCGGCGGGAACCTCTGCTCGCCAGGCTCAGGATGGCTTGGCGAGCGGGGCCGACCCGCCGCCGGGATTTCGACAAGCCCGGGCGGCGCTGGCATTCTGGCCCGATGACGGAGCTCTTCCGACTTGCCGGCGCGGTGCGGAGAGACCCTGGGGCCGGCCGATGGACGCCGCCGCGCTGAACGCCCTGGTCGCCGCGGCCTACCAGGACGTTCGCGCGCGGCTGCGGTCCGAATAGATCAGTTCGGCATGCCGTCGAACTGCGGCAGGTCCAGCGGCCTGTTCCAGTCCAGCCGGCGCGCGGTGAACATCTCCAGCTTGGGCGCGATCAGGTCCGGCCGATCCAGGCTGCCCAGTTGGACGAAGACCGCGCCGGGAAAGCCGTCGAGATTGCTGGTGAAGACCCGTGACCCGCAGTCCGGACAGAAGTTCCGATCCAGCCCGTTGCCGGAATTGGCGACATAGTGGAACGCCTTGGGCTGGCCGCTGAGCAGGTCGAAGTCGTCGGCCGGCACCGCGAAGAAGGTCGCCATCTCGCCGCCCGAGGCCCGCTTGCAGTCGTTGCAATGGCAGTTGGCGACGAACGTCGGGTCGCTGTCGAACGCGAACTTCACGGCGCCGCAGGCGCATTGGGCCGTATATTTCTTGGGCATTGTCTTCTCCATTCGGTCTGACGAGGAAGGCGAGAAGTCACGCAAGGGGGGAGACGCCCCAGCGGCGATTTTCCATCGCCGTCCGCGTCGCGCAAGCGGGCCTCAGCGATCGAACTTGGTCGACAGGATGATCGACGAGGTCGTGCGCTCGACCCCCGCCACATGGCCGATCCTGTCGAGCACCTCGTCCATCTGCGCGACCGTCGCGGTGGCGGCGATGGCGATCATGTCGTAGTCGCCGCTGACCGAGTGCAGCAGCCGCACCTGCGGGATCGCGCGCAGCGCCGCCTCGACGGCGCGGGCCTCCTTGGGACCGATCTTGATCATCACGTGCACGCGCACCGCGCCATGGGCGTGGTCGGGCGCCAGGCGGGCCGTATAGCCGACGATCACCCCGCTGCGTTCCAGCCGCTCGATCCGGCTTTGCACCGTGGTGCGCGAGCGGCCGACCCGCCGGGCGAGTTCGGCGGTCGAGGCCCGGCCGTTCTCCCGCAAGGCGGCGATCAGCTTCTCGTCGATGGCGTCGATCGTCATTATGTTGGCGGAAGACTGCATTTCGCCGAGATCCTGCCGTCAAACCGACGATCCCGCCACTAGGATTCGACGGAATGGCGGAGATGATGGCCGCCCCTGGAGTTTGCGCTTTCGTGCTGGACCAAGTTCACCAAGACGCCCTGGCCGCCCTGGTCGGTCCCGGCGGCCTGATCCTCGATCCGGCCGACCGCGCCGCCTACGAGACTCCTGCGCGCTACGCCGGCGGGGCGGCGGCGGCGGTCGTCCGCCCGGCGACCACGGCGCAGGTCTCGGCGGTGGTCGGCTATTGCGTGCGCTACGGCCTGAGGTTCGTGCCGCAGGGGGCCAATACCGGCCTGGCCGAGGGCTCGACGCCGGACGCCAGCGGGACGCACCTGGTGCTGTCGCTGGATCGCCTGGCCGGGCCGCTGGAGATCGACGTCGCCGACCGCACGGCCACGGTCGGGGCCGGCGTGCGGCTGTCGGCGCTGAACGCGGCGCTGGAGCCGCATGGCCTGTTCCTGCCCATCGACCTGGGCGCCGATCCCACCCTGGGCGGCATGGCCGCCACCAACACCGGCGGGGCGCGGTTCCTGCGCTATGGCGACATGCGCCGCCACGTCCTGGGCCTGGAAGTGGTGCTGGCCGACGCGGCCGGCACGACGCTCCAGCTCTCGCACGGCCTGCGCAAAGACAACGCCGCCGTCGCCCTGCGCCAGCTGTTCGTCGGCGGTTGTGGCGCGTTTGGGATCATTACCCAGGTGACCGTCGAGGTTCACCACCGCCCCCGCCAGACCGCCGCCGCCCTGCTGGTCCCGCGCGACATCGAGGCGGTCCTGCCGCTGCTGCAGGCGTTCGAGGTCCAGGCCGGCTCGACCCTGACGGCCTTCGAGGGCCTGTCGAAGGCGGCCATGACCCGGGCCATCGACCACGTGCCGTCGCTGAACAACCCGTTCGCCGGCGGCGTTCCCGACTACGCCGTATTGGTCGAGTTGACCCGAACCTGGGCCCCGCGCGAGGGCGAGGTCTCGCTGGACGAGGTGCTGCAGCAGATCGCCGGCGACTTGCTGGAACGCGACGACGGCCTGCTGGTCGACGCCCTGTTCGGCCCGGTCGAGAAGATGTGGGCCCTGCGCCATTCGCTGTCGGAAGGCCTGCGAGCCAGCGGGCCGGTCGTGGGCTTCGACCTCAGCTTCCGCCGCCGCGACCTGGCCCGCTTCCGCCGCGAGGCCGTGCTGATGCTGGAGGCCGACTTTCCCGACTACGCCCTGTGCGACTTCGGCCACGTGGCCGACGGCGGGGTGCACTTCAACCTGGTCGGCCCGGTCGAGCCGGGGCGGCGCGCGGCCCTCCGCGAAGCGGTGCTGACCCTGGCCGTCGACGGCTTCGGCGCCAGCTTCAGCGGCGAGCACGGCCTGGGCCGGGCGTTCCAGGACGCCTACGACCGCTTCACGCCGCGCCTGGTCCAGGACTATTCGGCGACGGTGGCGGCGGTGTTCGGGACGGGATCGGCGGCGGTTCGGCTGGGGCCGGCTTTGAGATCGTGAGCTTTCCCCTTACCACCGCTCATCCCGGCGAATGCCGGACCCAGATGGAATGGCTTTGAGGTGGGTTCCTCAAACTCAGTGCTGATCCAGCCCCACACACCGCCATGGGATCTGGGTCCCGGCATTCGCCGGGATGAGCGGATCGAAAATAGATTTTCCAGGACTATCTGATGACCACCCTGCCCTCCGCCGTTTCCGAAGCCCGCGCCATCCTGCAGCGCTTGGGCGTCACCACCGCTCTCGACGGTGGAACCCTGGCGGCGCGCTCGCCGGTCACCGGCGAGATCCTGGCCAGCCTCCCCGAGCACACCCCCGCCCGGGCCGCGGCCGCCATCGACGCCGCCCATGGCGCCTATCTCGCCTGGCGCCAGGTCCCCGCCCCGCGCCGCGGCGAGCTGGTCCGCCTGCTGGGCGAGGAACTGCGCGCCGCCAAGGACGACCTCGCCGCCCTGGTCACCCTGGAGGCCGGCAAGGTGATCTCCGAGGGCCTGGGCGAGGTGCAGGAGATGATCGACATCTGCGACTACGCCGTGGGCCTGTCGCGCCAGCTGTTCGGCCTGACGATAGCGAGCGAACGTCCTGATCACCGAATGATGGAGACCTGGCGCCCGCTGGGCGTGGTGGGCGTCATCAGCGCCTTCAACTTCCCGGTCGCCGTCTGGTCGTGGAATGCGGCCCTGGCTTTCGTCTGCGGCGACAGCGTGGTGTGGAAGCCGTCGGAGAAGACCCCGCTGGTCGCCCTGGCCGCCCAGGCCCTGTTCGAGCGCGCCGCCGCGCGGTTCGGTCCGGACGCGCCTTCCGGCCTGTCGACCCTGCTGATCGGCGGCCGCGCGGTCGGCGAGGCGCTGGTCGACCATCCGAAGGTCCCGCTGGTCTCGGCCACCGGCTCGACGGCCATGGGGCGGGCGGTTGGGCCGAGGCTGGCCGCCCGCTTCGCCCGCGCCCTGCTGGAGCTGGGCGGCAACAACGCCGCCATCGTCGCGCCGTCGGCGGACCTGGACCTGACCCTGCGGGGAGTGGCCTTCGCCGCCATGGGCACGGCGGGCCAGCGCTGCACCACCCTGCGCCGGCTGTTCGTGCACGACAGCGTCTATGACACCTTCGTCGACCGGCTGAAGAGCGCCTATCCGTCCGTGCCGGTCGGCGATCCGCGCGCGGCGGGCGTTCTGGTCGGTCCGCTGATCGACAAGGCCGCGTTCGACGCCATGCAGTCGGCCCTGGACGCCGCGCGCGCCGGCGGCGGCCGGGTGGTCGGCGGCGACCGCGTCGAGGTTGGCGGGCCGAACGCCTTCTACGTCGCTCCCGCCCTGGTCGAGATCGACCACCAAGCCGAGATCGTGAAGGCCGAAACCTTCGCCCCGATCCTCTACGTGATGCGCTACACCGAACTGGCCGACGCCATCGCCGCCCAGAACGACGTGGCCCAGGGGCTGTCATCGTCGATCTTCACGCTGAACCTGCGCGAGGCCGAGTTGTTCCTGTCGGCGCAAGGCAGCGATTGCGGCATCGCCAACGTCAATATCGGCCCCTCGGGCGCGGAGATCGGCGGGGCGTTCGGCGGCGAGAAGGAGACCGGCGGCGGCCGTGAAGCCGGCTCCGACAGCTGGAAGGCCTATATGCGCCGCGCCACCAACACCGTGAACTACGGGACCACCCTGCCGCTGGCGCAGGGGGTCACGTTCGACGTCTGATCCTCCTTCAACCGCTCATCCCGGCGAACGCCGGGACCCAGATGGAATGGCTTTGACGCGGGCTCCTCGAGCTCTGAGTTCGTCCAACCCGACACGCCGCTAAGGGATCTGGGTCCCGGCATTCGCCGGGATGAGCGGATCAAATTGGTTTCAAATTCCAGGACCACAAATGTCGCATCTCTCCACCCTCGTCGCCTCGGCCATCGGCCAGAAGGCCGCCGCCACGATCCTCGACGTGCTGGACATCGCTCCGCCCCTGGCGGCCGAGACAGACGGCCCGGTGTCGCGCGCGGTGTTCGCCATGGCGCTGAACGCGGTGCTGTTCCACGACATCATGGGCCGCGTGCCGCTGGGCGCGGCCTATGTGTCCGAGCGCCGCGCGGCGGGCCGCAAGGTGCTGTTCGACCACGGCGCCCTGCGCACGATCGACTTCGGTGACGGCGCCCCGACCGGCGCGTTGCCCGCCGGCCATCTGGCCTTCGCGCGGATCCTCGAGCCGCTGGGCTACGCGGTCGCCGACCTCTATCCGCTGGACCGGCTGAAGATGACCGGCCGGGCCTTCGCCCATCTGGACCATCCCGAGGCGATCCCGCAGTTCTTCGTCAGCGAACTGCATGCCGAGCGTTTCTCGCCGGCCTTTCAGGTGATCGCCCATGCGGTGTTCGACTCCACCGCCGACGTCCTGGGCGTGGAGGCCCAGCGGGCCCTGGCCGCCTTCGCCACCAAGGGGTCCTGCGACCTGGACGCGGCGCGCGCCGCCCTGCCCCAGGTGGTCGCGGCCTTCGAGCGCACCCACGGCGCCCTGCGGCTGGAGCACTACAAGGCCCTGCTGGCTGAGTCGGCCGAGGCCGCCTGGATCGCCACCGAGGGCCAGGCCTTCAACCACGCCACCGACCGGGTCCCCGATGTCGAGGCCGTGGCCGAGGGCCAGAAAGCCCTGGGCCGACCGGTCAAGGACAAGGTCGAGGTCTCGGGCTCGGGCCGCGTACGCCAGACGGCGTTCAAGGCGCAGCCGGTCGAGCGCGTGTTCGTCACCGACGCCGGAGAGGTGACCCTGACCGTCCCCGGCTCGTTCCACGAGTTCATCTCGCGCGACCGGTTCGTGGACGAGGCCGGCGTGAAAAGGCTGGACCTGCGGTTCGACAGTTCGAACGCCCAGGGGATCTTCAAGATGACCCGGACGGGGTGAGCCGGCGCCACGCGCAAGGCGAAGCGGGCGCGGACATGCCGCGCCCGCCGGGCCTCGCGTCGTCGCCCCGCTTTAGTCTTCGGGACCGATGAAGGTGTAGTCGCCCATCGGCACGCGGACCGGCTGGCCTGACGCGAGGGCGTCGAAGTCGCCCACCAGCCGGGCGGCGTGGGGGTGATACGGGTGGCCGACCGGCAGCACCCAGTACTTGTAGAAGGTCACGGACGAGCCCGGCGGCAGCTTGCCGAACCGCACCGCCAGTTCGCCGACGTGATGCGGCGGGGCCTCGACCTCGGCGCTGACCACCTGGTAGTCGGCGGTGATCGCCGCCTCGGTCGACCGCAGCAGGCCGTCGATGGCCAGCGACACCTTGGCGCCCTTGTCCACCTGGTGGCAGTGGGCCTCGAACGCGAAGCGCTCGGCGCTGTCGTCCTGGTTATAGAACTTCAGGAAGGCTTCGCCCGTGCTGGAGACGTCGAGATTGTGCCAGCCGGCCGCGCCGTTGCACTGCAGCCAGGTGGCCGAATCCCAGTTGCCCTGCCCGGCGTTGGGCTTGTTGGCGAAGTATTCCGACGCCGCGGCCGTGATCATGCAGTAGTGGCCCGTGCCGGGGAAGTTGACCCCGAACGCCAGCTTGCTGGCCGACCGGGTTCCCGGGACCAGGGTCTGACCGCCGTTGATGTCGACGAGCGGCGAGCTTTCCAGCTGGTCGTCATAGGTGAAGACCTGGATCCAACTGCTGGGCGGCGGCACGAAGCCGGCGTCGGTATAGTACATCCGCACGGTCGGCTGGGTGATCGGCACGCCGATGTTCAGGCTCTGGGACCGGCCGTAGGCGTAGTTCTTCAACCCCGGCTTCGGCCCCCAGGTGTCCTGGTTCCAGTTGGTGATGATCAGGCGAGGGATCATCGGCGACGAGCCGTTGACCAGCACGTCGGGACTGGAGGTCAGCGTGCCCTGCTTGGGGATCTCGCCGCTGTTGGCCATGTTGCCGCGAACGAACAGGCCGTACCAGCGCGAGAAGGCGAACTGGGCCGCTCGGGTGGCGTCGGACAGGTTGACCCCGATCGCGGCGCTCAGGTCGTTGGCCAGCTGGGTGACCGACATCCGCTGGCCGTCGCTCGGCAGGGCGGCCCAGTAGGTGTCGGCGTACAGGGCGCCGATGATGGCGGCCAGCGATCCCAGGTCGAACGGCGGCTTCCAGTCCAGGTACAGGTTCTGGATCGCGGTGGTCGCGTCGTCGCCATTGGTGAAATACTTCAGGCCCTTGTCCCAGTAGACCTGGGAAATGCCCACGGCGGCGGCATCAGCATCATAAGCCATCGCTTACTCTCCTTTGATGAGTTGGTTGGCGGGCGCGCCCAGACGGCTCCGCCTGACGCATCCCTTTGGTGTAGGAGGGGTTTAAGCTACTTATGATTGCGTAACAGGCGACGACCCATCAGGACGTGCAGAAATGCACCCTCTTGTAACAATTTTTAATATTTCAACCAAAAGGAGAAGCCGCTGCTCCACGACGACGCTGATGCGATCGTCGGCGACTTCGGTGCGCGATAACGAACGTCGCTCCGCCGGGTCGGCCAGCGTTCTTGAAAAACAAAACCGGCCGACTCCGCGGGGAGCCGGCCGGTCGTTGGCGACACGGTTCGTAGGGGGGAGGACGAACCGCGCCGCCAGGACTCGGGTCCGCGATTTAGCCGAACAGCTTGGCCGCCGTCTTTGCGACCAGTTCGCCCTGGTGGCGGGCGCCGGCCAGCTCCAGCTCGCTGGGCTGGCGCGAACCGTCGCCGCCGGCGATGGTGGTGGCGCCGTAGGGCGCGCCGCCGGTGATCTCCTCCAGGGTCATCTGGCCCTGGTGGCTGTAGGGCAGGCCCACGATGGTCATGCCGAAGTGCAGCAGGTTGGTGATGATCGAGAACAGGGTGGTCTCGTTGCCGCCGTGCTGGGTGGCCGACGAGGTGAAGGCGCCGCCCACCTTGCCGTTCAACGCGCCGCGGGCCCACAGGCCGCCGGCCTGGTCGAGGAAGTTGGCCATCTGCGAGGCCATGCGCCCAAAGCGGGTGCCGACGCCGACGATGATGGCGTCGTACTCGGCCAGATCCTCGATCTTGGCGACCGGCGCGGCCTGGTCCAGCTTGTAGTGCGACTTCACCGCGATCTCCTGCGGCACCAGTTCCGGCACGCGCTTGACATCGACGGTCGCGCCGGCGGCGCGGGCGCCTTCGGCGACGGCGTTGGCCATCGTCTCGATGTGGCCGTAGGCGGAATAGTAGAGGACGAGAACCTTGGCCATGACGGCCTCCTTGTGAGTGTTTGGAAGGGGTGGGGACAGGCGCATGCGCCTGTTCCCGTCAGGGGGTGTTGATTAAGCGGCGTCGACGAGCACCAATTCCGCGTCTTCCAACGCTTTCACGCGGATCACGGCCTCGTCTTGAATGGCCGCGCCGTCGCGGGTGTTCAAAGCCACGCCGTTGACCTCGACCTTGCCGGTCGACGGCACCAGATAACCCTTGCGGTCGGCGCCGATGGCGTACTCGGCGGTCTCGCCAGCCTTCAGCGTCGCGCCCAGTACGCGGGCGTCGGTGCGGATCGGCAGGGCGTCCGTATCACCGTCGAAGCCGCTGGCCAGCGCCACGAACTTCCCGCTGCGGTCGCCCTTGGGGAAGGGCTTGGCGCCCCAGGCCGGGCCTTCGCCGCGCTTGTTGGGGATGATCCAGATCTGGAAGATCTTGGTCGTGGTGTTTTCCAGATTGTACTCGGAATGGCGGATGCCGGTGCCAGCGCTCATCACCTGGACGTCGCCCGCCTCGGTGCGGCCCTTGTTGCCCAGGCTGTCCTGGTGGGTGATCGCGCCCTCACGGACATAGGTGATGATCTCCATGTCGGCATGGGGATGGGGCGGAAAGCCCGTGCCGGCCGCGATGGTGTCGTCGTTCCACACCCGCAGGGCGCCGTGATGGACGCGCGAAGGGTCGTGGTAGTCGGCGAACGAGAAGTGGTGCTTGGCGTCCAGCCAACCATGGTTGGCGCCGCCCAGGCTGTCGAAGGTTCGAACGTCGATCATCTCGGTCTCCTGAGAGCATCTTGAAGGAGAAGGCCGGGGCGGCCGTCTCTGTTGAGGGGAAGATGGCCCCTTGCGCTTCGATCCGAAATGGAAATGATCGAAACAAACCGTTTCGGAAATCGCACCCATGAAACTCCCCGACTTCGAGGCCTGGGCGGTGTTCGCCAAGGTGGCTGAGACCGGCTCGTTCGTCGGGACCGCCGAACAGCTGAACCTGTCCAAGGCCACGGTCTCCAAGGCCGTCTCGCGGCTGGAGACGCGGCTTGGGGCGACACTGTTTCATCGCACCTCCCGGCGACTGTCCCTGACCGAGGCCGGCCGCGCCTCGCTGGACCGCGCCGCCCGGATCCTGGCCGAGGGCGAGGCGCTGGAAGCCGAGGCCTCGGCCCAGTCGGCCACCCCGCGCGGCCTGGTGCGAGTGGCCGCGCCGATGTCGTTCGGCATCGCACATCTGGGACCGGCCCTGCCGGAATTCTTCGCCCTCTATCCGGAGGTCTCGGTCGAGCTGTCGCTGTCGGACCAGCTGGTCGACATCGTCGAGGAGGGATTCGACCTGGCCCTGCGGATCTCGGCCCTGGAGGATTCCAGCCTGCTGGCCCGGCGGCTGTGTCCGGTGCGGGTGATGCTGGTCGGCGCGCCGGCCTATTTCGACAAGCATGGCCGGCCCGGCCACCCCAAGGACCTGACGGTCCACCAAGGCCTGTTCTACACCGGCGGCCGTTCGCGGGACGTCTGGCGGTTCGAGCACGCCGAGCACGGACAATATGCGGTCAGCGTGCCCTCGCCCCTGCGGGTCAACAACGCCGACATCCTGCGCCCTTCCCTGCTGGCCGGCCTGGGCCTGGCCATGCAGCCTGACTTCCTGTGCTGGGAGGACGTGAAGAGCGGCTTGCTGGAAGAAGTCCTAACGGATTGGGCCCCGCCTCCGATCGCCTTGCACCTGGTCACCCCGCCCAGCCCGATCCGTCCGGCGAGGGTGGAGGTGCTGATCGCGTTCCTGGCCCGACGGATGGCCAGCGCGCCGTGGTTGGTTTGATGCTCCCCCTCTGGGGGAACTGTCGCGTAAGCGACTGAGGGGGCCAGCGCGGCGGCTCCCCCTCCGGCCCTACGGGCCACCTCCCCCAGAGGGGGAGGATCAAGCCATCTCGTGCTTGTCGCTCAGGCACTCGCCAATGGCGCGGGCGCAGCCCGGCAGGCCCAAGGCGCCGATGAACGACATGGCGACCGCGCAGACCAGCATCACGGGTTGGAAGAAACGCATGCGAAATTCTCCACAGGCCAGTTCGTTCGTGAGGCGAGTTTCAGCCCAGATAAGGCCGAAGCTTGACGTTTGTTCCTACGAACCTCGGATCTACGTCGGAAAAGCTCAGCATGCGGCAGATATGTCTCACCCGTATGTCAGTCTCCCAACGCATAGGCGACACGCGCGGCCTCAATTCGGGCCAGTTTTCCTTCGAGCGGCGCCCAGTCGTCGGCTTGCGCGATCGGCGCCCACAGGGCCTCCACCTCGTCGATCAGCAGCTCCTCGGGCTCCAAGCCGTTGAAAACAGGACTTTCCAGACGTTCGGGACGCTTAGGCTCGAACGCCGACAGCCGGCGGCGGAAGTCGAGAAAGGCTTCCTGGCCGTAGAGGTCCGCGCGCGGACCGGCCAGGGCGCGGGCTTGCGACGCCTCGCCTCCGAACCAATCGAAGAAGAACGGCTCCCAGCGCAGCGATTCGCCGCCGGCGGCCAGGGCCGTGAACGCGGCCTGGACCAGGTCGATATCGTCGTCGGCCGAGCGGCTCGTCAGGCCCAGGCGGTCCAGCATCGCGGCGCGCAGGGCGTCGCGATAGAGACCGGAGAAGCTGTTGAGCGCCGCGATCAGTCCCGCGTCGTCGGTGACCAGGGCCAGGCAGCCGGCCAGCTGCTGCAGGTTCCAGAACACCGCCAACGGCTGGCGGCCGAAGCTGTAGAGGCCCGAGTGGTCGAAATAGGCCGCGGTGAAGTTGGGGTCGTTGCGCGGCAGGAACCGCCAGGGGCCGTAGTCGAAGCTCTCGCCCGTCACGACCATGTTGTCGGTGTTGAGCACTCCGTGCACGAAACCGGCCGCCATCCAGCGGGCCAGCAGGCGGGCGCTGGCGGCGACCGCCTGCTCCAGCAGCACCTTGGGCCGGTCCGGCTGGTCAGCGACCTGCGGGAAATAGGTCTCGACCGCATGGTCGACCAGCACAGTGATATTGTCTCGCCGCTCCAGGAAGGCCTGGCGCTGAAAGGTCCCGAACCGGATGTGGCTGTGGGACAGGCGGGTCAGCACCGCCGAGCGGGTCGGGCTGGGCTCGTCGCCGCGCACCAGGGCTTCGCCCGTCTCGACCAGGGAAAAGGCGCGGGAGGTCGGAACGCCCAGGGCCTCCAGCATCGCGGCCGCCAGGATCTCGCGCACTCCGCCCTTCAGGGTCAGCCGCCCGTCGCCGGCCCGCGACCATGGCGTCTGACCCGAGCCCTTGGTGGCCAGGTCCAGCAGCCGGCCGCTTCCGGCCTCCCGAAGCTGGGCGAACAGGAAACCGCGCCCGTCGCCCAGGTCGGGGTTGTAGCTGCGGAACTGATGGCCGTGATAGCGCATGGCCAGGGGCCCGGGCTGGTTGTCCGGCAGCGGTGCGAAACGGGCGAAGTGAGCCAGCCATTCGGCCTCGGCCAGGTCCTCCAATCCCACGCTGGCCGCCGCGCGGTCGTTGCGGAACCGCAGGCGGGTCTGCGGGAAGGGCGCGGGGGCCACCGGATCGGCGAACTCCGCCCCCAAGCGCATGAAGACCGGATCAGGACGATAGGTGGCGGAGAGGGGCATGGCGGGGACATGAGCCGCCCGGCCGCCCGACGCAAGCGCTCCGCCTCATTTGAAGGCTGACGGAAGGTTGGGGATGCTCGCGTAACGCTGTCGCTTCCGCGCAACAGCCGTTCTCGAACCGTTAATCCATAAGGTTTCTCCTTGCCGAGACACCGGCGGAACCGTAACCCTTGCGTGTCAATTCGAACAATCGTTCGGGTCAAGACCAAATCAAAAGGCGGGGGCGGTGCAAGCGCTCACGCCATAAAACGAACCGAGGTAGGAAATGCGCTTTACTCAGGTGCTTTGCGGCACGGCGTCCGCCGTCGTGCTCGCCGGTCTGACCCCACTGGCGGCTCAGGCCCAAACCGCCGCCCAGGACACCGAAATCCCCACCGTCGACAGCATCGTCGTCACCGCCCAGAAGCGCGAGCAGAACCTGCAGGACGTGCCGGTGGTGGTCACCGCCGTCAGCGCCAAGCTGCTGCAGGACACCGGCGTCAAGGACATCAAGGACCTGACGATCCTGACCCCCGGCCTGACCGTCACCTCGACCTCGTCGGAAGCCTCGACCACCGCCCGCATCCGCGGCGTCGGCACGGTCGGCGACAACCCCGGCCTGGAAAGCTCGGTCGGCGTCGTGATCGACGGCGTCTATCGTCCGCGCAACGGCGTCGGCTTCGGCGACCTGGGCCAGATGGAACGCATCGAGGTCCTGAAGGGCCCGCAAGGCACGCTGTTCGGCAAGAGCACCTCGGCCGGCGTCATCAACATCGTCACCAAGGAGCCGGAATTCGGCTTCGGCGCCGAGGCCGAAGCGACGATCGGCAACTTCAACGCCCACGGCCTGGCCGGCTCGGTGACCGGGCCGCTGTTCGGCAGCGAGACCCTGGCCGCCCGGCTGTACGTGGCCGCCCGCGAGCGCGACGGCTATAACGACGTGGTCACCGGCAAGGGTCCCAGCGATCGCGACGAGGACGCCGACCAGGGCTTCTACACCGTCCGCGGCCAACTGCTGTTCGTGCCGGACGACAAGGCCACCTTCCGGCTGATCGGCGACTACACCAAGCGCGACGAAAACTGCTGCGGCGCCGTGCAGATCCGCACCGGCCCGACCGCCGGCATCCTGGGTCTGCTGAACGGCGGCCCGGCCCTGGCCACCACCGCCGATCCCTACGCCCGCGTCGCCTATTCGAACCGCGGCGCGCCGTCGTCGATCGAGGACAAGGGCGTATCGCTGCAGGCCGTGATCGACACCGACTTCGGCGAGATCACCTCCATCTCGGCCATCCGCAACTGGCGCACCGACAACGGCCAGGACTCCGACTTCACCACCGCCGACCTCGCCTATCGCAACAAGGACGGCACCAACTATTCGGAGTTCACCACCTTCAGCCAGGAAATCCGCCTGGCCGGCCAGACCGACAAGTTCGACTGGCTGGTCGGCGCCTTCCTGGCCGACGAGAAGCTCGATAACGAAGCCAACTTCAAGTACGGCAACGACTACGAGCAGTATCTGGGCCGCCTGCTGTCGCGCTCGGGGGCCAATCCGGCCGGCGTCGCCAACTTCGTCGCCCTGCTGCTGAACCGTGCGCCCAACACCAGCTTCGTCGGCGGCCAGGGCTTGCACGACACCTACAAGCAGCGCGCCACCACCGTCGCCGGCTTCACCAACAACACCTGGCACGTGACCGACGCCTTCGACATCACCGCCGGCCTGCGCTACTCGATCGACAAGAAGGACCTGGACACCTACCAGACCACCAGCGACGGCGGCGTGGCGTGCGCCACCGCCCTGTCGCCGGCCGGCCAGGCCCGCATCGCCGGCATCGTCGGCCCGGCCAACGCCGGCACGGTGATCGGCAACCTCTGCCTGCCCTGGGCCAACCCGCTGTTCAACGGCCGCGGCACCAACCAGAAGCGCTCGGACAAGGAATGGAGCGGCACGATCAAGGCGTCGTACCGCTTCTCGCCGGAGGTGTTCAGCTACGCCTCCTACGCCCGCGGCTACAAGGGCGGCGGCTTCAACCTGGACCGCACCCAGTCGTCCAACGGCCTGCCTTCGGGCGCGCCTGGCGTCGTGCCGATCCTGGACACCTCGTTCCCGGCCGAATTCGTCGACAGCTATGAAGTCGGCCTGAAGAACACCCTGTTCAACCGCACGGTGCTGTTCAACGTCACCGGCTTCTACCAGAAGTTCACGGACTTCCAGCTGAACACCTTCCTGGGCACTTCGTTCGCGGTGCGCTCGGTGCCGGAAGTGACCTCCAAGGGCGTCGACGTCGACTTCCTGTGGTTCACCCCGGTGCACGGCCTGTCGGTCCAGAGCGGCCTGAGCTACGCCAAGACGACCTATGGCGACGACAAGGTCCCCAACGACCCGACCAACGCCCTGGCCCTGCTGCCGGGCAGCCAGATGTCGCTGGCCCCCAAATGGTCCGGCTCGGCCTCGCTGACCTACGAACGTCCGGTCGGCGACAGCCTGAAGGCCCGCTTCAACATCGGCGCCAAGTACTCGTCCGCCTACAACACCGGTTCGGACCTGTTCCCGCCGAAGGTCCAGAAGGCCTACACCGTGGCCAACGCCCGCATCGGCCTGGGCTCGCAGGACGACAAGTGGACGATCGAGCTGTGGGGCCAGAACCTGTTCAACGAAGAGTACGAACAGGTCGCCTTCAACGGCTTCCTGCAGGGCTCGTCGGGCCTGAGCGCCACCAACGCGACCTATGCGCCGGCCAACGACACCATCACCTATGATGCGTTCCTGGGCGCGCCGCGCACCTACGGCCTGACCCTGCGGGCCAAGTACTAGATCCACGGACCCGCTCTCCAGGCGAAAGTCGGGAGCGGAGACGAGGGTGGAAGACGGAAGGGCGATCCGGGTGACCGGGTCGCCCTTTTCGTTGGGCTCCTTTCGCCCTTAACCAAGCTTTCCTCAAGCCCCGAAGCGCCTCACCCTGCGATCGGGGATTCGCTGCGGGAGGCGCATCGCATGAAGACCATCCGGCTGCTCGGCGTCTGGGTCTGCCTGCTGCTGGGCCTGGCGATCGCCAACCTGGCCTTGCGGACGCCGCCCCCCCTGCCGGCCAACACCCCCGCCGACCAGTTCTCGGCCGGCCGCGCCATGGCCGACGTCCGCGCCATCGGCCGCAAGCCGCATCCGATTGGCTCGAATGAGATCGTCCGGGTGCGCGACCACCTGCTCTCGCGGGTCAATGGCCTGGGGCTGGAGGTGCTGGTGCGGCCGGGCGAGGGCGTGCGCGAGGCGGCCAAGTGGTCGCCTCGCTCGGTGGCCGTCGGCGCCGTCCAGAACATCGTCGCCACGCTGCCCGGCGCCGACCGCGATGCTCCGGCGGTGCTGGTGATGAGCCACTACGACACCGTCCACAACTCGCCCGGCGCCGCCGACGACTCCGCGGGCGTGGCCGCCGCCCTGGAAATCGCCCGCGCCCTGAAAGCCGGCCCGACCCCGGCCCGCGACGTGATCTTCCTGTTCACCGACGGCGAGGAGCCGGGCCTGCTGGGCGCCGAGGCCTTCTTCGCCCGCGACCCTCTGCGCGAGCATGTGGGCGTGGTGGTCAACATGGAGGCCCGGGGCGACGCCGGCCGCGCGGCCATGTTCCAGACCGGTTCCGACAGCGGCGACCTGGTCCGCCTCTACGCCGGCGCGGCCCACCAGCCGACGGCCAACTCGCTGGCCGCCGCCGTCTATGCGCGGATGCCCAACGACACCGACTTCACCCACGCCCTGCGCAAGGGCCTGCCGGGCCTGAACTTCGCCTTCATCGACGACCAGCTGGCCTATCACACGCCGCTGGCCACGCCCGAGCATCTGAACCAGGGCAGCCTGCAGAACCTGGGCGACCAGGCCCTGCCCGCCGTCCGGGCCCTGGCGATGGGCGCGGCCCTGCCTTCGAAATCACCGGACCTGATCTATTCCGACGTCCTCGCCCGCGTTCTGGTGGCCTATCCGGTGAATATCGGCTGGGCGATCCTGGCGGCGGCTGGGGTGCTGATCCTGTTCACCGGCTTCCGCGCCCTGCGCGGCAAGGCGGTGAACTTCGTCGAGATCCTGCGCGGGATCGCCGGTTTCCTGCTGCTGAGCGCCGGTGCGATCCTGGCCCTGCACCTGGCCGGCCGGCTGATCGGGATCGTCGACCAGCAGCGCTACTATGCGATGCTGGGCCAGTTCAACCTGCTGCTGCCCGGCGCCGGGATCCTGCTGATCGGGGTGTGCCTGACCACCCTGATCCTGCAGGCGCGGGGCGGTGGTCGCATCTGGATCAGCCTGGTGGGCCTGGCGGCCGGCGGCGCGTGCAGCCTGGTCGGCGGTTTCGACCCGATCGGTCTTGGTCTCGGCGTCGCGGTGGTCGTCCTGGCCTGGCTGAGCCTGGGCAAGGGTGTGGGCGTGTTCGGCGCCTGGCTGGGAGCCCTGCTGGTGGTGCTGGGCCTGGCGGTCACGGTGCAGGCCTTGCTGCCGGGCGGCTCGGTGATGCTGGCCTGGCCGCTGCTGGCCGCCAGCCTGGCCGCCGCCCTGGTCATGGCCGTCGGCGGAACCCGCGACCGTCGTGTCGCCTGGGTCCTGACCCTGGCCGTCGCCCTGATCGCCATCGCCGTCGTCGCCCAGCTGGGCGCCTGGGGAGCCTGGACCTTCGCCGGGGTGGGCCTGCAGGAGCCGGCCGTGCTGGCGGCTTTCGCCATCCTGGCCGCCCCGGCCCTGCTGCCCCTGGCCTTCGATTTCGCCGCCTATCGCTGGGCGCCGGTCTTCGCCGGCGTCGCCGTGGCGGCGGGGATCGGGTTGCTGGCCTATGCCGGCCTGGGCGACGGCGGACCAGCCCGGCCGCAACTGGCCGAAGCCAGCCACCTGGCCGACCTGTCGACCGGCACGGCCTGGCGGGTTTCGCCCCAGCCGCGCCTGGATCCGTGGTCGCGGGTGGTGCTGTCGGACAACGACGCCAAGCCGGTGCGCCAGGCCTATCCGCCGCTCTACCGCGAGCCGGTGTGGATGGCGCCGACCGCCGTCCTGCCGGTCGAGCGGCCGGTGCTGTCGATCGACCGGGCCGGCGACCGCCTGCTGGTTCGCGCCGTGCCGACGGCCGGCGCCGAGGTCCTGACCCTGCGCCTGCGGCCCAGTATCGACCTGAGCCAGCCGCGCCTGAACGGCCGGCCGATCGCCCTGCCGACCCAGGCCGGCGAGTGGACCAGCCTCAGCTACCACGCGCCCGATCCCAACGGCGTCACCCTCAGCTTCACCGCCCGTCCGGCCGGCAAGGTCGACGTGGCCGTGATCGAGATCCGCGACGGCTGGCCGCGCGGCGTCTCGGCCATCCCCGCCAAACCGGCGGGACTGATGGGCAGCGGCTATTCGGACAAGACCATCGTGCTGGATCGCGGGGCGCTGAGCTGGCCGGCCTATGTGGAGGCGGCGCCGGAGTAGCGGCCGGGGACGCGCACTTGTGCGTGTCCCCATCCACGAAGCGCCACGCCAGGCTTGGGGACACACACAAGTGCATGTCCCCGGCCCGGGATCACGATGCGGCGCGCTACTCCGCCGCCTGCTTGGCCGAATAGCCCAGCACGGCCTTGGTCTCCAGGAACTCGCCGAACGCGTGGTCGCCCCATTCGCGGCCGTTGCCGCTCATCTTGTAGCCGCCGAACGGGGCCATCAGGTCGGGGCCGGCGCCGTTCAGGATCACCTGGCCGGCCCGGAGCTTGGAGGCCACCGCGCGGACTTCGGCCAGATCGTTGCCCGACACATAGGCCGCCAGGCCGTATTCGGTGTCGTTGCCGATCTCGACCGCCTGGTCGACGCCGTCATAGCCGAGGATGGCCAGCACCGGGCCGAAGATCTCTTCCTTGGCGATGGTCATGGTCGGCGTGACGTTGGCGAACACCGTCGGCTTGACATAGTAGCCGGTTTCCAGCCCCTCCGGCTTGCCCGGACCGCCGGCCACCAGGGTCGCGCCCTCGTCGACGCCCTTCTGGATCAGGCCCTGGATCTTGGTCCACTGCACTTCGGACACCACCGGGCCCAGCTTGGAATTGCCGTTCGGGTCGCCCACCGTGTGGGCCTCGGCGGCGGCCTTGGCGATGGCGATCACCTCGTCCATGCGCTTTTGCGGGACCAGCATCCGGGTCGGGGCGTTGCACGACTGGCCCGAGTTCATCATCACCGAGGCCACGCCGCCGCCGACCGCCTTCTGGAAGTCGGCGTCGTCGAGGATGATGTTGGGGCTCTTGCCGCCCAGTTCCTGGTGCACGCGCTTGACGGTCGGGGCGGCGTTGCGGGCCACCTCGATCCCGGCCCGGGTCGAGCCGGTGAACGACACCATGTCGACCTCCGGATGCGAGGAGAGCGCCGCGCCGACGGTCGGGCCGTCGCCGTTGACGAGATTGTAGACCCCGGCCGGCACGCCGGCGGCCGCCAGGATCTCGGTCCAGACCCAGGCCGAGAACGGGGCCACTTCCGAGGGCTTGAGCACCATGGTGCAGCCGGTGGCCAGGGCGGGCGCCACCTTGCAGGCGATCTGGTTGATCGGCCAGTTCCACGGGGTGATGAAGGCGCAGACGCCGATCGGTTCCTTGACCAGGCGCGTGGCGCCGCGATCCTCTTCGAACCTGTAGTCCTTCAGCACCTGGAGCGCCGTCTGGACATGGGCGATGCCCATAGCCGCCTGGGCGCGCTGGGCCAACCACGACGGGGCGCCCATCTCCTCGGTGATGGCCTTGGCCATGTCCTCGAAGCGCTTCTGATATTCGGCGATGATCCGCTCGAGCAGGTCGACGCGCTCCTCGCGGCTGGTCTGGGAGTAGCTGGCGAAAGCCTTGCGGGCAGCCCGCACGGCAAGGTCGACATCCTCGGCCGTGCCCAGGGTCACCCGGCCGGCGGCAGTCTCGGTGGCCGGATTGATCACGTCCACCGTCTTGGAGCCTTTCGGCTCGACCCACTGACCGTCGATGTAGAACTTCAGGTAGTCGCGCATGCCGTGCTCCTCCGGTCGGGGTCGTTCACGTCCGGCGGGACGGCGGCCCTCGTTCAAACATCCATTTTAATGATCGTTGATCACTGGGGAAGGCCTGATCGCCATTCCGACGATCTCCCTCACCACATCGGATCGCATTCGGCGCCGTGCAACGCCTCGGCGATGCGCTGGCGGGTGCTGGGCGTGGTGTCGGCCGGCAGGGCGTCGGGCGCGAACCAGCCCACCTCGTGAATCTCGCCCTGGACGCTGGCCGCGCACGGTTCCCAGGCATGGACGCGATAGAGCAGCACATGGTCGCCCGGATGGCGCGGCTCGTTGCTGTGCACCGAGACCAGGGTCGGCCGGCCCAGCACGCGCACGCCGGCCTCTTCCTGCATTTCCCGCGCCAGGGCCGTCTCGGCCGTCTCGCGCCGCTCGACCCCGCCGCCTGGCAGGTACCAGCCGTGGACATAGGTGTGCTGCACCAGCAGCACCCGCCCCTCGCCGTCGGTGACCACCCCGCGCACGCCCAGGGTCAGGCCGCGCCGAAAGCGGAACAAGGCATAGACCAGGGGACGGGTGAAGGGTTCGACATGGCGGCGCCAGAGCATGGGCGGAGCCTAGAGCATTCTCGAGCGAAGGGGCGCCCGGCTCGGGGGGAGAAAGCACGCGGAAACAAGTCTGGAACCGCCCCCTCAAGCGACGTCGCCCAAACTTTCGCCTAACGCGCTATAGGCTGGGGCAGGTTCAGAAGCTCCACGGCCGAGTTGTAGTTGCGCTGCATCATGTTGAAGTCCTCAACGCTGCGGCTGCGCTTAAGGTCGCGATAGTTGCCGATCATCGAGGTCAGCTGGTCGGCCGCGATCTGGCGGGTCGGACCGATCTGGCCGCCCGTCTTGGCCTTCGCCTCGGCATAGGCCTTGCGCTGGTCGGCCAGGGTCGTCTCCAACTGGGCGACGATCGCGTCGCCCTTGGCCAGGGTCGCCGGATCGCTGAGGTCCTCGGGCGACTTGAACAGGTCGACCAGGGACTCCGACTGCTGCAAGGCCAGCTTGCTGTTATAGGCCAGCAGGTCGCCGCGCGCCTTGAGCGCCGCCAGCTCCACGGCCAGGTGCTTGTTGCGCTCGGCCTTGAGCGCTTCGGAGAAGGCGTCCATGTCGGTCAAGGCGGTCTGGAACTCGGCCTTCATCAGCGGGTCTTCGGCCTTGCCGCGGGCCAGGCCGTCGTCGCGATAGGCCTTGCTGTCATAATAGACCTTCAGCGGGCGCAGGCGGGCCAGCACCTTGTCGAGGTCGGCGATCAGGGTGTCGGCGGCCTGGTCGACCGCCTTGGAACCGCCAGGCATGGCCCGGGCGCTCTTCAGGGCGTCCTGCGCCTGCTCGATCCAGCCGGCCGAGACGATGATGGGGTCCTGGGCCGATTGGCGCGAAATGTCGGCCTTGGCGTAGTCGTCGGCGGTCTCCACCAGGCCGTAGGTTCCGACCAGCTTGTTGAACCCCTCGGTATAGGCGCCGACCTTGGCCATGTCGGTCGGGCTCCTGGCTGACGCCGCGGTCCCGTCGGCCGACTTGCCGCCTGGAAGCTTGTCGCAGCCGCCCAGGATCAGGGCCGCCGCCACCGCCGTCGCCACGATCGAGACCGAAGCCGCGGCCCGGGCCTTGCCCTTGTTCTGCTTGATCACGCTGAAGGTCCCCCTGCTGACACGAAGCTAGACAACGTCGGACGCTGCGAAAGGCTCCCTTAGGTTGAGCGCTTTTCCATCCGGCGAGCGGGCGAGCCTTGCCCTGCGCCCGCCACCCCGCTAAAGCCGCTGCACATCCATCTTCAAACCGGACTTGTCCCATGCTCGCGATCGGCGTCATCGCCATTTTCCTGGCGGTCATCCTCGGCCTCAACAAGTTCGAGTTCGGCCGTTTCGACTAAGACCGCCATGACCCGCGGCGCGGCCCTGGTCACCGGCGCCGGCCGCCGGATCGGCCGCGCCTTGGCCCTGGAGGCGGCGCGGGCCGGGTTCGACGTCGCCGTCCACTACCGCGGGAACCGCGCCGACGCGCAGGCCGTCGCCGACGAGATCGCCGCCCTCGGCCGCCGCGCCGCCGTCCTCGACGCCGAACTGGCGGACGAGCGCCAGACCGCCGCCCTGATCTCCCGGGCCGCCCACGCCCTCGGACCCGTGACCCTGCTGGTGAACAGCGCTTCGACCTTCGAAGACGACCGCCTGGCCACCGCGACGCGCGAAAGCTGGGACGCTCACCTGGACGCCAATCTGCGAGCCCCGGTCGTCCTGGCCCAGGCCTTCGCCGCCGCCCTGCCCGCCGGCGAACCGGGCCAGATCGTCAACATCGTCGACCAGCGCGTCTTGCGGCCAAATCCGCAGTTCTTCAGCTACAGCCTGTCCAAGGCCGGCCTGTGGTGGCTCACCCGGACCATGGCCCAGGACCTGGCGCCGCGCATCCGGGTCAACGCCATCGGCCCTGGCCCGACCCTGGCCTCGACCCACCAGACGCCCGGCGAGTTCGAGCGGGAGGCCGCCGGCACGCCGCTGGAACGGGCCGTTTCGCCGGACGACGTCGCCATGGCCCTGCGCTATCTCATTGACGCCACGGCAGTCACGGGCCAGATGATCGCGGTCGACGCGGGTCAGCATCTGGGCTGGCGCACGCCGGACATCATCGGTTCCTGAGAGTCGCCGTGGCCGCCCACCCCCTGACCAACGCTCCGAACACGGCTCCGCAGCCGACGCCGGCCCGGGTGATCGTCACCAAGGTGTTCGTGCGCGGCCTGAAGGTCGACGCCTGGATCGGGGTCTACGACCACGAGCACGGCCGCCAGCAGCCCCTAGTGATCGACGTCGAGCTGGACGTCGCCGCCAGCCACTGCGAAGCGCTGGGTGACACCGTCAATTACGAGACCATCCTGCAGGCCGCGCAAGCCATCGCCGCCGAGGGCCATATCGACCTGGTCGAAACCTTCGCCGAGCGCCTGGCCCAGGCCAGCTTCGCCGACAGCCGCGTGACCCGCGCCCGGGTGCGGGTGGAAAAGCCCCTGGCCCTGGCTCCGCACGCCGCCGCAGCCGGGGTGGAAATCACCGCCGTCCGGGGGTGAGCGTGCTGCGGCACAGCGCCCGCCTCTCCCCGTTCCAGCCCGAGACGGTCTGGACGCTGGAGGGCGCGGAGCTGGTCGAGCGCCGGGGTCCCCGTGAGCAGCGCTTTCCCCTGGCCGCCCTGACGACCTTCCGTCTGGCCAGGCCGCGTTCCGGCGGACGCCGTCGGGTGCTGACCCTGGGCTTCGGCCGCCGCAAGGCCATCCTGGCCGCCCAGAGCTATGTCGCTCCGGGCCGCTTCGATGATCGGCTGGCCAGCTTCTCGCTGCTGGCCCGCGCGGTGGCGGCGGTGGCGGCCGACCTGTCACCCCGCGCTCGGTTCGAACTGGCGGGCGCCATGGCCCCGCGCGAGGGCCTGACCTGGGTGATGGGCCTGCTCGGCTTCGGCACGGCGGCGATGCTGCTGCTGGCCTTCAGCCCGCACATGGCCGGCATGGCGCTCGCCATCGCCGCCCGCCTGGCCTTCCTGCTGATCCTGCTGGCCGCCGCCCTGCCCTGGCTGGGACGCGGCCAGGGCCTGGACCCGCACGCGCTGCCGGAGGACCTGCTGCCGGGCGGCTAGAACGCTTCCAGCCTGACAGCGCCTTCATTTGCTTTGGCCGCCGTTTTTCGCGACCATCGTTTCATGACCCAGACCGACCCCGCTCCGGATCCCGCCGTTCCGCCCGCGCTGCAGGACGACAAGACCATGCCCGTGGTGGTCTACGCCCTCTATCTGGCCGCCCTGGTCTCGGCCGGCATGACCTCGGTGGTCGGGGTGATCCTGGCCTATGTCAGCAAGGGCGCCGCGCCGGAGTGGATCCAGAGCCACTACGTCTTCCAGATCCGCACCTTCTGGCTGTCGCTGCTGTTCGGCCTGATCGGCCTGGTGCTGACGCCGGTGGGAATCGGCTTCGTGATCCTGCCGGCGGTCGGCATCTGGGTGGCGGTGCGATGCATCCTTGGCCTGTCCTGGCTGTTGAAGAGCCAAGCCTATCCCACGCCGCGCAACTGGATGATCTGATGAGCGACGCCGCCCCGACCGCCCCCGACCGCGTGGAGGAGGACAAGGTCCTGCCGATCGTGGTCTACGCCCTGTACCTGCTGGGCTTCACCAACGGCTTGACCTTCCTGGCCGGACTGATCGTCGCCTATCTCAATCGTGAGACGGCCGGGCCGATCAACGCCAGCCACTACACCTTCGCGATCCGCACCTTCTGGCTGTCGATCTGGTGGTTCCTGATCGGCCTGGCCCTGTTCCTGGTCGGCCTGGCCCTGGCGGTGCTGCTGATCGGCATCCCGATGCTGGTGATCGGCGGGGCGATCATGGGCGCGATCGGCGTATTCTTCGTGGTCCGTTGCATCATGGGGCTGGTCTACCTGCTGAAGGGCGAGGCCTATCCCCGGCCCCGGACCTGGCTGGTCTGACGCCGGCGTCCAGACACAAAAAATCCCGGAACGCCCAAGCGCTCCGGGATCCTTGATTTGAGAACTGGAAACCGCGCGCGGTTAAGCCGCCACCAGCTCCCGCCGCACCAGCCGCGCATATTCGTCCATCAGCGACAGCGACAGGGCGGCCGGCGTGAACTTGAACTCGCCGATCTCCGACACCGGGGTGACCTCCGCCGCGGTGCCGACGATGAAGCACTCGGTGAAGTCGGCCAGCTCGCGCTTCTCGATATGGCGCTCGACCACCTGGATCCCACGCGCCTTGGCGATCTGGATCACCGTCTGGCGGGTGATGCCGTTCAGGATGCAGTCCGGGACCGGCGTGTGCAGGACGCCGTCCTTGACGAAGAACACGTTGGCGCCGGTCGCCTCGGCGATATAGCCGCGATAATCGACCATCATCGCGTCGGCATAACCGTCCTTCTCGGCGGCGTGCTTGGAGATGGTGCAGATCATGTAGAGGCCGGCGGCCTTGGCGGCGGTCGGGATGGTGTTCGGGGCCGGGCGGTCGTACTTGGCCCAGGTCAGGCGGATGCCCTTGGCCTTGGTCGCCGGGTCGAAGTAGCTGGGCCACTCCCACACGGCGATGGCCACGTGGATCCTGGTCTGCTGGGCCGAGACGCCGATCATCTCGCTGCCGCGCCAGGCGATCGGCCGGACATAGCAGTCGGTCAGGCCGTTCTTGGCCGCGGTCGCCTTGCACGCCTCGTCGATCTGCTCCACCGTATAGGGGATCTTGAAATCGAGGATTTCGGCCGATTTGAACAGGCGCTCGGTATGCTCGGTCAGCTTGAAGATCTCGCCGCCATACATCCGCTCGCCTTCGAACACCGACGAGGCGTAGTGCAAGCCGTGGGTCAATACGTGCACCTTCGCGTCCCGCCAGGCGACGAACTGGCCGTCCAGCCAGATCCAACCATCGCGATCGTCGAAGGGAACGAGAGACATCGGTCAAAGACCTCCTTATTTGGAACCCGGTTCTTAGACGCTCGGAGCCGCGGAAGGTCAAATAAAATGGACGCAAGCTGATGGCCGGGCCGCTTTCATCGGGACCTCCCGGAGGCCCGACCGGAGGGATGTCGGGCGGCTCGACCGACCCGCGCCTGATCCTTGGCGAGGAACAGCTGGACAGCGGGCTGGAGCTGCTGCTGCTGGCCGAGGCGGGCCTGTGGGCGGCTGTCGACGCAGCCCTGGAGGGCGAGGGTCCGGGCCTGGGCCGCTCGCACTGGCGGGCCGCCTTCCTGCTGCGCCGGCGGCCGGGCCTCGGCGTCCAGGACCTTTCGAAACTGACCAGCCTGTCCAAGCAGGCGGCCAGCAAGACCCTGGCGGACCTGCAGCGGCTGAACCTGGCGCAAAAGGCGGCCGGCGACCTGGACGCCCGCCGCCGCCCGGCCGAGCTGACCCCGGAAGGGATCGCCTTCGAATACCGGGTGGCCGAGCGCCTGCGCACCTTGCTGGGCCGCGCCTACCGCACCGGCGGCCTGGACGGGGTGGCGGGCGCGCGAAGGATCCTGGCCGCCTTGGCCGGACCGCGCCAGGGCGTCGGCCTCAATCGTCGAGACGCCCTATGACGCCAGAAGAACGCGCGGACCGCCACCTGCTGGTCGTCGACGACGACGACCGCATCCGCACCCTGCTCAAGGAATTTTTGACCCGCGCCGGTTTCCGGGTCAGCGCCGCGGCCGACGCCGCCCACGCCGACCGGCTGACCGGCTCCATGGATTTCGACCTGCTGGTGCTGGACGTGATGATGCCGGGCGAGGACGGCTTTTCATTCACCAAGCGGCTACGGGGCCGGGGCGGCGAGGCCGGCCAGACGCCGATCCTGATGCTGACCGCCCGCGACCAGACCAGCGACCGGATCGAGGGCCTGACCCACGGGGCCGACGACTATCTGGCCAAGCCGTTCGAGCCGCGCGAGCTCCTGCTGCGCATCGAGTCGATCCTGCGCCGGTCGGCGCCCAAGCCGGCGGGTCCTCGCGCCATCAGTCTGGGCGATTGCGCCTTCGAGCCCGAGCGCGGCGAGCTGACCCGTGACGGTGAACCGATCCGCCTGACCGAAGCCGAGGTCGCCTTGCTGCGCCGCCTGGCCAGGGCGGCTCACGCCCCGGTCGACCGCCTGGAGCTGGCCCGCGACACGGTCGACGCCACCGGCCGCGCGGTCGACGTCCAGGTCACCCGCCTGCGCCGCAAGATCGAGCCCGACCCGAAGAACCCGCGCTATCTGCAGACGGTGCGCGGGATCGGCTATCGGCTGGCGCCGGATTGATGGCGTTGTCGCCCTGGGTCTTCAGGTCCTCGCCCCATGGAGGAGGTGTCGCCGCAGGCGACGAAGGGTGGAGTGTGCACCTCCGACCGTTCGCCCTCGACGCCGCGCCACTCCCCCCACTGGCCCTTCAGGCCGCCTCCCCCAAAGGGGGAGGATCTCACTGATGATCCGCCTTCGCGCCCGCCTGCACATTCCCCGCCCGATCAAGCGGTGGCTGCCGACCTCGCTGTTCGGCCGCAGCCTGCTGATCATCGTCCTGCCGGTGGCGGTGATGCAGATCGCCGTCACCTGGGCGTTCTTCGACGCCCACTGGGACACCGTCACCAGCCGCCTGTCGGAGGGACTGGCCGGCGATGTCGCGTGGGCGGTCGAGAGCTACAAGGATGATCCCTCGCCCGCCGCCCTCGACAGGCTGGCCGAGCGCGCCCAGGACTCGATGGACCTGTCGATCGCGCTGCAGAAGGGCAAGAGCTTGCCGGCCGGCAAGCGCAACTCGCTGTTCCGGGTGGTGGACCGCTCGCTGAACCGCGCCCTGTCCGACCGCCTGGACGCGCCCTTCTGGTTCGACGCCAGCGGCGACCACTATCCGGCCCATGTCGATATCCGGGTGAAGGTGCCGCAGGGCGTCCTGCGGATCATCGCCCCGCGCGACCGGGCCTTCGCCACCCAGGGCCACATCTTCATCCTGTGGATCGTCGGGGCCACCCTGCTGCTGACCGCCGTGGCCATCCTGTTCATCCGCAACCAGGTGCGGGCCATCGAGCGGCTGGCGGACGCCGCCGACGCCTTCGGGCGCGGCATCGACCAGGCCGCCTTCAAGCCGCACGGTGCGCGCGAGGTGCGCCAGGCGGCCCAGGCGTTCCTGGCCATGAAGGCCCGCATCCAGCGCCACATCGAACAGCGCACCGCCCTGCTGGCCAGCGTCAGCCACGACCTGCGCACGCCCCTGACCCGCCTGAAGCTGGAGATCGCCCTGGCCGAGCCCAGCCCGCAGTTGGAGGCCATGGCGCGGGACCTCTCCGAAATGGAGCACATGATCGACGAGTACCTGGCGTTCGCCCGCGGCGAAGGGGGCGAGGAGGCCCGCCAGGTGCTGCTGCGGCCGCTGATCGAGGGGGTGTGCGAGGGCGCGGTCCGGTCGGGGGCCAAGGTCGAGCTGTCGATCGGCGACGACCTGACGGCCATCCTGCGGCCCAACGCCTTCAAGCGGGCCTTGGCCAACCTGATCGATAACGCCGCCGCCCATGGCGAGACCGTACGGGTCTCGTCCACCGCCGCCCCGGCCGGCGGGGTATGGATCTTCGTCGACGACGACGGCCCCGGCATCCCCGAGGACCGCCACGAGGAAGCCTTCCGCCCGTTCAACCGCCTGGACGAGTCGCGGAACCAGAACGAGAAGGGCGTCGGCCTGGGCTTGGCCATAGCCCGCGACATGGCCCGGGGACTGGGCGGAGAGCTGACGCTGCAGAAGTCGCCGATGGGGGGCCTCAGGGCGGTCCTGCGGTTACCGGGCTAAAGCATCTGACGAGGTAGTGACGGGGACAGGTACATGCACCTGTCCCCAGCCGCATGTCCCCCAGCCGCATCTACCGCATCGCCGCTTCGATAAGGCGCGGTCCCGGTTCCCGCATCGCCCGCGCCATCGCCTCGTCGAACGCCTCCGCCGTCTCGACCCGCTCGGCCGCGACGCCCAGCCCGCTCGCCACCGAGACCCAGTCGATGCGGGGATCGCCGAGGTCCAGCAGCCGCGACGCGGCCGGTCCCGGTTCGCCGCCGCCGGTGCGGCCCATCTCGACGCCCAAGATGCGGTAGGCGTGGTTGGCGAACACCACCACGGTCACGTCCAGCCGCTCACGGGCGATCGTCCATAGGCCCTGGACGGTGTACATCGCGGCGCCGTCGCCGTTCAGGCTCAGCACCTTGCGGTCAGGGCAGGCCACGGCCGCGCCGATGGCCAGCGGAATGCCCTGGCCGATCGCCCCACCGGTCAGGGACAGCCAGTCATGGGTCCGGGCGTTGCGGGTCTGGGTGAAGATCGGCAGGCCGGCGGTCACCGCGTCGTCCGAGATGATCGCGCCGGCCGGCATGTGGCGGGCGATCGCCGCGCCCATGGCCCAGGCGTCCAGCTTGCCGGCTGGGGCCGGCGGTGGCGCGTAGGACTCGACTGCGCCCGTCGCCGGGGCGCCCAGCAGCTCTGCAAGGGCCTCAAGCGCGGCGGCTGCATCGGTACTCCGGTCACTGAGCGTCAGGGTCGCGCAGCCGTCGGGGACCAGCACGCTGGGTCGGTCGGGATAGGCGAAGAAGGCCACGGGCTCGGTGGTGGCGACCAGCACCATCAGGTCGACGCCCTCCAGGTCCTTCAGGGCCTGCTCGCCAAAATAGGGCAACTTGTCAGGGCGGAAGCGGCCCTCGCCGCGCGCCTGGCGAGCGGTGAAGGTGTCGGTCAGGACGCGCACGCCGGCCGCGGCGATCCGCCCGGCGGCGGCGATCGCCGCCTCGCCGCACGCGCCGCTGCCCAGCAGCAGGACGGGCTTGGCCGCGGCCTTCACAGCCTTGGCCGCAGCGGCGACCGCGACGGGATCGGGGACGCCGAAGCGGGGACGCCCCACCACCGGTCCCGCGACGGCGGTCGCGTTCCAGGCGCTGTCAGCGGGCAGGATCAGGCAGGCGCCGCCGCCGGGTGCGCCGAGGCTGGCGGCCACCGCCTCGGCCGCCAGCGGCCCGACCGCGTCGGCGCTGTCGGCCGACTTGACCCACAGCGAATTGGGCGCGGCCAGGGCGGCGATGTCGGAGTTCAGCGGCGCGTCGTACTGGCGGTGGCCGACGGCGTGGTCGCCGATGATGTTGACGACCGGCGTGAAGGCCCGGCGGGCGTTGTGCAGGTTGGCCGCGCCATTGGCGTAACCTGGGCCCAGATGCAGCAGGGTGCAGGCCGGCGTCCCGGTCATCCGTCCGTAGCCATCGGCCGCGCCGGTCGCCACGCCCTCGAACAGGCACAGCACGCTGCGCATGCGCGGCTCGCGATCGAGAGCCGCGACGAACTGCATCTCGCTGGTGCCAGGATTGGCGAAGCAGGCGGTGACGCCGTTGTCGGCCAGGGTGGTTATCAGGGCGTCGGCGCCGTTCATCCGCTCTCCTTCAAGGAAACACCATCACCCCGTCGTCCGGCTCCTCGGCGAACAGCCGCGCCAGCTCGGCCGGCCGTCGCTCGCGCGCCAGGGCCTGGTTGATGTAGCCCTTGTCGGTCAGCTCGCCCGAGGCCGCGTCGGGCGCGCCGTCCAGGATCAGGGCGCGGGTCACCTTGCCGCCGCCCTTGGCCAGGCCGTTCAGACGCTCCAGGCCGGCCCGGATCGCCGCCTTCACCGCCTTCGGGTCGCCGATCCGCAAGCAGGCCTTGGGGTCGAGGAACAGCATCAGTCCCACGCCCTCGCGCCCCTCGCCGCAGACCACCGCGTCCGACACCGCGCCGGCGATCGCCGACACCGCCGCCACCCGCAGGGCGCCGGCGACGACGAAGGCGCCGCTGGCCAGCTTGAAGTTCTCGACCAGCCGCCCGTCGAACACCAGACCAGCCGCCGGATCCAGCCGGTCGGCCAGCCTGGCCGCGTCGCCCAGCCGGTAGTAGCCGTCCTCGTCGAAGGCCGCCGCCGAGGCCTCGGGCATGTCCAGATAACCGGGCGAGACCTGCGGGCCCTTCACGCGGATCTCGAACTTGTCGGGCGGGCCGTCGAGGACCGGGACCAGCTTGACCGCCGTGCCGGGGGTGGGCAGGCCGACCATGCCGGAGCGGGCGTTCAGCCAGTGGATGTTGCAGGCGGTCGGGCCGGTCTCGGTGGCGCCGTAACCGGCCGCGAAGGTCACCCGGCAGCCGATCGTCCGCAGGGCCACGGCCTGGACCCGGTCGAGGATCGACTGGGCCATCGACGCCCCGCCGTACTGCAGCACCCTCACCTTCTCGAAGAACTTGGCCGCCAGGGCCGGGTCGCGTTCCAGCTCGCCGACCAGCAGGCCCCAGCCGGCCGGGACCATGTTGTGATAGGTCGTGGCCACCTCGCGCAGGTTGCGCACCGTCTCGTCGAACCGGCCAGCCAGCGGCTGGCCACCATCGATGTAAAGAGTCCCGCCCCGGTGCAGCACCATGTGCAGGATGGCGTTGGCGCCCAGGCTGTGGCTCCAGGGCGCGGAATTGACCAGCACCGGCGGGTCGGGATCCTCGTAGCAGGCGGCGATCTGGGCGGCGTTCAGGGCGATGTTGGCGTGGGTGCAGATCACCGCCTTCGGCTGGCCCGTCGAGCCCGAGGTCAGCAGCAGCTTGGCGACGTCGTCGGGTCGGCAGACGGGCGGCTGGGGCGGCGAGTCCTGGAGGGCCTCGAAGGCCACGTCGCTGTCCCGCGCATTGCGGCTGGCGATCACCGGCAGGCCGGCCAGGAACGGCGCGGCCAGGGCCTCGGCGAAGGCCTCGGCGTCGTCGACATAGACCGCCGCCGGCTTCAGCCGCTCGACCGCGAAGGCCAGGCGGGAGAGGTCCGCGCCCTTCAGGCCATACTGCGGCGACACCGGCGCGATCGGCGCGCCCAGGCTCATGGCGGCGTAGCCGACCAGGGCGTTGTCGATCCCGTTGCGGGCCAGGATCAGCAAGGGCTTGCCGCGCGACAGGCCCAGTCCCGCCAAGCCGCCGGCCAGGCGCGCAACCTGGTCGGCGGCCTCGGCGTAGGTCACGGTCCGCCACCCCGCCGCGCCCTCGCCGTGCTCACCGGGCCGCTCGGCCAGCCAGATCCGGTGCGGGGCTTGCGACGCCCAGCGGATCAGCGGCGCGGTCACGGTCTGGACGGTGCGGGAATAGGGGGTGGGGTTGCTCAGGATCAGGACGTCGCCGCGCCGCTCGACCTCCAGCGCGCGGGGCGCGTAGCGGGCGTCGCGAAACGGCGCGTGGGTCTCTGACGTCCCATCCATGCGGGGAGTGTTAACTGGACTCGGGCGGGTGGCAATGGCGGTTCGTCAACCCACGCGCCCTCTCGGTTCATCATCCCGGGCCGTGCGCTTGGCGCCCTTTTAAAGTCGGATGAGAGCGTTCGAAGCGGCTACCGCCGCAGGAATTGGGATCGCTTCATCCGTTCCGCGAGGTCTATACAAGGCGAATGAAGACGTTCGCAGTCAGCCGCTCCCGGCACCCCATGTCCGTGAAGTGGTCTGGGGGAATCATTCCTGAATGAAGAGCATTGCTTGGGTAAACGGCAATTCTACCACGGCGCCCAGTGATCTCCGCCGTCATTTCATATTCGTCATTTGATCCGCATATATAGCTTTCTCGAACCCCAAGATGTCGTATCGACGCCAAATAATAGTCGAGCTTATCTTGGGTTATTCGCTCCAATCCGGTGGCGCGATGGCGGTAGAGGGCAGTGCCCATGGTGGGGGTCAGGTAGTGCAGAATGGCGATCATCTTGCCACTGGTGTCATCAAAATGCGGGTGGCTCTGATACCTCGTGAGCTTTTCGGGGCGCGTCGTGACCCTTGAAAAGGATGCCGATGTGGCCCCCAAAATGTCTGCGTCGAAGGCGTCGCCGATAATGGGCGCCAAGGTGTCCAGCATAGGACCGATGTAGTCAGCCATCAGGCTGTCGCCTGGCGCGATGAAATGGCGCTCACCTGGGTATGGGCCTGTCGCTTGCGGATAGGGAGACAGCGCGCGCGCCTGACTGACAATCGCGTCAAGGTCGGCGACATAGTTGTCGACAATCAGGACCGGCACTTTTTCGTGTCCGACATAGAGCAGGTGTGGTTCGATTGTCGTCCGCCTTTTCGAGCCTGCCCGTTCGCCGTCGGCCTCCAGATCAGTCCGCTGCCCCACAAGCGCAGAACCAAAGCTATCCCGGACCGCTATTGCGATCGAGGCGCAAAGTCAACCACCGGTCGGCGCCGCTGGCCTAACCGCAACTCGTCTCCGCCTGGCTACAAGAGATAGGCGGGGACATTAGGGATTTTCGTGTGCGCCGCTATCTAATCGATACTGCTGTCTAACTTGTGCCGTCACAAGATCGACCTTCTTGAGGTGACCTTACCTTTGTCTATAGTTATCTTCACGGTCATTGACGGGACTGGGGAGCCTATACTGCCCACGCCACATGGTCGCGATCAGGTGAGAAGTAGGCGGCCGTCGCCAATGTCGCCGACGTACTCGAAGCTACGGTCTGAACAGCAAGGCCCGGGATGACGGCTGAAAGGGTCGACGATCATCGCATCGCCGCCTGCCCCCGCCGCCGCTCCAGCCACAGGCGCTCGGCCGGAGCCGGGTCCAGGGCCAGGGCGCGGTCGTAGGCGGCGACGGCCTCGTCGCCGCGGCCCAGCCGGGCCAGCAGGTCGGCGCGTACGGCGTGGAACGGGCCGAAGTCGCGGAAGGCGACGGAGTCCAGCCAATCCACCTCGGCCAGGGCCTGGGCCGGGCCCGTCACCTCAGCCACCGCCACGGCGCGGTTCAGCCGCACCACCGCGTCGTCGCGCCACCGCAGCAGAGCGTCGTAGAGGGCCAGCACCGTGGGCCAGGGCGCGGGCTCGCCCAGGCTGGCGCGGGCGCACCAGGCCGCGTGGATGGCCGCCTGCAGCTGTCTCGGCCCTGGCCGACGACAGCGCGCGGCGGCGTGCAGCAGGGCCTCGCCCTGGTCGATCAACGGTCGCCGCCACAGGGTCGGGTCCTGCTCGGACAGCGGCGTCATCGCCCCGCCGTCGTCCAGCCGCGCCGGGCGGCGGGCCTCGGCGTAGCGGACCAGGGCGGCGAAGGCCAGGCACTCCGGCTCGTCGGGCAAGAGCTCGGCCAGCACGGCGGTCAGGTCCAGCATCTCCTTGGCGTAGCCGGCGTGCTGGCCCGCCCCGGCCGCATCCTCGTGGGCCTTGGCGTAGGCGATCTCCAGGGTCGACAGCACCGCCCCGATCCGCTCGGGCCACGCCTCGGGGCCGGGCACCTCGAAGGCGACGCCGGCCTCGGCGATCTTGCGCTTGGCCCGCACCAGCCGCTGGGCCAAGGTCGGCTCGGCCACCAGAAAGGCGCGAGCGATCTCCTGGGTGGACAGGCCGCAGACCAGGCGCAGGGTCAGGGCCGCGCGGGCGTCGGGCGCCACGCCCGGGTGGCAGCAGACGAAGATCAGCCGCAGCCGCTCGTCTGGAATCAGGCGGGCGTCGTCGATCATGGCGTCCTCCGCGCTGGGGGGCGGCGTCGGCGGGTCGGGGATCAGCCGGGTCCGCACGCCGCGCCGCCGCAGCATGTCCAGCGCCCGCCGCTGGGCGACGCTGTAGAGCCAGGCGGCGGGGTCGCGCGGCTCGCCGTCTTTGGCCCAGCTCTGGGCGGCGGCCAGGCAGGCCTCGGCGAAGGCCTCCTCGGCCAGGTCCAGGTCGCGGAACTTGGCGGCGAGCGCGGCGATCACCCGGCCGCCATGCGCCCGCGCCGCCTGGTCGAGAAGACCCTTCGCCATGGCGTCAGGTCGTCCCGTCGATCACCGGACGGACCTCGACCGAGCCGTCGCCGGCCAGCGGCAGCTTGCGGGCCCAGGCCAGGGCTTCGTCCAAGTCAGCCGCCTCGATCAGGTAGAAGCCGCCAAGCTGCTCCTTGGTCTCGGCGAACGGCCCGTCGTGCAGGCCGCACTGCCCGCCGGCCCGGCGCACGGTGGTGGCGGTGTTGGTGGTCTTCAGGCCCGCCCCGCCGCGCAGCAGGCCCTTCTCGACCAACTCGGCGGCGAAGGCCTGGTGCTGGGCGATGATCTCCTGCCAGGCGCGGCCGTTCTCGTCTCGATAGGCGGTTTCGTCCTCGTAGATCAGCAGGGCGTATTGCATGGATTGGTCCTCCTCGATGGCCAGGTCGACGGGAGCGCCGCCCGGTCTCGGATCAGAGACGGGTCAGCCTGGCCGGACTCGACATTCGCCCGCAAGTTTTCGGCGGGCCCGGTCGATCAGCCTCAGCCGACGTCGTGGGCGATCGCCCGGATCTCGACCTTGCCGCCCGGGATCTGCGGGATCTTCCGGGCCCAGGCCTCGGCCGCGGCCATGTCCGGCGCCTCGACTAGGTAGAAGCCGGCCAGCTGCTCCTTGGTCTCGGCGAACGGCCCGTCATGGACCACGTGGCCGTCGGCGGTCTGGGCGATGGTGCGAGCCGACGGGGTGTCGACCAGCCGCGCGCCCAGCCAGGCCATGCCGTCGGCCCGCAGCTCCGCCTGCAGCGCCTCGTGCGCCGCGATGACGCCCGGCTTGATGGGATCGGTCTCGGGCCGGGCCCACTCGGCTTCGCTGGAATAGATCATCAACAGGTACTTCATCGAACCCTCCGTCGGCGCACGGCGCGCGCCCTCGCTGAAAGACGCGCGAGGTTGGGCGGATTCGACAGGGGCGGCGAAGAAAGTCGAGGGGGCCGACAGATCCTCCCCCTCTGGGGGAGGTGGCCCGAAGGGCCGGAGGGGGTTCACCCCGCCAGCGTCTCCAGGAACCTTACCGGCGCCCCCGTCCCTTCCGCCACGATCTCGTCGTCGCGCATGACCACGGTCCCGCGCACGATGGTCGCCACCGGCCAGGCCTTGGCCTCGAAGCCGTCGAACGGGGTCCAGCCCGAGCGGGTGGCCATCCAGTCGTGGGTGATGACGCGCCGGGCCTTCATGTCGACGATGGTGAAGTCGGCGTCGAAGCCCTCGGCGATGCGGCCCTTGTCGGCCAGGCCGAAGATCCGGTTGACGCCATGGCTGGTCAGGTCGACGAACCGCTCCAGGCTCAGCCGGCCGTCCACGACGTGAGTCAGCATGATCGGCACCAGGGTCTGGACGCCGGGCATGCCCGAGGGCGAGGCCGGATAGGGCCGGGCCTTTTCCTCGCGGGTGTGGGGGGCGTGGTCGCTGCCCAGCACGTCGGCGACGCCCGCCTCGATGGCATGCCAGATGCCGGCCACATGCTCGGCCGAGCGGATCGGCGGATTCATCTGGGCGAAGCCCTTCAGCCGCTCATAGGCCTCGGGCGCGACCAGGGTCAGGTGCTGGGGCGTGACCTCGACGCTGGCGACGTCCTTGTTCTGGGCCAGGAAGTCGATCTCCTGGTGGGTGGTGACGTGCAGCACGTGGATGCGCTTGCCCAGGTTCTTGGCGATGCGGACCAGGCGATGGGTCGATTGCAGGGCGGCCTGGGCGTCGCGCACCTCCGGGTGGCTGGTCCAGTCGCCGGGACGGGCCAGGCTGCGGCGCTCGGCCAGGCGGTACTCGTCCTCGGAGTGGAAGGCGGCGCGGCGGTTGACGTGCCGCAGCACGTTCTCGACGCCCTCGTCGTCCTGGACCAGCAGGCTGCCGGTCGAGGCGCCCATGAACACCTTGATGCCGCAGCAGCCCGGCAGGCGCTCCAGTTCGCCCAGGAAGGTGGCGTTCTCGTGGGTGCCGCCGACATAGAAGGCGTGGTCGGTGTGCATGCGGCCCTTGGCGCGGGCCAGCTTGTCGGCCAGGGCGTCGGGGTCGGTCGTCGTCGGCTCGGTGTTGGGCATCTCGAACACCGCCACCACGCCGCCCAGGGCCGCACCGCGCGAACCGCTTTCCAGGTCCTCCTTCCACTCCAAGCCGGGCTCGCGAAAGTGGACCTGGCTGTCGATCACGCCGGGCAGCACGGTCAGGCCGCTGGCGTCGAACACCTCGTCGGCGCTGGCCTGGGACAGGTCGCCGATCGCGACGATCTTGCCGCCGCGCACGCCGATGTCGGTGAAGCCGCGGCCGGCGTGGTTGACCACCTCGCCGCCGCGCACGATCAGGTCGAAGGTCTGGGTCATGGGCGCGGCTCCTGCGGGGGTTTGGGGCGGTCTAGGACGGATCGATCGTCAGTGGCTGTGGCGAAAACCTCGTCCTTCGACAAGCTCAGGATGAGGTTTTTATAGCGCCCTGGCCTGTAAATGGTCCTCATCCTGAGCTTGTCGAAGGACGAGGGCCACGCGCAGAGTTCGAATGTCGGTCCGTCCTAGGCGCCCACCCTAGCCGCCGCAAGACGAAATATCGCCCGGTTCCGACATTGACCATCGCGCGCGACGGGCGCACCTCCCCGACGTTTCCTCAAACACGCAACGAGGCTCCGATGGACTTCTCCGGGCTCCAGGCCGCCAGCAAGGTCACGGACGAGTGGAAGTATCCGCAAGGCCGGCCCAACCGCACCGGGATGCTGCCGGTCGATCAGGCGCCCGACCACACGCTCTACTGGGAGGAATACGGCGATCCCGACGGCGAGCCGGTGATGTTCCTGCACGGCGGACCGGGCGGGGCCTGCGCGCCGGTGATGTCGCGGTTCTTCGATCCCGCGCGCTATCGGGTGATCCTGTTCGACCAGCGCGGCTGCGGCAAGAGCACGCCGACCGTGGCCTCGCACGGCCCCGCCGTCGCGCTGGTCCGCAACGACACCGACCACCTGGTGGCCGATATCAACCGCCTGCGCGACGCTCTGGGCATCCAGGGTCCGATGCACGTGTTCGGCGGCAGCTGGGGCAGCACCCTGGCCCTGGTCTACGCCATCCGCCACCCCGAGCACGTGGCTTCGCTGGTCCTGCGCGGCATCTTCCTGGGGACGCGCGAAGACCTGCTCTACATGTACCAGGGCAACGCGGCGGTGTTCGACAGGACGCCCTACGCCCTCAGCGAGCCGGGCGCCTATGTCGCCTATCCCGACGAGTGGAAGGCCTTCGTCGAGGTCATACCGCCCGAGCAGCGCGGCGACATGATGGGCGCCTACAAGGCGATCTTCGACGCCAGGCCCGATGACGACGCCGGCCGCCGGGCGCAGCTGCGCGCGGCCGTGGCCTGGTCGGTCTGGGAGGGGGCGATCTCCAACATGATCCCGGAAACCGGCGACCCGGGTAAGTTCGGCGAGGCCGACTTCGCCCTGTGCTTCGCTCAGATCGAGGCCCACTTCTTCGCTCGCAACCTGTTCCTGGAGCCGGATTACATCACCCGCAACGTCGCGCGGATCGCTCACCTGCCGATCCATATCGTCCACGGCCGCTTCGACCAGGTCTGCCCGCTGACCCAGGCCTCGCGGCTGGTCGCTGCGCTGGAGTCGGTCGGCGCCGCCCCGGCCACCTATGTGCGCACCAACGCCGGCCACAGCGCCATGGAGGCCCAGACCGTGATGGCCCTGACGGCGATCATGGACGGGCTGCCGAGGCTGTAAGTTGGATGGGATGACGGCTGGGGACAGGCGCATGCGCCTGTCCCCATTCGTGGCGGGACCCTAGGCGCGGTCGGCGTCGATGGCGTCTTCGGGCGTCGCGGCCTCTTCCGCCGGCGCGACGTCCTCGACCACGGCCTGAAGCTCGGGCGTCACTGCCGCGTCCTCCACGGTCGGCTCGGCCGCGTCTTCCTCGACCGCCTTCGCCTTGACCTCGGCCAGCAGGGCCTTGGCCGCCTTGACCACCGTCGTCACTGGCAGGTCGCTCATGTGACGGATGGCCTGGGACAGGTCCGGATCGACGGCCAGGAACTGCTCGAAGCTGCGCGGGCCGCGCACGGCCTTGGTCAGCGGACCCCAGGGGCCATAGCGGCGCTCGTCCGAAGGGCCGAACAGGCCGATCGTCGGGACGCCCGCCGCGGCGGCGATGTGCATCAGGCCGCTGTCGTTGCCGATGAACAGGTCGGCGCGCTTCAGGGCCGCATAGGCGGTCAGCAGGTCGACCTTGCCGGTCAGGTCGACATAGCGGCCACGGGCTGAGGCCATGCGCAGCTCCTCGACCATCCGCCCGTCGCCGGGACCGCCCAGGATCAGCAGCCGCCCGCCCGCCAGCGCGCCGCCGGGCCCCAGCAGCTGCTGGGTGGTCTGGGCGAAGCGCTCGATCGGCCAGATCTTGCCCACCCAGTTGGACGCCGGGCCGACGGCCAGGATCGGGCCCGCCGGCTCGCCCGGGCGCGGCGCCAGCAGCTGGTCGGCCAGGGTCTGGACATCGGGGGTGATGTAGAGGTGCGGGGCGGGCGGATCGCCTTCCAGCTTCAGCACCTTGGCGGCCTCGACCACCTTGTGGATCGGTTCGCCGGTGTTGCGCTTCCACACGGCGCGCTTCTCGCGGCGCAGGAAATAGGCCGTGCCCGAGCCGCGCAGATCGACGACCAAGCCCCATTTCCTGTGACGCACCTGGTTCCACAGCTTGAACCAGTGGCCCTTGCCCTTGCCCTTCTCCATGACGATCACCCGATCGAGCCCGGGCACATGGGCGAAAAGGGGAGCCGCCAGAGGCCCGGAGACGATGGTGAAGCGGGCGTTGGGGATCTGGTCGGCCAGAAACTTGATCAGGCCGGACGACAGCACGGCGTCGCCGATCCGCGTGGCGGTGATGAAGAGAATCGGGAAGGCCCGCTGTGTCATCGGAGCATGTATAGGGCGTCCGGCGAGTCGACGCATCCCTCGATAACAGTTGAGCTTTCTCTTCGTTAAGGACTGGCGCGGGTGCGTCCGCCTTGCCACATGTGCAGGCATGAGCACGCCCCGCATCGCCCGCCTCGACAGCCGCGCCGTCATCGCCGTGACCGGTCCCGACGCCAAGACCTTCCTCAACGGCCTGTTGAGCCAGGAGATCGAGACCCTCGCGCCGGGCGAGCTGCGGTTCTCCGGCCTGCTGACCCCGCAGGGGCGGCTGCTGTACGACCTGTTCGTGGCGGCGGATGAAGACGGACTGCTGCTGGACGTCGCGGCCGAACACGGCGACGCTATCTTGGCGCGCCTGACCATGTACAAGCTGCGGGCCAAGGTGGAGCTGGTGGCGTCGAACTCGGCCGTCCTCGCGAACTTCCCGGCCCATGTCGACGAGATGGAAGCGGGATGGTTCGCCGATCCCCGCCTGCCCGCGCTGGGCGGGCGGGCCTATGGCCTCGACGTCGCGGCCACCGCCACCGAGGACGACTACGACGCCCGTCGCCTGACGCTGGGCGTCCCCGGTCCGGCCGACTGGGGGACCGACAGGACCTATCCGATCGAGGCCGATTTCGACCTGCTGAACGGCATCGACTTCAAGAAGGGCTGCTTCGTCGGCCAGGAGACCACCAGCCGCATGAAGCGGCGCGGGACGATCAAGAACCGCATGCTGCCGATCGCCTTCGACGGCCCTGCCCCCGCTTTCGGCGCTGAGGTGCTGGCCGGCGACCTGCGCGCCGGCGAGGTGCTGTCGGGCCGCGACGGCAGGGCCATGGCCCTGCTCCGCCTGGACCGCGTCGCGGGCGCCGCGCTGACGGTGGACGGCCGCGCGGTGACGGTCGATTGGCCGGACTGGGTTCCGGCGATCGTGACCAGTTGAACCGCCGTGAACGACCTCGTCCTTCGACAGGCTCAGGATGAGGTCGAATTCAAGCTCGGCTGTTCGGATCACGCAAGCCGATCGGCGCCAAGAATGTTCTTGAAAAGTTCCAACCCATGGGGCCAAGTTCGCCGCATGACCGAGATCCAACGCTGCACCTGGCGGGGCATGAACGGCGACCCGTTCTACGAGGCCTATCACGACACCGAGTGGGGCGTGCCGGAGTATGACTCCCGCGCCCTGTGGGAAAAGCTGGTGCTGGACGGTTTCCAGGCCGGGCTGTCGTGGATCACCATCCTGCGCAAGCGCGAAGCCTTTCGCACCGCCTTCGCCAATTTCGATCCCGACAAGGTAGCCCGGTTCGGCGACGCCGACCGCGCCCGGCTGATGGCCGACGCCGGCATCATCCGCTCGAACGGCAAGATCGACGCGGCGATCTCCGGCGCGCGAATCTATTGCGACATGCGCGAGCGCGGCGAGGACTTCTCCGCCCTGCTGTGGGGCATGGTCGGCGGCAAGCCGGTCCAGAGCCACTGGACCGGCGGCGATGTCCCGGCCCAGACGCCCCTGGCGGTCGACATGGCCAAGATGCTCAAGGCCAAGGGTTTCAAGTACTGCGGCCCGGTGATCGTCTACGCCTTCATGCAGGCCACGGGTCTGGTCAATGACCACCTGACGACCTGCTTCCGCCACGAGGAATGCCGTAAGCTCGCACGATAGAGCAAGGCGCGGCCAAAGCCGGCCTTCCGCGGACGCGCGGCGGGAAAATAAGCTAGGGCGTCGACCACCGCGCTCGTCACAGCCTTGTCGAGCTTCTGACGTTCTACTGTTGCGAGACTCTGTCAAACAGGCGCAGTGGAGAGCTTGACCATGCGCCCTGCTCGCTTCCCCTTTCGACGCCTCGCCGCGTTCGCGGCCATGCTCGCCGCCTGCGCCGGACCGGCCCTGGCCGAACCCTCGGCCGATCGACCGGGGACGGACCTGCGCGGCCGACTCTATGACTGGGCCGACGGGGTGTTGGTGGTGGCGCATCGGGCTTGTCACGCGGCCGCGCCCTCGCGCGGGATGACGGGCTCGCTGCCGGAAAACTCGCTGGCGGCGCTGGATCGCTGCGTGGCCCTGGGCGTCGACATGGTCGAGATCGACGTTCGCCGCACCGCCGACGGCGCGTTGGTGGTGATGCACGACGCCACCGTCGACCGCACCACCAACGGCCGCGGCCGGGTTTCCCAGATGAGCCTGCGGCGGTTCAAGATGCTGCGCCTCGGCGCCGTGGATGGCGGCCTGGCCGAAGCCCCGCCGACGCTGGAGGAATATCTGGCGCGGGCCCGGGGCCGCATCCTGGTCAATCTGGACGTCAAGGAGCCGATCGCCGAACAGGCGGCGCAGGTGGTGCTGGCCAGCGGGGCCGCCGGCCAGGTCCTGGTCAAGGCTCGGGCCGAGGCGGACGCCGCCCCGATGGCCGACCTGCCCGCCTATAGCGGCCTGGCCTTCATGCCGATGGTCGGCGCCGCCGACGGCCGCGGGGTGCGCGACCCGGCGGGAATCACCACCCGCCAGGCGCTGGCCGAGAACCGCATTCCGGCGATCGAACTGTGCGACCTGCGACGCTCGGAATTCAGGGCCGTCCGGGCCGCGGCCCGGCTGGCGCGGGTGCGGCTGTGGAGCAACGCCTTGGCCGCCAAGGGCGTGAAGGGGGTCTGGACGCGGGCCTGGGCCGGCGGCGCGGCGGCCGACGGGCGACGCACCTGGGCGCGACTGATCGACGACGGCGTCACGGTCATCCAGACCAACCGGCCGGCGGCCCTGCTCGATTATCTCGACGCCCGCGCCCTGCGCGGCCGCGCGCCCCCCGTGGTCAACGCGGCGCTGTAGCCATCGGCTTGCCGAGCGGCGCGGCCAGCCGCCGCCAGCTGTCATCCACCCAGGGCGGGACCAGGCGTCGCGCGCCCGAGGCGCTGAGGTGGTCGTCGTCGAAATAGATCGGGCGGCCGCCGATCACGCCCACGCAGCCGCCGTCCAGACATAGCGTCTCGCTGGGAAAGACCGCGGCGACTCCCGGCCGGTCCTCGACGGCCGCGCGGATCTCCGCCTCGGCGGGCGTCGCGCGGGCCAGGGGCGGACCGGCCTCGACCCGGGCGCACACCGCTGCGGGGCCGCCCAGCTGGCGCTGCTGGGCCAGGCACTCGGGCGGGGCCAGGGTGAGCTCGGGCACGGGACCGATCACTACCACCCGCAGGTCGGGCCGGCGCCGAGCGATGGCGTCCAGCGTCGCCGTCAGAGCGGCGGACAGCGCCGGCCGGACGCCTGGCCGGGCTACGGTGTCGACCGCCACGCGCGGCGAATTGACGTCGTAGAACGGCGGGGCGTCGCGATAGAGCGGCCAGCGGGCGGCCAGCACCACCAGGGTCAGCCGGCGGTCGGCGGCGATCCGGTCCATGGTCCTGGCGGCCCAGGCTTCGCAGCCTCGGTCCAGGCGACCGAAGATCCGCACCCGCACGCCTGCCAGCGGCGGGCAGCCGCCCCGAGCGACCTCGCCCACGCTCCAATCCCTCGCCCGGGCCCAGGCGACCACGCCCGGGGTGACGGCGTCGGCGTGGGAGTCGCCCCAGACCAGGACCTGGTCACCCCGGCTTCCGGGCGACGCGCCGAACCGGCACTGTTCCGGGGCGGTCTCGTCCGCCCGCTCGAAACAAGCCTTCCGGGCCGGATTGACGTCGGTTTCCTCCAGCCTGACCAAGGCCCGGGCGTCCGGCGACAGGCGCTGAGGCAGGCCCTGGCCCAGGAACAGCGCCGCGCCCGCCGCGACGGGTCCCAGCAGCAAGAGCAGGACACCACCCAGGCGGCGCCAAGGGCGGTCGGCCGGGCCTCGGCGTAGCGGCTGCTCGACGAAGCGCCAGGTCAGGGCCGCCAGGCCGAGGGACAGGGCGACAAGGCCGAGGCGCTGGACGCTCGTCAGCGGCTGCTGGGCGACATCGGCGGCCAGCACCAGCAGCGGCCAATGCCAGAGATAGAGCGCGTACGACACCCGGCCGAGAGCCACGACCGGCGCGGCGCGCAGGATTGCCGTCGCGCCGGGCGCCACGCCCTGGCCGCTCCACACCAGCAGCGCCGCGCCCAGGCAGGCGGGAACCGCGGAAAGGCCGGGGAACGGGCTGGCTTCGCTCAGGGCGACCAGGCTCCAGGCGATGGCCAGCAGGCCGCAGAGCGCCGCCAGGTTGGCGACGCGGCGATCGGCGGGCGGCGCCGCCAGGCCCAGGGCCAGCACACCACCGGCCAGGAACTCCCAGGCCCGGGTCGGCAAATGGAAAAAGGCCGCGACGCCGCCGCCTCCGGCCACCAGGACCTGGGCCAGGGCCAGCGACGCCGTCAACAGGGCCAGAGCCAGCGCCGTCCGCGCCGGTCGCAGCCAGCCCAGCGACAGCAGCCCGATCAGCGCCGGCCAGACCAGGTAGAACTGCTCCTCCACGCCCAGCGACCAAAGGTGGAGCAGCGGGTTCTGCTGGACCGACGGCGCGAAATAGCCGGGGCTCTGGGCGGCCAGCACATTGGCCAGGAACAGGCCCGAGGCGCTGGCCGCCGCCCCGGTCTGGGTCAGCAGACGCGGCATCTCGATCCAGGTCGCCAGGACCATCGTGACCAGTGTCACCAAGACATAGGCCGGCACGATCCGCCCCGCTCGGCGCAGATAGAACCCGCCCCACGAGAACCGCTTCTCGTCGCGCGCCTCGACCAGGATCCGGGTGATCAGAAAGCCAGAGATCACGAAGAACACGTCCACCCCGACGAAGCCGCCGGGCAGCACGGCCGGGAAAGCGTGGTGGACCACGATGGCCGCCACGGCCAGGGCGCGCAGTCCGTCGATGTCGCGCCGATAGGCTTGAGCTTGATCCCGTTGCACGCCGCCCTCCATTTTTACATCTGTAATTGCTGGCGTGGACAAGACGGGGCCGTCAAGGAATTTCTTACGTGCGTAAACTTTCGGCCGAGACCTAGTTTCCAGACGGCGGGTCGCAAGCACGGTCTTTCCCCGGCGCCCCGAAACGGACTATGAGCGGGTCGTGCCCAAGTCTCCCGCCCTCGCCCGCACGGGCCCCGATATGATGCTGGAAGCCGCCTGCGGCCCCGGCCACGTCTGCGGCGTGGACGAAGCCGGGCGCGGGCCATGGGCAGGGCCGGTCAGCGCCGCGGCGGTGATCCTGGACCCGAGCCGTATCCCCCGGGGCCTCGATGACTCCAAGAAGCTGACCGCCAAGGCGCGCGCCGCGCTGGAGATCGAGATCAAGTCGGTCGCGGTAGCTTGGTGCGTGGGCCTGGCCAGCGTCGAGGAGATCGAGCAACTCAACATCCTGCACGCCGCCGGCCTGGCGATGCGCCGGGCGATCGAGGGCCTTTCCGTCCGACCGGCCATGGCCCTGGTCGACGGCAACTACGCGTTCAAGCTGCCTTGCCCGATCAAGACCGTGGTCAAGGGCGACAGTCTGTCATGCTCCATCGCCGCCGCCTCGATCCTGGCCAAGGAGGCCCGCGACCGGATCATGGTCGACATGGACGCGGTCTATCCGGGCTACGGTTTCGCCGGTCACAAGGGCTATCACGCCGCCGTCCACGTGGACGGTCTTCGCAGGCTGGGCCCTTCGCCGATCCACCGGATGGGCTGGGCGCCGGTCAAGCTGGCGCTTTCGGGTGAATTGGGCGCGGGCGAGCTGGCCCTGGACGAGGCGGCGTTCGACGACGAGCTGTCCGCCTAGAGCACGTCAGGCGTCGCTGAGCACCATGGCGAACGGGACCTTGCCGCCATCCTTGTCGACATAGCCGCTGACCAGCTTGTGGTCGGGGTTCAGGACGCCCAGGTCGACGTCCTCGGTGGGGAACATCACCACCCGGCGGTCGCCGATGCAGATCAGCAGCTCGTAGCCGTCGAGGGCCCGCTGCGACATGGCCTTCAGCCGTGAATAGTAGGGCTCGCGCCGCCAGGCGGCCGGCTTGCCCGGATCGACCACGACGTTCAGCCGCTTGCCGTCGCGGTCGGGGTACATCAGGAAGCTGGCCTTGTCGGGCCGCCAGGCGGCGTCCAGCTTCTCGGAGGTCAGCCACAGGCAGTGGAAGCCCCGGCAAGCCTGAGGGCGGGCCTCGTAGTCGCCGCAGCCCGAGCCCTTGCGGAACACCCCGCACCATTGGCCGGCCGGCTTGGCCAGCTCGCCGATGTGCAGGACCTTGCAACACATGCCGCAGTCGCCGCACGACTTGGCCGGCGCGGGGGAGAGGTCGGGGGTCGCTTGGCTCATGCCGGGATCTCGCGCACCAGGCCCTGGTCGATGTCGCGGTCGGGCAGGATCGTGTAGCCGCGCCGCCCCACCAGGACGTTGAGGGTCAGGCCCTGGGCCGCGCCCCGCGCCGCCCAGGCCTTGAAGGTTTCGTGGAACGGCGCCTTGCGCCAGGCGTCGGGGGCGGCCGGATCGACCTCGACCACCAGGGTCCGGCCTTCGTCCTCGCGATGCAGCACGAAGCGCGCGCGGTCCGGCCGCCAGCGGTCGTCCAGGTTGGGCGCGTTCAGCCAGTAGCAGGCGTAGTCGGCGCAGGCCTGGGGCCGGTCGGCGTAGATCCCGCAGCCGACGCCCTTGCGATAGTGGCCGCACCAGGCGTGCGGCGCCTTGCCGATGGCGGCCACGCCCATCAGCTTGCAGCACATCCCGCAATCGCCGCAGGTCCTGGCCTGGTCCACCGTCGTTCGCCCCGTAGATCGTCCGGTGACGGATCTATCGCGGTTTCGTGACGGTTTTTCGGTGCGACAACGCTCGGGGACATGCCCTTGCGGCGTGTCCCCATCGGCAGGCTCGGCGCTCGCACATGGGGACACGCCGCAAGGGCATGTCCCCGGCCGCGCCTAACCCTCGCTCCACACCGCCAGCTCGTTGCCGGACGGGTCGGTGAAGTGAAACCGGCGGCCGCCGGGGAAGCTGAAGATCGGCCGGGTGACCACGCCGCCGGCCGCCGTCACCTTGGCCAGCATGGCCTCGATGTCATGGGCGTAGAGCACCACCAGCGGCCGGTCGGTCGAGCCCTCCTGCGGCGTACAGAACCCGCCGTCCGCGCCCTGCCCCTCGAAGGCCGCATAGTCCGGACCATAGTCGGTGAAGGCCCAGCCGAAGGCCGTGGCGTAGAAGGCCTTGGTGGCCGGCAGGTCGCTGGCGGGCCATTCGATGTAGTCGATCTTGCCGTCTTCGCGCATGGTCGCGGCCCTTCACTTGTTCTTCTTATGTTCTAGATCGCCGTCAAGGCAGAGTCCAGACGCTGGTGCGCTTGACCGCCATGTCCTCCAGCTCGCGGGTGGTCGGCACCTGGTATTCGGCCAGCTTCACCAGGCCTTCCTTGGGGAAGTAGGTGCGGCCCGGATCGCCGACCAGCACGGTCGCCCCGGCCGCCCGACCCAGGCCCAGCCAGGCCATGACGGCTTCCGCCATCGGCCGCTCGTAGCAGATGTCGCCGGCCAGCAGCACGTCGGCCGGCGGCGGCGGGGCGTCCAGCAGGTCGACTTCGGTGAAGGCGACCTCGACGCCGTTGGCCGCGGCGTTGAGGCCGATCGCCGCCTCGCAGAACACGTCGATGTCGGCGGCTAGCACGCTGGCCGCCCCGGCCTTCATCGCCGCGATCGCCACCAGGCCCGAACCGGACGCGAAGTCGATCACCCGCTTTCCGGCCACGACCTCGGGATGGTCGAGGACGTAGCGGGCCAGGGCCTGGCCGCCGGCCCAGGCGAAGGCCCAGAACGGCGGCGGCAGGCCGATTTCGGCCAGGGCCTCCTCGGTCAGCGTCCAGATCGGGGTGATCTCGTCGGCCAGGTGCAGTTGCAGTTCCGGCGTGTGCGGCGGGGCCTGGAGCCGCGTGTTCTCCAGGATGAAGGCGCGGCGGCCGGCGAGGGAGGCTTCGATCATGGGCGGCTTAGAGCACGGCCCGGTCCTAGTCCCTAGGCCGGCGACCGGCTGGACGCCGCCTTCAGCACCGACAGGTAGCCTGGCGCGGTCAGCATGCCTTCGGTCCGGCCCTTGGCCGCCAGCAGCCGGTGGGCCTTGGGCAGGTTCCAGCACGGCATGTGCATGAACAGGTGGTGCTCGGCGTGGAAGTTGACGTGGTAGGGCGCGATCAGGGCCCGCTCGAGCCAGTTGGCCCGGGTGGTGCGGGCGTGGCGGAACGGGTCGGGCTCGTCCTTGGCCACCAGGGCGTGCTCGGCGATGTTGCGCAGCCGGGTGACCAGCGGGAACCAGGTCGCCATCGGCGCGATCCACAGGGCCAGCCAGGCCCACCACAGGCCGATGGCGCTCAGGGCGACCAGCAGGCCCAGGTTCCACAGCAGGAACGGCGCCTGCCGCCCCACCTCGCCGCTGAAGATCGCGCCCTTCGGCTGGTCGCCCTTCAGCTTGCCCAGCAGCGGGCCGAACCGCTGCTTGAAGAAGGTCTGGCCGGTCAGGTCGCGGACGATCTTGCGGCGCAGCGAGGCGCGGGTGGTCGGGAACGGCGCCGACAGCACCAGGTCCGGATCCTCGGCCTGCTGGGCGTACTTGTGGTGGGTCAGGTGATAGGGCCGGTACTTGGCCAGCGACGCGCCGACCGGCGCCGCGCACAGCCATTCACCGACCCAGTCGTTGACCTTCAGGTTCGGGTGCAGCCCGCCGTGGGCGGCCTCGTGCATCAGGATGGCCAGGCCCAGCTGGCGGGCCCCGATCAGCATCACCGCCAGCAGGTAGGTGAGCGGATTGGGCCAGAGCACGAACGCCGCCCCGGCCGCGACGATCACCGCCCAGGCGTGGGCGACCATCAGCAGGCCCCGCCACGACGAGCGCGCCGACAGCGGCGCCCATTCCTGCGGCGTGAACAGCTCCTGCGGCTTGATGCGGGACGCGACGGCCATGGAACGATCATGCCACGTTCAGCGTCCGGCTTACAGGATGACCCGACGTCACGCTGCTTTCGGAGACCCTTCATGCGCCTGATCCTGACCGCCCTCGCCCTGGCCCTCGCCCTGCCCGTCGCGGCCGCTCCGACCCTGTCCCGGGCCGCCAGCTTCGACTGCAATCGCGCCCGGGCTCCCGATGAGAAGGCGGTCTGCGCCAGCACCGCCCTGAACGACAAGGACGTGAAGATGTCGGTGCTCTACGAGGTCAACCGGCGCACCCTGGCCATGGGCGGCCGCGGCGCGCTGATCGACGCCCAGCAGCAGTGGCTGCGCGACCGCCGGGGCTGCGGCGCCAATCGCGCCTGCCTGAACCGAGCCTATGACCGCCGGCTGGGCGAGCTGGAACGGAGCATGGAGCGGATCTATCGCAACGGACCGTTCTGAAGCGCGTCGCGCCCTCTCCGTTCCCTACAGTCCCGGCGGCTTCCACATCCCCGCAGCCAGGGCCAGGAACAGCACGAAGCCAACCTGGGCGTTGGACTTGAACAGGGCCAGGGCCCCGGCCGGGTCGTCGATCCGCACCCGGGCCGCCTGGCGCGACAGGTGGACGGCGACCAGGGCCGCCAGGGGCAGGAACAGCGGCCCCAGCCCCCCGACCCAGGCCGCCGCGATCACCAGCACGAAGCAGGCGATGTAGAAGGCTAGCACGCCCTTCTGCACGTGCGCCCCCAGCCGGCGGGTCGAGGACTTCACCCCGGCCAGGGCGTCGTCCTCGATGTCCTGGATGGCGTAGATCGTGTCGTAGCCCAGGGTCCAGAAAAGGCCCGAGGCGTAGAGCAGCGCCGCCGACCAATCCAGCCGATGGGCAGCCGCCGCATAGCCCAGCAGCGCGCCCCAGTTGAAGGTCAGGCCCAGCCAGGCCTGGGGCCACCAGGTGATGCGCTTCATGAACGGATAGGCGGCCACCAGGGCCAGCGAGGCGACGCCCAGGCCGATGGCCAGCCAGCCCAGGCAGACCAGGATCCCGAAGCTGACCAGGCAGCAGCCGATCACGAACGCCCAGGCCTGCTTGACGCTGATCAGGCCGGCGGGAATGGGGCGCATGGCGGTGCGGGTGACCTGGGCGTCGAAGTCGCGGTCGACGATGTCGTTGAAGGCGCAGCCGGCCGCCCGCATCAGGGCCGCGCCGACGAAGAAGGCGACCAGCAGCCACGGGTTGGGCCACTGGCCCTGGCCGGCCGCGGCCAGGGCGATGCCCTGCCAGCCGGGCAGCATCAGCAGCCAGATCCCCGCCGGCCGGTCGAACCGGCCCAGCTTCAGCCAGGGCCGCAGGGCCGGCGGCGCATGGCGGTCGACCCAGTTGCCGGCGGCGGCGTCGGGCAGGATGGCGGTGTCGGGAGCGCTCATGGCCAAGGCTTAGCCCCCGGCTCCCGCCTCGCGCAACCATGCCCGAAACGCCAACATAGATCTTTCCGATCTCGCGGCTAAAAACGATCGATTGGATTGATCAAACTGGGTCGGCCAAGGTGTGTTCAGCGGAACGGCGGCCCCCTCCAGTCGTTTCGCGCACCGAGGAGGGTCGCCGTCTTTTCCCCCGGGGCGGCGGCCCTCCTCCTTCCGTTCCGAAAGGCTTCCGATGACCCGTCCGTCCCTCGCTCTCCTGGTCGACCGCATGGAAGCCTGGGCCCTGCTGGTCCTCGGCTTGGCCGCCGGCGTCGTGGCGCCGCATCCGGTGACCACCGCCCTGTGGACCGCGGCGGCCCGGGCCTTCGACCGGGCCGGCGACGACGACATGGTCGGTCGGCTGACCTCGGGCGCCAAGTTCGGCGGCCGCATCCGCGCCAGCCTGCGCGGCGACACCCTGAGCCACCTGCGGTTCGCCTAGGTTCGACCTCCAACGCCGTGCGTGGTCCTCGTCCTTCGACAGGCTCAGGATGAGGACCAATTTGCAGACCGAGCCGTAGAAAACCTCATCCTGAGCTTGTCGAAGGACGAGGTTTTCGGGCCCGCCGGAAGGTGCATGTCGATATGATTTTGGGAAGGTCGTGGAGACACGACTTCGCCGCCTCATGCGGAAACCCGCTGAGCGAATGGGAAGGGTGCGAAGCGCCCGGGCCTCGCCCGGATGATTTGCAGTTATGTGTACCGTTTCGACGAAGTGCAGGCGCTTCGCGCGGAGCCGTTATCCGGAAGCCTTCGGGTCGCGGATTTTTAACTGGCCCTATCCGCCTATCCGGGCGCCGGAGTTTCGTCGCGACTGAGGCGAACCTGCTCCGAACCGACCTGGACGCTTCCGAAGAAGCACGGCGGACAGGGCCTTCCCGCTCGTCCACCCCTGAAAGCCGCATCGGTCGCCGTACGTGCGCCCTCCCCATGCTCTCAGGTGAGATCAGGATACGGGTGGTTTGAAGGGGTGGGGACAAAATCGGGTCGAGAAAGTTTAGGCCCTTGAAATCGCGGGACTTTGCTCCTCGAACGCCGAGCATAAGTCCCTTCCCTCCCCTCGTGGGGAGGGTGGCCCTGGCAGCGCCAGGGTCGGGTGGGGGCCTGCTGAGCCAGCGGTCCAGCCCTGTCCAGCACCCTGTACCGATCCCCCACCCGACCCGCTACGCGGGCCACCCTCCCCACAAGGGGGAGGGAAGGATATTTCGGACAGAGCGTCAGTTCCTTCCTGAATAGCGGCGACGAGAAAGCCGTCTTCCCGTTTCGCGCTTGATCCCCCACAGTCCAGCGCGATGACCGCCGCTCCCCGCCCGCCCCGCAAGCGCCTGTCCCGTCCGGTCCACTGGGCGCTGGACGGGCTGGGCGCGGCGCTGGTGGCGATCGGGGCGGTGGGCATCGTCACGCCGGGGCTGCCGACCACGGTGTTCTGGATCGGCGCGGTGATGTGCTTCCTGAAGACCCGGCCTCACGCGGTGCGGCCGCTGCTGCGCACCCCGATCGTCGGGCCGGCCATCCGCTGGTACCTGCGCTGGCGGCCGTTCGGCGGCGGGCGGCGCCGAAGCCACGGTTCGAAACAGGCTTAAGCCGCCGCTCGCGCCGAGCGTGCGGAGCGCCTATCTGTCCCGCATCATGACCGACCAGATCGACGAGGACGAGACCGGCGCCCCACGACGCGCCCTGAGCAACGCCAAGGTGCTGGGCTTCATCGCGCGCTTCTGGCTGCGCCGGAAGGGCCTGTTCTTCGCCGGCGTCGGCCTGACCCTGGCGGCGATCTGCTTCGACCTGGCCCTGCCCTGGGCCTCGGGCCGGCTGATCGACACGATCACCAAGGGCCCGTCGGCGATCGACGCGGCCTGGGGCGCCTGGGCGGCCTTCGTCGGGGTCTATCTGGGCTTTTCGCTGATCCGCAACCTGGCCATGCGGTTCTGGATCCCCCTGGCCGCCCGCAACATGGAGGAGATGACCAACGAGGGCTACGCCCGCGTCCAGGCCTTCTCGTCCGACTGGCACGCCGACAGCTTCGCCGGCGCCACGGTGCGCAAGCTGACCCGCGCCATGTGGGGCTATGACAGCGTGACCGACGCGGTGACCATCTGGCTGGCCCCCAGCCTGATCGTGCTGGTCGGGCTGTCGGTGATGCTGCTGCTGCGCCAGCCCCTGGCCGGGATCGTCGCCCTGGTCGTGGTCGCCGCCTACATCACCGTCAACCTGGTGGTCACCACCCGCTACGTGCGGCCCGCCAACCTGAAGTCCAACGCCCTGGATTCGAAGATCGGCGGCAGCCTGGCCGACGCGGTGACCTCCAACCCCACCGTCAAGAGCTTCGGGGCCGAGGCCCGCGAGAGCGCCCGCGTGGCGGAGGTCACCGCCGCCTGGCGCGAGGCGGTGATGGTCACCTGGCACAAGTTCACCAATGTCTGGCTCGGCCAGAACCTGCTGCTGGTGCTGCTGCAGGGCGGGCTGACGGCGGCGATGATCCACGCCTGGGCCAGGGGGACCGCGACGCCCGGCGACGTGGCCTTCGCCATCACCGCCTTCATGCTGATGAGCGGCTACCTGCGCAACATGGGCGAGAACATCCGCATGCTGCAGAAGGGCCTGGACGACACCGAGGACCTGGCCGCCTGGGAGGGCCTGGCGCCGCAGATCGCCGACGCGCCCGGCGCCCCGGACTTTGTCAGGGGGCCCGGGGCGATCGCCTTCGAGGACGTCACCTTCCGCTACAAGTCGGCCGGCGCGCCGCTATACGACCACTTCTCGCTGAAGATCGCGCCCGGCGAGCGGGTGGCGCTGGTGGGGCCGACCGGCTCGGGCAAGTCGACCTTCGTCAAGCTGGTCCAGCGGCTGCACGACCTGCAGGGCGGGCGGATCGTCATCGACGGCCAGGACGTCGCCCAGGTGACGCAAGGGTCCCTGCGCCGCGCCATCGCCGTGGTGCCGCAGGACCCGGCCCTGTTCCACCGCACCTTGCGTGAGAACATCGCCTATGGCCGTCCCGACGCCAGCGACGAGGAGATCGTCTCGGCGGCCAGGAAGGCCCGCGCCCACGAGTTCATCCTGCGCCTGCCCCAGGGCTACGACACCCTGGTCGGCGAGCGCGGGATCAAGCTGTCGGGCGGCGAGCGCCAGCGCGTGGCCATCGCCCGCGCCTTCCTGACCGACGCCCCGATCCTGGTGATGGACGAGGCCACCTCCTCGCTCGACGTCGAGACCGAGGGCCAGGTGCAGGAAGCCGCCGAGGCCCTGATGGCCGGCCGCACCACGATCGTCATCGCCCACCGCCTGTCGACCGTGCGCGGCGCCGACCGCATCCTGGTGTTCCAGAACGGCCGCGTGGTCGAGGAAGGCCGGCACGGCGAGCTGAAGGCGGCGGGCGGGGTGTATGCGCGGCTCAACGCGGTCAGCGAGGGCGTGGGCTGAGGCCGGGGACATGCCCTCGCGGCGTGTCCCCCCACGGTTCGCACGGCGCCGGCGGGGTGTATGCGCTGCTCAATGCGGTCAGCGAGGGGGTGGGTTAGGGCTCTATCGCGGCCCCGCGTCGGTGGCCTTCGGCAGTGGGGCCAGCACAGCCGGCGGCGGCGCCTTGGGTTCGCAGCCCATCGGGCCAAGCGTCAGGTGATAGGTTTCGCCCGCAATCTCCAGATCCGGCAACGACGGCGGTAGGGCCTTGAGGCGTTCGCTCGCGAAGACATCCCGAATGTTGAACCTCGGGCACGCCGACAGTTCCGCAACGCCGTATTCCTCCCACCGTCCACTGGAAGCCCGGCGATAGACCACGACGCTTCCCCCGTCTGACAGCAGGAGTTCGGGCTCGCCCTCGCCATCGATCTGGCGGCGCGTGGCGATGCACCAGTCATCGGTGAAGGGCGAGCAGGCGCCCAATGGGATCGAGCCAGGCGCCGAGAACTGCCGTTCGAAGTCGTCGGGCAGGACAGTTCCGGCTGGCAGCATCTCCGTCTTGGCAAGGATCTTCATGTTGCGGCCTGCCGGGCTTTCGGCGACCTCGGTCTTCGGTCGCTCGTAGCGGCTCTCGAGCATCGCCGCCACCCGCGCGCCCTCGCGGACTTCGACCCTGCCACTGCGCTTCAGGGTCTCGAACGCCGCTTGGCCAAAGCGCCCGGCCTGGAAGCGCAGGAAGCGGAAGTCGAAGTCGGCCGCCTTCACCTTCCCCTTCTCCAACCTCATCATCTGATCGTTCACCGACAGCCGCCTCGGATCCGCCAGCGGCGTGCACAGGGCCAGCAGCACGGCGATGACCACGAAGGCCATGGCGATGTTGGTGGTCTCCAGCGCCTTCATCCAGGCCCCCGGCCGCACGGCGGCGACCGCGTAGCCGACCGCATAACCCGCCGCGACCAGCACGCAGGCGGCGGCGATGATCCGGTCGGGGCTGAGGCCGTACTGGCCGATCCGCAGGCTCAGGCCATAGGCCGCCAGCACGGTGATCGGGACCAGCAGCACGCCCGCCAGCCGCGCGGCCCATTTCAGCACCACGGCGGTCGTCTCGGTCCCGTCCTGGTAGGCGGCGTTGGCCAGCAGGATCAGGAAGGCGTCGGCGGTCAGCAGGATGGCGGTGGCGCTCTTGGTCTTCCACAGCGGCTCCAGCCCGGTGAACGGCAGGGTCAGCAGGAAGGCCGCGGCGATCAGGGCCATCAGCGGCAGCAGCCAGGCCAGCAGGGTCAGGGCCACGGTCCGCACGCCGCGCACCAGGTTGGCGCGCACGTCGGTCAGCTGGACGGCGGCGGCGAACATCACGGTGGTGGCCGGGAAGCTGAACCACTCGTGCTTGATCAGCGTGTCGATGGCCTCGACGCCGATCAGCTTGAACAGGGCCGCGGCCAGGAACAGCAGCAGCCAGAAGGCGCCGGTGAAGCCTAGCGACAGCGCGCCCTGCACCCCGTGCTTCCAGGTGACGTCGAAATAGGTCGGGTATCGCGCGATCCGCCGCCGCTCCATGTCGGCCGGCTGGACCAGGTGATGGCCGATGAAAACCAGGGCGGCGACGGCGAAGAAGGTCTGCGGCCCCAGGGCGTCGACGCCCCTGGCGACCGGGTCGCCGCTCCACACGCCATAGGCGCCGAGGCCGGCGGCGACGACGGCCGCCACGCCCTTCCAAGCCGCCAGGGTGCGCCAGCGCAGGGCCGAAACTCCGGCCAGCACCACGAACGGCGTGAACAGGACGACCAGCAGCAAGGCGCCGTAGAGCTCGCGCTGGGTGGCGGGCCAGACCTTGGACTGGTCGGCCTGGTAAAGGCCGTACAGCAGCAGGCCCTGCACCAGGCCGGTCGCCAGGCGGAGGATCGTCGCCCGCCGGACGGCGCGGGAATCGCTGACGTCGAGCGGAGCGCCGAAAGAAGCCTCTGTCATGACCGGTCCCTCACAACCTTGGCGATCCACCGACGACAGGAGCATGTGCGGCGACCGGCGCCTAGGGTCGAGCTTGCGGCGCGGCCGAACCTTGCTCTACGAGAAGGCGACCGCCCAGGAGCCGCAGCTTGTCGACGTCCTCTCTCCCCCGGACCCCACATTATTACGACGTCGACGCCGGGCGGTTTCGTAACGAGATCCTGCCGGCCGGCAAACCCGCCATCCTCAAGGGCCTGGTCGCCGACTGGCCCGCCGTCGTCGCTGGCCGCCGGTCGGACGAGGCGCTGGTCGCCTATCTGGACGCGATGGACAGCGGCGCGCCGGTCAATGTGTTGAGCGCCAGCGCCAACATCGACGGACGGTTCTTTTACAGCCCGGATCTGCGCGGCCTGAACTTTGAACGTGACGACATGCCATTGGCCCGGGCGTTGGCCGCGCTGCTGGAGCTGAGGCCCGTCGTCCGGCCGCCCGCCATCGCGGTCCAGTCGACGCCGACGCCGGGCCTCCTGCCGGGCTTCGCCGAGGCCAATCGGCTGGCCCTGGTCGGCCCCGAGGTCGCGCCGCGCATCTGGATCGGCAACGCCATCACCACGGCCACCCATTTCGACATGAGCTACAACATCGCCTGCGCCGTGGCCGGCCGGCGACGCTTCACCCTGTTTCCGCCAGACCAGTTGAAGAACCTCTATCTGGGGCCGTTCGACTTCACGCCGGCGGGGCCGCCCGTCAGCCTGGTGGACGTGGCGCGGCCCGACCTGGACCGCTACCCCGCCTATGCGACCGCCCTGGCGGCGGCCGAGGTCGCCGAACTGGAGCCCGGCGACGCGATCTACATTCCCTATTGCTGGTTCCATAATGTCGAGTCCCTCGATCCCTTCACGGTGCTGATCAATTACTGGTGGAGCGAGACACCGGCCCTGCTGGGCCCGCCCTTGACCGCCCTGGTCCACGCCATGGCCAGCGTGCGGGGCCTGCCGCCGGTCGAACGCGAGGTCTGGCGCGAGATGTTCGACCACTTCGTCTTCGAGACGCATGGCGATCCGGCGGCCCATCTTCCACGGGACCGGCGAGGTCCGCTGGGCGAAATGACGCCCCAGCACGTGGCGCGTCTACGCGCCGTCCTGAGCGAGGCGTTCAACTCGCCGTAGCCAGCCCGGTAAAAACGAGTAGGTTCCGCGCCGTCCTGAGCGCGACGGCCGAAAGCGGAATCCGGTTTCGGCGACCGTCGCGCTCCTTTGCAGGGTCGGGGTCCTCCGGACCCCCGGAGCGAACCATGGCCTATCGCAGTTTGCGCGAATTCATCGACGTCCTCGAGGCGAAGGGCGAGCTGGTGCGGGTGACCGAGCCGGTGTCGACCGTGCTGGAGATGACCGAGATCCAGACGCGCCTGCTGGCCACGGGCGGGCCGGCGGTGCTGTTCGAGAACGTCGTGCTGCCCGACGGGTCGCGCTCGCCCATGCCGGCCCTGGCCAACCTGTTCGGCACGGTCAAGCGCGTGGCCATGGGCGTCACCCTGGGCGGCGAGCCGCGCACCACGGCCGGCGAGCTGCGCGAGGTCGGCGAGCTGTTGGCCTTCCTGCGCCAGCCCCAGCCGCCCAAGGGCCTGAAGGACGCCCTGGACATGCTGCCCCTCGCCAAGACCGTGATGGCCATGCGGCCGGGCACGGTGAAGAAGGCCCCGGTGCAGGAGGTGGTGCTGACCGGCGACCAGATCGACCTGACCAGGCTGCCGGTCCAGACCTGCTGGCCGGGCGAGCCGGCGCCGCTGATCACCTGGCCGCTGGTGGTCACCAAGGGCCCGGGCAAGGACCGCGAGGACGACTTCAACCTGGGCATCTACCGGATGCAGGTGCTTTCCAAGGACCGCTGCATCATGCGCTGGCTGGCCCACCGCGGCGGGGCCCAGCACTACGCCCGCCACAAGAAGGCGGGCAACCGCGAGCCCCTGCCCGCCTGCGCCGTGCTGGGCGCCGATCCGGGCACCATCCTGGCCGCCGTGACGCCGGTGCCCGACACCCTGAGCGAATACCAGTTCGCCGGCCTGCTGCGCGGCGCCAAGGTCGACCTGGTCCCGGCCAAGACCGTGCCTCTGATGGTCCCCGCCCACGCCGAGATCGTGCTCGAAGGCCACGTCCTGCTCGACGAATATGCCGACGAGGGCCCCTACGGCGACCACACCGGCTACTACAACAGCGTCGAGACGTTCCCGATCTTCCAGGTGACCGCGATCACCATGAGGAAGAACCCGATCTACCTGACCACCTTCACGGGGCGACCGCCGGACGAACCGTCCGTGCTCGGAGAAGCCTTGAACGAGGTGTTCATCCCGCTGATCCGCCAGCAGTTCCCCGAGATCGTCGACTTCTGGCTGCCGCCCGAGGGCTGCAGCTACCGCATCGCCGTGGTGTCGATGAAGAAGGCCTATCCGGGCCACGCCAAGCGGGTGATGCTGGGCGTCTGGAGCTATCTGCGCCAGTTCATGTACACCAAGTGGGTGATCGTCGTGGACCACGACATCAACGCCCGCGACTGGAAGGACGTGATGTGGGCGATCAGCACCAAGATGGACCCGGCCCGGGACATCACGGTGATCGAGAACACCCCCATCGACTATCTCGACTTCGCCAGCCCCGAGAGCGGCCTGGGCAGCAAGATCGGCCTGGACGCCACCGACAAGCTGCCGCCCGAGACTCATCGCGAATGGGGAAACGAGATCCGCATGGACCAGAGCGTGATCGACGCGGTCAGCGAGAAGTGGGCGCGGCTGGGGTTGCCGGGGGACGGCAAGCCGATCTGGAAGTAGCGGCCAAAGAATGTTATAACTCCGTTCTAACGGAGACGGCCTCATGCGATCCTCGGTGCGCAAGATCGGCAATTCGGCCGGGGTGATCCTACCCAAGCCCTTCCTCGCCAGTATCGGCGCGGAGGCGGGCGATCCCGTGGACGTGACGATGGAAGACGACCGCATCATCATCGTGGCGGCACCGAAAAAGCATCCGCGCGACGGCTGGGAAGAAGAAGCCCGCGCGATGGCGGAAGCCGGCGCCGACGGGCTCGTCTGGCCAGAATTCGGCAATGATTTCGACGACGAGGAATGGGACGGCGAATGGTGACCCGGGGAGAGGTCTGGCTCGCCAACTTCGATCCGACCGTCGGCCACGAAATCCAGAAGACCCGACCGTGCGTCGTCATCTCGCCCGACGAACTGAACAAGGTCGTGCGGACGATCCTGGTCGCGCCGATGACCACCGGCGGCTGGGCCACGTCGTTCCGCGTGCCGGTGGTGTTCAACGGCAAGGATGGCCTGATCGTGCCGGATCAGATGCGTTCCATTGATCGCCGCCGCCTGCGCAAGAAGCTGGGCGCGCTGGCCGCCGACGATCTCGAAACCTTGCTCGGTGTCATACGGACGATCTTCGAAACCTGATCGACAGGTCATCACGCCCGCCTCGGCCGATGCACCGCGGTCACCAGGACGTAGCTGAGCAGCATCAGCAGGTACCAGGCGCCCAGCTTGGCGGGCGACACCAGGGTCCAGCCGTGGCGCTGGCTGGGATAGGCCCAGGCGCCGGCCAGCGTGCCCAGGTTCTCCGCGAACCAGATGAACAGGGCGACCAGTCCGAAGCCCAGCAGCAGCGGCATGCGGCGCGGCGTCCGGTCGGGCGTGAACGTCACCCAGGTGCGACCGAACAGCAGGACGGACGCCGCGAACAGGCCGATCCGGATGTCGGGCCCATAGTGGTGGGTGAAGAAGTTCAGGTAGGCCAGAACCGCCAAGGTCCAGGTCGTCCAGGCGGGCGGGTAACGTACGAAGCGGAAGTCCATCAGCCGCCAGACGCGGGCGATGTAGCTGCCGATGCAGGCGTACATGAAGCCGCTGAACAGCGGCACGCCGCCGATCTTCAGCAGGCCGGGCTCCGGATAGATCCACGAACCGTGGGCGGTCTTGAACACCTCCATGACGGTGCCGACGACATGGAAGACCGCGATCACCGCCGCCTCGTCCCAGCGCTCCAGCCTCAGGGCCAGCAAGGCGACCTGGATGGTCAGGGCGGCGAGGACGAGGACGTCGTAGCGCGCTAGCGGCGCTGCAGAGGGCCACCACGGGTGCGTGCCGACGATCAGGGCCAGCATCAGCCCGCCGAACAGGCAGGCCCAGGCCTGTTTGAGGCCGAACAGCAGGAACTCGTAGGCCCAGCCGTTGAGGCGCGCGCGCTCGGCCCACGGCCTCGCCCAGGCGTCCAGGGCCGCGACCTGGTTCTTGATCCAAGCTTTGACGCCCGGCGAGGGGGCGCCATATGTCGTCCCATGACGTCGCAGATCTTCCCGCCCGCCGCCGACAAGACCGCCCTGGAGCGCGGCGCCGCGATCACGCCGCGCTTCGACGCCGGCGGCCTGGTCGCCGCCATCGCCCAACACGCCGACACCGGCGAGATCCTGATGTTCGCCTGGATGAACGACGAGGCCCTGAAGCTGACCCTGGACACCGGGATCGCCCACTATTTCAGCCGCTCGCGTAACAGCCTGTGGAAGAAGGGCGAGACCAGCGGCCAGCTGCAGGTCGTCACCGAGCTGCGGATCGACTGCGACCAGGACGCCGTGCTGATCAAGGTCCGGCCGCAAGGCGACGGCGGCGCCTGCCACGTGGGCTTCCGCTCGTGCTTCTACCGCGTCTGGGAGAACGACGCGCTGGTCGAGCGCGAGGCTTAGGGCTCTTCTCATCCCGCCAGCCTGCCCGGCCCGCATCGAGCCGGCGGCCAGGGAACGTGCAGATCGCGTGAAGACCGGCGGTCGAAGAACGCGGGTACGCTGGCGTTACAGGCGACGGGATCTGTGGCATCGTCGTCCTGGGGACTGACGGGGGCGCGACACATGACCGAAGCGGCTTTGCGAACCGGTGCGAAGGCCAACGCCTCGCACCAATTCTATTTCGCCATGGCGTTGACCTGCCTGGCCATCGCGGTGCTCGGCTTCATGCCGACCTATTTCCTGCCCATGGCCCAGGGCCGGTTCAGGGCCGAGCCCCTGGTTCATATCCACGGCCTGGTGCTGTTCTCGTGGATGGCGCTGTTCTGCACCCAGACCTGGCTGGTGGCCCAGGGCAAGACCGTCGCCCACCGCACCTGGGGCATGCTGGGCGTGGCCATCGCCACCGCCATGGTGTTCGTGGTCACCGCCGTCGTCTCGCTGCGGGTCGCCCAGGCCTCGCTGCCCGGCCAGCCCGAGGGCCTGGCCCATCACGTGCGCGCCTTCGCCTGGGTCAGCATGGGCGGGATCGGCTTCTTCGCCGTGCTTTTCATCCTGGCGATCGTCAACATCAGGCGGCCGGAGACCCACAAGCGCCTGCTGCTGCTGGCCACGATCTCGATGCTGGGCGCGCCGATCGCCCGCTGGTTCCTGACCTTCCTGGCCCCGCACGGCGGGCCGCCGCCAACCCCGCCGCCCGGCCTGCCCCTGGTGGGCGCGCCGCCGGTCTTCGTGGCCGTCCCGCCGGCCCTGCTCGGCGACCTGCTGCTGTTCCTGGCGATGTGGGTCGACTGGCGCACGCGCGGACGTCCTCATCCGGTCTATCTGATCGGCGGAGCGGCCATGCTGGTGCTGCACTTGACCCAGGTCCCCGTCGCCGAATCGCCGGCCTGGCAGGCGATCGCCGCCGCCATCGGCCGCATCGCGGGCTGAGCGCTTGCGTCGAGCCGGGGCGCGGCGGACAAGGTCGGCATGACCACCGCCCAGTCCCTGATCGCCTTCGCCGTGGCCGCCGGCCTGCTGACCATCACGCCGGGCCTGGACACCGCCCTGGTGCTGCGCACGGCCGCCGCCGAGGGCTGGCGGCGCGCGAGCGCCGTGGCCGTCGGGATCGGCCTGGGCTGCCTGGCCTGGGGCGCGGCGGCGGCGTTCGGGGCCGGCGCCCTGCTGGTGGCGTCGCACGCCGCCTACACGATCCTGAAGTGGGCGGGCGCGGCCTATCTGGTCTGGCTGGGCATTGGCCTGCTGCGCGAGCCGCGCGCCGCCTTCGACACCGGCGCGGGCGATGCTCCGCCGGCCGGCGGCCTGGCCGCGGCGCTGGCCAAGGGCTTCTGGAACAACCTGCTGAATCCCAAGGTCGGGGTGTTCTACGTGTCGTTCCTGCCGCAGTTCATCCCCGCCGACGCCAGCCCCGCCGCCTTCGGCCTGCTGCTGGCGTCGATGCACGTGGTCATGGGCCTGGCCTGGGCCGGCGGCCTGATCCTGGCCACCGCGCCGATCGCCAAGGCCCTGCGCAGGCCCGGCGTGGTCAAGTGGCTGGACCGGGTGACCGGCGGCGTGTTCGTGGCGTTCGGCGTACGGATCGCGCTGGAGCGGCGGTAGGGTGCGCGGGGCGAAAACCTCGTCCTTCGACAAGCTCAGGATGAGGATTTCTACTGAATCGCCTCACCACTAGCCCTCATCCTGAGCCTGTCGAAGGACGAGGGCGGCCCCTCGGCGTCTACGCCGCGCCAGCCTCCAGCGCCCGCAGATAGGCCTGGAACATGTCGGCCATGGCGTCGCTGTAGGCCGCGATCTCGGCCTCCGTTCGCGGCGTTTCCGAGAAGTCCTTGCCCACCTGGCTGAGCGTGGCCTTGATCAGGTCGCCGGCCAGGACCCGCCGGGTCTCCGAGACTCTAGGCAGCGCCTCGCGCAGGAAGCCCTGGACGATGTCGGCGCCCGCCGCCTTGGCGTCCTGGGCCTCGGGCGCGTCGCGATAGAGCGGAGCGGCGTCGTTGAGCGCCACCCGCATTTCGGCTTCCTCGCATTCGGAGCGGATGAAGGCGTGGACCAGGGTGCGCAGCCGCTCGAACGGCGGGCGGTCGACGTCCTCGAGGATGGCGCGCAGCAGGCCGGTGGTCTGGCGCCATTCGTCGCTCTGCAGCCGGAAAAGGATCGCGGCCTTGTTGGGGAAGTACTGATAGACCGAGCCGACGCTGACCCCGGCCTTTTCGGCGACCCGCGCGGTGGTGAAGCGCCCCGCGCCCTCCTTGGCCAAAACCTGAACAGCGGCCTCCAGAATGGCGGAAACGAGTTCGGTCGAGCGGGCCTGGCGAGGCTGCTTTCGTGAGGAAATCCGGGGGCTTGGGCGTTCGCTCATCGGGGCCTGGGGCGATGCGAATAGTCAATCTGACGAATTAGTCGCATTTCTTGAGGCGGCGCAAGGACGCGCCTTTCAGACCGGAATTTCCCATGAACACCCTGACCACCGCCCCGGTGGCGCCCCTGCTGGATCGTCTGTTCGAGGAAGCCGACGCCGCCTCGCCGATGAGCAGTCCCCTGGCGGCGGCCCTGTCGGTCGAACAGCATCGGCGTCTGATGCAGAGCAAGACCGACTATCTCGACTTCTACAGCCAGATGAAGGACTTCCCCCTGGCCGTCTCGCGCGAGACCGGCCTGCTGCTCTACATGCTGGCCCGCAGCGGCGGCGCCCGCACGATCGTCGAGTTCGGGACCTCGTTCGGAATCTCGACCCTCTACCTGGCCGCGGCCCTGCGCGACAACGGCGGCGGCGTGCTGATCACCAGCGAGTTCGAACCGTCCAAGATCGAGCGGGCCCGGGGCAACCTGACGGCCGGCGGCCTGATCGACCTGGTGGAGATCCGCCAGGGCGACGCCTTGCAGACGCTGAGCGTCGACCTGCCCGAAACCATCGACCTGCTGCTGCTGGACGGCGCCAAGGCTCTGTATCCCGACATCCTCGGCCTGGTGGAAAGCCGCCTGCGGCCGGGCGCCCTGATCGTCGCCGACAACGCCGACTACAGTCCCGACTACCTGGCGCGCGTGCGCTCTCCGGCGTCGGGCTACCTGTCCACGCCGTTCGCCGAGGACGTCGAGCTGTCCATGCGGATCGGCTGAGGGCGAGACCGGAGATATCAAATAGATCCGCTCATCCCGGCGAATGCCAGGATGAGCGGACTGAAAATCACCCCGCCGCCAGCGCCTTGACCCCGCCGCCGTCGCCTGGCGTCACCACGAACCGCTTCAGCACCCGCGTCTGGTACTGGGGATCGAGGATCGTCGACACCGCGACCAGCTCGCCCGTCGCCTTGCCGTGCTCAAGGGTCAGCAGCAGGAAGCCCTTGGCGGCCTGGTCGGTGAACTTCACCTCCTTGTTGCGGGCCACATAGGCGGTGTCGAGCGGAACGCCGGGCAGGTAGTCGCCATAGCCGGGCGAGGTCACCGAGGTGACCCCGAACTCGGCCGCCACCCGCGCGGCGCCGGCGTCGTCCCACAGTTCGTTGACCCAGAAGGCGTGGCTGTCGCCCGACAGCACGATGGGCCGGGCCTTGTAGGCCTTGAAGATGTCATGGACCCGGGCCCGGTCGGCCGGATAGCCGTCCCAGGCGTCCAGATTGCCGGGCAGGCCGGCCTGGGACAGGCCCCGGCTCTCCTCGACCGGCTTGGCGACGTAGTCGGGCAGCTTGGACAGCAGGGCGGCGTAGGCCGCCTCGCCCATGGTCGCTTTCAGGTCGGGCGGGACCACCCGGGCCATCACCACCTGGTTGCCCAGCACCTGCCAGGCCGTGCCGGCCTTCATCGAGGCGTCGATCTCGCGGGCCAGCCATTGCTCCTGGCCCTGGCCCATCATTCGCCGGTCGGGGTCGTTGAGCTTGGCGGCGAAGGCGGCCATGTCGGGCTTGCCGTCCGCCCCCGCCAGGTCGCGACCGTAGTCCAGCTGGTGGGTGCGGGCCGTCAGCCGGGTCTCGGTCATCAGCAGGGTGGCGACGTCGCCGAACTGGAAGCGCCGCCAGCACGCCTCCGGCAGGGTCCCGGGCGCCGGTTCGCGGATCGGCATCCACTCGTAATAGGCCTTGATCCCGGCCACCTTGCGCTTGGCCCAGTCGCCCTCGATGGCGGACTGGTGGTTCTCGGCCCCGCCGATCCAGCTGTTGTCGGCGGTCTCGTGGTCGTCCCAGACCACGATCCAGGGCGCGCGGGCGTGGGCGGCCTGCTGGGCGGGGTCGGTCTTGTAGAGGGCGTGGCGGCGGCGGTAGTCGGCCAGGCTGAGCAGTTCGCGCGGCGGATCGGGCGCGCGGGTCTTGGCGGTCGGTGAGTCCATGCCGTAGTCGCCGGGCGCGGCGCCGTACTCGTAGATGTAGTCCCCCAGGTGCAACACGGCGTCGACGCGCGGCAGCTTGGCGATGGCGTCATAGGCGTTGAAATAGCCGTTTGGGTAGAGGGCGCACGAGACCACGGCCAGGACGACGTCCCGGACCTGGCCCTTGGGCAGGGTGCGCGTGCGGCCGCCCACGGCCTTGCCGAACGGCTTGCCCTTCCGGACATACCGGAAGCGGTAGAAGTAGTCGGTCCCCGGCTTCAGGCCGGTCACGTCGACCTTGACCGTATAGTCCCGGGCCGCGACGGCGGTGGCCTGGCCCTGGCGGACGATGGCCTTGAAGCCGGGATCGGTCGCCACGTCCCAGCGCACGGCGATCGGCGCGGTCGTGGCCTCGGCCGTGATCCGAGTCCACAGCACCACCCGGTCCTCCAGCGGATCGCCCGAGGCCACGCCGTGCAGGAAGGCGGCCCGGCCCGCGAACAGGCCCCGCGGGGCCGCCGCCATCGCCTCGCCGGCCGCGCTCGCGCCGCCCAGGCCGAAAAGGGCCAGGGCCCTGCGTCTGTCGATGGTCATGCTCAACTCCCCGAGGGCGCCGCTTGGTCGTCTCGCGCGTCGCCGCAGAGACAACAGCGGAATGATGATGTCTGTCCAGCCGGGCCGTCGGGGACAGGCGCCGCGCCTGTCCCCGACGGCGAGCGGCCGCCTATCGCCGCAGCGAGAACGTCACGCCGTAATAGCGCGGATTGCCGGCGATGAAGGTCGGGATGCCGAAGCTGTCGCCCGTATTGCCGGCGTCCTTGATGTACTTCTCGTCGGTGGCGTTGGTGACGAAGGCCCCGACCTTCCAGCGGGCGAACGACGGCTGGTATTCCAGGCGCAGGTCCAGCAGGCCGTAGCTGTTCTGGAACTCGTCCTGCACCAGGTCGGGGAGCAGGTTGTGTTGCTGCAGGGCCGGGATGTCGTTGTCGTCGTCGAAGAAGGGCTTGGACTGCCAGGCGTAGATCGGCGTGAAGGTGAAGCGGCCGTTCAGCAGGTCGGCGTGCAGGCTGGCGCCCAGCGAGACCTTGTGGTCCGGCGACAGGCGGAAGCGGTTGCCGTCGCGGATGCCGGCCTTGAAGCGCCCGTGGTTGTAGCCGTAGGTCGCGAACACCTCGGCGAAGCTGGCGGCCTGCCAGGTGGCCTGGCCCTCGAAGCCGTAGCTCTCGGCCTTGCCGGCGTTGGTGGTGATGATCTGGGCGCCTTCGCGCACATTCGTCTGGAAGTTGTCGTAGCTGTAGAAGTAGACCGCGCCCTCCACATTGAGCCGTCCGTCCAGCAGGCGGCTCTTGGCGCCGGCCTCGTAGCTGTCGACGGTCTCGGCCGCCACCGGCGTGAACTTGCCCGGCGACATCGGCGCGCTAGGCGCGGCCGAGGACAGCACCTTGGGTCGGCGGCCGCGGGCGTAGGACGCATAGAGGCTGGCGTCGGGCGTCACCGCGTAGCGGCCGACCAGGCGCCAGGTCAGGCCGTCGTCGGTGAAGTCCTGGGTCGAGACCTGGCCGTTGCCGGTGGTCGGCTGGGCGAACAGGCCGAACATCGGGACCGGATAGGCCGCCGAGGTCGGGATGTTGGCCGCGCCCGGAACCGCCAGGGCCCCGAGGATCGCCTGACGCGTCGCCGGCGCCTGGCTCAGGGCGCCGATCGTCCCGCCCAGGATCGAGCGCTGGCTGACCTGCGAGGCGACGCCGCTGGACTTGTCGTCATTGGTGTAGCGCAGGCCGGCCGACAGCTCGAAGCGGTCGGTCACATGCCAGGTGGCGTCGCCATAGACGTCCCACGACTTGGTCGCGCCATAGTTGGTGAACTGCTCGGTGTGGACGCCCAGATTGCTGGCGATGCCCTGGGCGACCGCGCCGGTCGCCGCGCCGCCGGTCAGGCCGGTGACCAGGGCCGAGAGGAAGGTGGTGTTGGTCAGCACCGCCGTTGGCTGCGGATTGGGCTTGGTCAGCTGGCCGGTCAGCAGGGCCAGGGCGTAGCGCTCATCAAACTGCAGCGGCACGCGGGTCCGGGCCTCCTCATCGAAATAGCTGACGCCGCCGAACCAGCTGACCTTGCCGCCGTTGTCGTAGTTCAGGCGCAGTTCCTGGCTGTATTGCCGGCCGCGCGCGTCCTCGGCGAACACGAACATCGGCAGCGAGAAGCCGTCCGGGTCGAACACCTCGTCGCTGGCGAAGTGCCGGGCGGCGGTGATCGACGACAGGGTCCAGGCGTCGTTGAAACGATAGTCGACCAGGGCCGTCGCGCCCTGCACGAAGCGCTTGAGGCCCAGGGGCGCGCCGCCCTCGAAGCCGTAGCCGCTGGACAGGCCGGCCGGGCTGTTGGGGTCGCGATCGCCCAGGGCCTGGCCAGTGGCGATGTTGGTCGGGTTGTAGCTGTTGGACTTGAACGCCGTGCCGGTCGGATGGTCGGCCTCGTAGTTGAGGATCAGGTCGGCGTCGAGCCTGGCGGTCGGCGACCAGTGGGCCGACAGGCGCAGGGCGCCGGTGTCGGTCGAGCCCAAGTTGGGGCCGCCCAGCACGTTCTCGATGGCGCCGTCGCGCTCCTTGTAGCGGCCGGCCAGGCGGAGGGCGAAGGTGTCGCTCAGCGGCACGTTGGCCATGCCCTCGAACAGGCCGTAGCCGTGGTCGCCCAGCTCGGCGCCGACCCGCCAGTCCAGGGCCTTGAGATCGGCCTTGTTCTGGATGATGTTGACCGCCCCGATCATCGCGCCTCGCCCGAACAGGGTCGACTGCGGGCCCTTGGCCACCTCGATGCGCTGAACGTCGAACAGCTCGACATACGAACCGCGCGACTTGGAGATCGACACGCCGTCCTGGAACACCGAGACCCGCGGCTCGACCGTGGCCTCGCCGCTGTCGGAGGTGATGCCGCGCATCACGAAGCCGGGGTTGTTGGGCGATTGGTTCTGGACCTGGAAGCCGGGGACGAAGGCCGACAGCTTGTCGAACTCCTGCACGCCCAGCCGCTCCAGCATGGCGCCCGAATAGGCCGTCAGGGCGATCGGCACGTCCAGCGCCTTCTGCTCGCGCTTCTGGGCGGTGACGATCAGTTCCTCGACCTGGCCGTCGACCGGCTCCGCGGCCGGAGCGCCGGGCTCGGCGGCGTGGGCCGCGCCGGCGCAGAGCGCCAGGCCGCTGACGGCGGTCATGAGCAAGGTGGTGCGGAACACGCGCATCGACTATCCCCTTCGGACGCAAGACAAGAACCGGAGCCGTTAGGCGCAGGCGGTGTCCGCGATACGACAGACCCATGACGGAGCCATGAACACGCCTTGATCCCGCCGCCCGACCCGATCCCGCCGCTCGTCGACGACGAGGCCGACGACCTGGACGTCCCCGAGGCGGGCGCCGGCGGCGGCGAGGTGGTGCGGATCGCGCTGGGTCCGGACCTGGCCGGCCAGCGGCTGGACAAGGCCTTGGCGACCGCCGCCCCGGACCTGTCGCGCGCCCGGCTGCAGGCCCTGATCGCGGCCGGCCAGGTGTCGCTGGTCGTCGAGGGGGCCGCGCCGCGCCCGATGGCCGACGGCAAGGCCAAGGCGCCGGCCGGGGTCTACACGGTGCTGGTCCCGCCGCCGATCGCGGCGGAGCCCGAGCCCGAGGCCATCCCCCTGGCCGTGCTCTACGAAGACGCCCACCTGATCGTCATCGACAAGCCGCCCGGCATGGCCGCCCATCCGGCCCCCGGCTGCGAGACCGGCACCCTGGTCAACGCCCTGCTGTTCCACTGCGGGGCCAGCCTGTCGGGGATCGGCGGCGTGGCGCGGCCCGGCATCGTCCACCGGCTGGACAAGGAGACCTCGGGGGTGATGGTGGCGGCCAAGACCGACGCCGCCCACCAGGGGCTGTCGGCCCTGTTCGCCCGGCACGACATCGACCGCATGTACCTGGCCCTGGTCCGCGGGGCGCCGCAGCCGCCCGCCGCCACGATCACCACCCAGCTGGGCCGCTCGCCCGGCGACCGCAAGAAGATGGCGGTGCTGAAGTCTGGCGGCCGCGAGGCGATCACCCACTATCGGGTAGAGAAGACGTTCGGCGGCGACAGGCCCATGGCCGCCCGCGTCGCCTGCCGGCTGGAGACCGGCCGCACCCACCAGATCCGCGTGCACCTGGCCAGCAAGGGCAGCCCCTGCCTGGGCGACCCGGTCTATGGTGCCGGCGCCCCGGCCGCGCCGGTCAAGGCGGCGCTCAGCGAGATCGGCTTCTCCCGCCAGGCCCTGCACGCCGCCGTGCTGGGCTTCGTCCACCCGATCACCGGCGAAACCCTGCGGTTCGAGACCCCCCTGCCGCCGGACATGGCGGCGCTGGAAGTCGCCCTTGAGGCTTTGTAATTCCGAGGCTGCTTTCGACCGAGGCTGTGTAAAAACCCTCTAACCGCTGCGCCCCTGCGAGAGAGCATGAGCGTGGCGCGAGGCCGGCGTCAGGCCTGGATCGCCTTCATCAGCGGNCGAGGCTGTGTAAAAACCCTCTAACCGCTGCGCCCCTGCGAGAGAGCATGAGCGTGGCGCGAGGCCGGCGTCAGGCCTGGATCGCCTTCATCAGCGGTCCGACACCCATGATGGCGATCACTCGCTTGAGGTTATAGGCCAGGACGTGGAGGCCTATTTCGGTCTTCACGTTGGGCAGGCGCTTCATCAGGAAGTGTGTCGATCCCATCCAGGCCTTGATCGTGCCGAAGGGGTGTTCGACGGTCCGCCTTCGCTGGCGCATGGCGCCGGGCGTCAGGTCCATCCGCCTTTGCATGGCGTCGATGACCGCCTCATGCTCCCAGCGGGTCACGCGCCGCTCCTTGCTGGTCGTGCACTGGGGCTTGAGGGCGCAGCTCTGACAGCTGGCCAGATCCCAGTAGCGGTGCAGGGTCAGCCCTTTCTCGACGCTCGTCATGTGACGCGGCAGCAGCGCGCCCGAGGGACAGCGGTAGACGTCCTGCTCGGGCAGATAGACGAAGTCCTGCTTGCCGAACCGGCCATCGGCCTTGGCCCCGGAGGTCAGGGGCCTGGGCACGTAGGGCGTCACGCCCAGGGTCTCGCAGGCCAGGATCTCCTCGCCAGAGAAGTAGCCGCGGTCGGCCAGCACATCGAGGGCTTCAACGCCCAGAGCATCCTTGGCCTGCGCGGCCATTGACGAGAGCTGCTGGCGATCGCTGCCGGTCATGATCACGTCGTGGGCGACGATCAGGTGATGCTCGGCGTCGACGGCGGACTGGACGTTGTAGCCGACCATGCCGCTGCCACGTCCGCTGGTGGCCATCGACCGGGCGTCGGGATCGGTCAGTGAGACCTGGCCGTCGGGAGAGGCCGCGATCTTGGCTTCCATGGTCTGCAGCCAGCGCATCTGCTCGCGGAGCCGCTCGACCTTCTCCTTCAGGCGTTCCGATCGCGTCTCGGCGGCCTCACCCTCCTGACGGTCAGCGGTGTCCAGGTCGCGCAGATAGCCGGCGATGTGCTCGGCCACTTGCTCCAGGCGCTTSTTGAGYTTGTWGGCYGTGAAGTTCTTGTCGCGCGTGTTGACCGCCTTGAACTTGCTGCCGTCGATGGCGGCCAGGGCCGCGCCGAACAGGCCGATCTGCCGGCACAGCACCACGAACTGGGCGCAGGCCGCCTGGATCGCTGGGCCGTTATCCTTTCTGAAGTCGGCGATGGTCTTGTGGTCGGGCGCCAGCCGGCCCGTCAGCCACATCAGCTCGACATTGCGCCGCGCCTCGCGTTCCAGCCGGCGGCTGGACTGCACCTTGTTCAGGTAGCCATAGACGTAGAGCTTGAGCAGCATGGCCGGATGATAGGCCGGACGTCCTGTCGCCGCCGGCATCACTTCGAAGCCCAGCGACGCCAGATCCATCTCGTCGACGAAGACATCGACCACACGTACCGGGTTCTCCTCGGCCACGTAGTCGTCCAGACATTCGGGAAGCAGCGTCGGCTGTCGGCGATCACAACCCTCAACGAAGCGGCTCAACTCCACCTCCCGACTGCTACTCCAGCATCAGGATTCTAGCCGATTTGGCGGTGTTTTCACACAGCCTCG
>NZ_LMFX01000022.1:0-59656 GCF_001426985.1 Caulobacter sp. Root1472 | reverse complement strand
TAACTTCTTCCACGGACGCCTCCTTTGCAGTGGTGTTCTCAACACCTCCACTTTGGCACATCGATGCCGTCGGGGGGCGTCCACCCCATCGCTCAGGGGCGGGTGCGGAAACGAGGTCCGCGCCTAAAACCGGTCCTTTATCGCCATGCCGGACAGCGGACGGGCCAAAGGTCTGTTCGGGGTGGGGAAACGGCCCGTGTTGTGGACTATGAAACACCCCGGCTGGAGCCTTCCATGAACTCTGATGAACTTCCTCGCGCCCAGGGCATCGTGCGGTTTGATTTCGACCGTTACGACGATCTCCACGGACAATCGACCTGCCGCATCAAGGCTAAGATCGAGGCGGACGATCCGAGGCCCATTTGGTGGGAAATGGTCGTGATGGGCGAGACCCTCGGTCTACACATCACCGTAAACAGGGACACTGACGAGTTGATCGTCGCGCTGACCAATGTTGCAGAACCCGGTGGGGGCCTCTGGATCGATGTCGAACAGCTAGCTGATTGTATTGGGGGCAAGATCGGCTGGTTCTGGTCCGCGATGAACTCCCAAGGTTATTGGGATTTGTTCATACTGTCGTTCGAGGGCAGTGTAATTCCAAGCGTAGCCTTTCTCGGAATGGCGTCGGAAGTGCACGTAATGCGGATGGCCCTGGTCGAGCAGCCGTCTGCCACTGAGGTGATTGAGCGTTAGGCTAGCCGAAACGCACACACATCATCACGGTCATCCGGGTTGGACCCGGACCGCTCCGCGCCTCCCCATCAGCTCGCCGCGCAAGCCCGAGGTCGAGAAGCCGTGCCCGCAACACGATGCCCGCTAAGACTTGCCCCCACCTGGCGGCTTCGCCGCCTGTCCGTCCCCATCGGGGGTGGAGACCGGCCGTCGCGCCAGGGCCGGCTGGCCGTGGCGGCTGGCCATGATCTCGCCGATGATCGCCACGGCCACCTCAAACGGCGCCTTGCCGCCGAGGTCGAGGCCGATCGGGGCGCGCAGCTTCTGGAGGTCGGTCTCGGCGACGCCGGCGGCGCGCAGGCGGTCCAGCCGCGCGCCCAGCCGCCGCCGGGCGCCCAGCAGGCCGACATAGGACGCGGCCGAGGGCAGGGCGGCCAGCAGGGCCTCGTGGTCGACCTCCTCGTCATGACCGCAGACCGCCACCGCCGTCCAGGCGTCCAGCCCGACCGCCGCCACGGCGCCGGCCACGTCGTCGCGGCGATAGGCAACGCCGGCCAGGGGCGGCGGCGCGATCGGGCCCTTGGGACGCACCAGGGTGGTCGAAAACCCGGACTGGGCCCCGAGGCTGGCCACGGCCAGGGCGGTGGGATCGCCGCCGAACACCACCAGTCGCGGCGGCGGATCGAATCGCCGCGAAAAGGCGCCGGGCCAAGTAGGGGCGGGGTCCGACGCCGGGGCGCAGAGCCGTCGCTCGCCGTCGCTGATCCAAGCCGCCGGCTCGCGCGCCTCGGCCAGGGCCAGCAGCGCCCGCGCCGCATCGTCGTCGGAGGCGAGGCGCTCGACCAGGATCTCGATCCGCGCCCCGCACAGCAGGCGGATGTCGGGCCAGGGGCTGCCCTCGCCATAGACCAGGCGCCGGGGCCGCCCGTCGGCCATGCAGGCCCGGGCGTGGGCCTCGACATCGGCCTCGATGCAGCCGCCCGACAGGAACCCGGCCCGGCTTTCCATGCCGAACACCATCTGGGCGCCGACTGGACGCGGGCCGCCCTCGCCGAGCGAAATGATCGTCGCCAAGCCCGCCGCGCCGCGCGCCAGGGCCTGGGCCAGGGCGGGCCGCATGTCCTCGGCCAGGCCGTGCAGCGGCCAGTCTCCGGCGATTTCGGAGGCCTGGTTGAGCGGGGGATCGGGAAGCTTCATCGCCGGCGATGTTAACCCCTCGGCAAGTTTCCAGAAACGCCTTCTTCAGTCCTTTGGGCCTAGGCTCGTCGACACTGGTGTTCCATCCGCACGGATTTCCATGTCGCTTTCGGTTTCCAAGCTCGGTCTCGCCGCCGCCCAGTTCGGACTGGACGGCATGAGCGCGTCGCCGCGCGCCCGTTCGCCCGAAACCGAAGCCCGTGACATTCTCGCCATCGCCGCCCGCGCCCGCCTGTCGGTGCTGGACGTGTCGGGCAACTATGGCCGCGCCGAGCAGGTGCTGGGCGACCTGATCCCGCGTCCCGTGCCGTTCCGCGTCACCCTGTCGGCCGCCCGCGCCGACCGCGGCCCGGACTTCGTCGAGGCCGAGGCCCGCGCCAGCCTGCGCCGCCTGGCCGTGGAACGCGCCGACGCCATCATCGTCCCCTCGCCCGCCGAACTGTTCGGCCCGCACGGCGCGGCCGTCTGGGACCGCCTGGCCCGGCTGCGCGACGAGGGGCTGTTCGCCAAGGTGGGCGTCGCCGCGCACGCCAGCGACGATCCCGTCGGCGTCGCCCGCCGCTTCAAGCCCGACATCCTGCAAGCGCCGGCCAGCCTGCTGGACCAGCGCCTGCTGGCCGACGGCTCGCTGCAGCGCATCGCTGGCATGGGGATCGAGGTGCAGCTGCGCTCGATCTTCCTGAACGGCCTGCTGTTCCTGCCGCCCGACCGCGTGCCCGCCCAGCTGAAGGGGGCCTCGGGCCGCCTGTCGAAGGTGCGGCGAATGATCGCCGAGGGCCGGTCCGATCCGCTGCAGGCCGCCCTCGGCTTCGCCCTGTCGCGCGTCGAGGCCAGCGCCGTCCTGGTGGGCGTCACCTCGGCCGCCGAGCTGTCGGCCGTGGTCGCCGCCGCCTCCAGCCCGCCGCCCGACCTCGACTGGGACGACATGGCCATCGACGATCCGGTGGCCCTGGACCCGCGACGTTGGGTCGCCTGACATCGGGACGAAATAAGGCTCAGCCTCGGAGAAAGCGCTGAGAAGCAAAAGAGGGAGCCGAACGCCATGATCCTCGCCGTCGTCCAGGCCCGCATGGGCTCCAAGCGTCTGCCCGGCAAGGCCGTCGCCACCCTCCAGGGCCAGCCGATGATCCTGCGCCAGCTGGAACGGCTGCGCGGCGCCCGGCGCCTGACCAAGATCATCGTCGCCACCAGCAGCGACCCCGCCGACGACGGCCTGGCCGGCCTGGTGGTGTCGCGCGGCTACGCCGTGCACCGCGGCGCGGGCAGCGACATCCTCGACCGCATCGCCCGCTGCGCCGAGGCCGCCGGGCCGGTCAGCCACATCGTTCGCGTCAAGGGCGACGCGCCGTTCGTCGATCCGGCCGTGATCGACGAGGCCGTCCGCCTGGCCCAGGCCACCGGCGCGGCCTACACCTCCAACCGTGTGGAGCGCACCTTTCCGGCCGGGCTGGAGGTCGAGGTGGTCACCGTCGAGGCGCTGCGCGTCGCCGCCGCCGAGGTTCGCGACCCCCTGGCCATGATCTCGCCGACCGCCGCCATCCGCGAGCGGCCCGATCGTTTCCGGCAGGCCCACCTGAAGGCCCATCGCGACTGGTCGCACTACGACTGGCGGGTCAAGACCCCGGCCGACCTGGCCTTCGCCCGCTCGATCTACGACGCGCTGTATCCGGCCGACCCAGGCTTTTCGATGCACGACGTGCTGGACCTGGTGGAGAGCCACCAAGACCTGGGCCGGTTCGCGGCCTAGGCCTTGCGTCCTTCGAGGCTCGGCTGCACCTCGCACCTCAGGATGAGGAAAGCAGTAAATCGCTCCTCATCCTGAGGCGCCCACGCAGTGGGCCTCGAAGGGCGCAGGGCGCTACTTCCAAGCCCCATACGGGTCCACCGACGTCTTGCCCAGCGCCTCGGCCACGGCCGGGTGGGTCAGTTCGCCCGCCAGGACGTTGAGGCCCTTGGCCAGGTGGACGTTGCTCTTCAGCGCGTCCAGGCCGTGGTCGGCCAGGGCCAGGCCGAAGGGCAGGGTGGCGTTGCCCAGGGCTTCCGACGAGGTGCGCGGCGCCGCGCCCGGCATGTTGGCCACGCAGTAGTGGACGACGCCGTCGACCGTGTAGGTCGGCTCGGCGTGGGTGGTCGGGTGGCTGGTCTCGAAACAGCCGCCCTGGTCGATCGACACGTCGACCAGCACCGAGCCGGGCTTCATCTTGGCCAGGTGCTCGCGCTTGACCAGCTTGGGCGCGGCGGCCCCGGCGGTCAGCACCGCGCCGATGATCACGTCGGCCTTGAGGATCTCGTCCTCGACGGCGGCGATCGTCGAATAGCGGGTCAGGATGCGGCCCTGGTACAGGTCGTCCAGCTCGCGCATCCGGGGGATCGAGCGCTCCAGCACCACGACCTCGGCGCCGAGGCCGGCGGCCATGCGGGCGGCGTTGGAGCCGACCACGCCGCCGCCCAGCACCGCCACCCGGGCCGGGGGCACGCCGGGCACGCCGCACAGCAGCAGGCCCATGCCGCCATTATGCTTGAGCAGGGTCTCGGCGGCGCTGAACACCGCGATGCGGCCGGCCACTTCCGACATCGGAGCCAGCAGCGGCAGGCCGCCGCGCGCGTCGGTGACGGTCTCGTAGGCGATGGCCGCGCAGCCCGAGGCCAGCAGGCCCTCGGTCTGGGCGGGGTCGGGCGCCAGGTGGAGGTAGGTGAACAGGATGTGGCGGGGCGTCAGGCGCTCCCACTCGACCTTCTGCGGTTCCTTGACCTTGATGATCAGCTCGGCGCCCGCGAACACCGCGTCGGCGTCGGGCGCGATGGTCGCGCCGGCCTTGACGTAGAGGTCGTCGCCATAGCCGGCCCCCAGGCCCGCGCCGGCCTGGACCAGCACCGCGTGGCCATGGCCCACATACTCGCGCACGGCGGTAGGGGTCAGGCCGACGCGGTGTTCGCCCGGTTTGATCTCGGAAGGCACTCCAACGCGCATGATCGTCTCCTCCAAAAGGTCTTTGACGCTGGTTTACGCCTGGGTGAACGCAGGTTCCCGGGGAGTTTCATGCGCCCGTAACCGTGGTATGCAGGATCCCATCACGATGGAGCCCTTTCGGTGAAGAAACCTGCGGCCAACCTCGACGCCTTCGACCGGAAGCTGCTGAACCTGCTCCAGAGGCGAGGCCGGGCCAGCTATGTGGAAATGGCCGAGGCGGTGAATCTTTCCGAATCCGCCTGCCTGCGCCGGGTGAAGGCGTTGGAAGAAACCGGGGTGATCGGGCGCTACGCCGCGGTGATCGACGAGCGGGCGGTGGGCCTGCCGCTCAGCGTCTTCGTCACCGTCACCCTGTCGTCCCAGGCCGAGGCGACGCTCAGCGTCTTCGAGAAGGCCATCGCCAATGTCCGCGAGGTGGCCGAGTGCTACCTGATGACCGGCGGCTCGGACTATCTGCTGCGGCTGGTGGTGGCCGACGTCGACGACCTGGAGCGGGTGCACGCCCAGGAGCTGACGCGGATCCCGGGCGTGGTGCGGGTCAGCTCGTCGATCGCCCTGCGCACGGTGGTCAAGCGTGTCGAATTGCCGCTTTGAGGCGAGCCCGCCGTTGCGGCGGGATTAACCTTCCCCTGGCAGGACTGTAGGCCACCGCGTTGCACTCGTCGGGGGATGAGATGGTTTCGAGACGTCTGCTGCTGGGCGCCCTGGCGTCCGGCCTCGCCGCGCCGGCCCTGGCCTGGGCCGAGGGCGACGATCCCGCCACGCCATCGATCCTGACCCGCAAGGGCCGGCGCACGCGCCGGGCCCTGAAGTCCCAGCCCACCGACAAGGCCGCGCTGGACAAGGCCCTGGCCCAGGTCAAGCCGCTGGAAGCGCCCGATGCGGTCGAGCCGGCCGAGGTGCATCCGCCCCAGCTGGTCAGCCCCGACGAGGCGCTGGGCCGCCTCAAGCAGGGCAACGCCATCTTCGCGCGCGGCGGCGCCAGCATCGTCCTGCCGACCATGGTCCGCATCGCCGAGCTGTCCAAGGGCCAGAAGCCGTTCGCGGTGATCGTCGGCTGCAGCGACAGCCGCGTCGGTCCGGAACTGGTCTTCGACTGCAATCTGGGTGAGCTGTTCGTGGTCCGCGTGGCCGGCTCGACCGTCAGCCAGGAGGGCCTCGGCTCGATCGTCTACGCCGTCGAGCACCTGGGCGCGCCGCTGGTCGTCGTCCTGGGCCACAGCAAGTGCGGCGCGGTCGGCGCGGCGGTGGACGTGGCCACCAAGCACAGCGAACTGCACGGCTCGCTTTTGAACATGGTGCTGCCGATCATCCCCGCGGTGCTGGAGGCGCAGGAGACCCACCCGGCCGACCTGCAGGACGCGGCGATCCATCAGAATGTCCGCGACGTCGCCGCCCGCCTGAGGGTGGCCGACGGGACCCTGGCCGAAAAGCTGAGCGAAGGCCGGCTGAAGATCGTCTCGGCCACCTACGACCTGGCCAGCGGCGTGGTGGCGTTCGACGCCTAGACCCCGTTGACCCCTTCCCCGGCTTAGGTTCAAGTCCCCCCGACACGCTAAGGTTGGGGAGGCAGGGATGTCGACGGACGAGACGCCGCCGCAAGGCGGCCATGAGCCCAAGACGTCCCGCTGGGCGGCCTTCAAGGCCGGGATCCCGGCCGGGCTGAAGTCGCCGCTGGTCGCGGTCGGCGCAGCCGCCCTGGTGGCCGGCTTCGGCGGCGGTTTCGCGGTCGGCAAGGTCGCCGATTTCGGCTGGTTCGGCCACAAGGCGGCGACGGCCGAGGCCCCCAAGGGCCAGGCCTGGTCGCTGTTCGGCAAGCCCCGCTCGGCCAGCGCCCCGCGGCGCGGTATCCCCAAGCCGGAAGGCTTCGCCGTCTGGCGCAGCCGCATCGACAGTTCCGGCGCCGAGCCGATGGCCTGTGTCCAGATGAGCAAGCCGCTGGACCCGTCCAAGGCCTATGCCGACTTCGTGCTGATCTCGCCGGACCTGGGCCGACAGCCGGCCGTGCGGGTCAAGGACGACGAGCTGTGCATCGGCGGCGTCGGCTTCACCGACCACCGCGTCACCCTGCTCAAGGGCCTGCCCGGTCGAGGCGGCGAGACCCTGGCCGCCAACGCCGACGTCGACTTCACCTTTGGCGAGAAGCCGCCCTATGTCGGCTTCGCCGGCGACGGCGTGATCCTGCCGCGCGAGGAGTCCGACGGCGTGGCCCTGGAGACCATGAACGTCTCCAAACTGGCCATCGAGGTCTGGCGGGTGTCGGACCGCAATCTGGTGCGCAAGTCGATCGGCGCCCCCGACCCGACCGGCGAAGGCGACTACGCCAGCGACTATGGCGATGACAGCCCCGACGACGAAGGCCGCCAGGTCTGGAAGGGCGTGATCGACGTGCAGGGCGCGGCGGGCCAGAAGGCTACGACCGTCTTCCCGCTGGGCGCGGTGCTGAAGGAAATGAAGCCCGGCGGCTATGTGATCAAGGCGCGCGACGCCTCGGGCGGCCGCGACCCGACCGGCGAGGGCGACCCCACCCCGGCCCAGGCTCGCCGCTGGATCATGTTCACCGACATGGCCTTGATCGGCTACGACGGGGCCGAATCCCTGGACGTGGTGGTCCGCTCGCTGAAGAGCGCCAAGACCGTGGCCGGCGTGCGCGTGGCCCTGGTGGCCAAGGACGGCGAGGACCTGGCGGTGGCCAAGACCGACGCCGACGGCCGGGCGCGCTTCGCCCACGCCCTGCTCGAGGGCGACGGGGCGGCGCGGGCCAAGATGGTCATGGCCTATGGCGACCAGGGCGACCTGGCGGTGCTGGACCTGGATCGCTCGCCGGTCGACCTGTCCAAGCAGGGCGTCGGCGGCCGCACCGAGTCCGACGGCGGCCGGGCGCTCAGCAGCGACATCGACGGCTATCTCTACGCCGATCGCGGCATCTACCGCCCCGGCGAGACCGTGCACCTGACGGCCATGGTCCGCGATCGCCTGGCCAAGGCGGTCAACGACCGCAAGGGCTACATTCTCGTCAAGCGGCCCTCGGGCGTGGAGTTCAAGCGCTACAACTTCAGCCGCGCCGACGCCGGCGCGGTGCTGGCCGACATCGCACTCCCCCGGAGTGCTCCGCGCGGCCGCTGGACGGCGGTGCTGAAGATGGAAGGGTCCGACGCCGAGGCCGGGTCGTTCAGCTTCAGCGTCGAGGACTTCGCCCCGCAACGACTGGCGGTCACCGCTACGGGCCAGGAGTCCGTGCCGGTCGCGGCCGGCCAGGAGCGCAAGATCGACGTCTCGGCCCGCTTCCTCTACGGCGCGCCGGGCGCGGGCCTGCAGACCCAGGGCGAGGCGCGACTGCGCACCGACACCGACCCCTTCCCGCAGTACAAGGGCTATGAGTGGGGCGACGACCTGGCGCCCTTCGACGAGAAGTTCATCGAGCTGGGCACGACCGTCACCGACGGCGACGGCCACGCCATGCTGAACCTGGGAACGGGCGAAGCCGGCGACACCGCCCAGCCGCTGGTGGCGGCGGTGACGGCCTCGGTGTTCGAGCCGGGCGGCCGTCCCGTGCGCGAGGGCCTGGAGCTGAAGGTGCGCGGCAAGCCCGTGTACTATGGCGTCAAGGTTGAGCAGGGCGACGCCGGGAACGGCGATCCGCCGGTCAGCCTGGAGATGATCGCGGTCAACGCCGCCGGGGCGCGGATTTCGTCGACGGCGACCTACACCCTGATCAGCGAGAACTGGAACTACGACTGGTTCCAGCAAGACGGCCGCTGGCAGTGGCGGCGCACCAGCCGCGACGCGGTCGTGGCCAAGGCCACGGTCAATATCGGCGCCGGCGCCCCCGCGCGCTTCAACCGCCGCCTGGGCTGGGGCGACTACCGCCTGGTGGTCGAAGGGCCGGACGGCGCCAAGTCCGTGACCAAGTTCTCGTCGGGCTGGGGTTCGCCGGCCAAGGAAGGCGAGGCGCCCGACTTCGTGCGGGTCAGCGCCGGGACCAAGGCCTACGCCCAGGGCGACACGGTGGAGATCACCCTGAAGTCGCCCTATGCCGGCCAAGCCCAGGTGGCGGTGGCCACCGACCGGCTGATCGACTTCAAGACGCTGAGCGTCGGCGAGAACGGCACGACCGTGCGCCTGAAGACCTCGGCCGCCTGGGGCGGCGGGGCCTATGTGATGGTCACCGTGATCCAGCCGCGCGACCCGGTCAGCTCGCCCAAGCCCAAGCGGGCCCTGGGCTTGATCTACGTGCCGCTGGAGCCCAAGGGCCGCAAGCTGACGGTCGACATCGGCACGCCGGTGAAGCTGGACAGCAAGGCCCCGGTCGACGTGCCGATCAAGGTCCAGGGCCTGGGCTTCGGCCAGAAGGCCAAGGTCACCATCGCCGCCGTCGACGAAGGCATCCTGCGCCTGACCCGCCAGGACAGCCCCGATCCGGCCAAGTGGTATTTCGGCAAGCGGGCCCTGACCCTGAACTATCGCGACGACTACGGCCGCCTGCTGGATCCCAACATGGGCGCGCCGGCCAATGTCAATTTCGGCGCCGACGAGCTGGGCGGCGAGGGCCTGACGGTGACGCCGATCAAGACCGTGGCTTTGTGGTCGGGGATCGTCGAGACGGGGATGGACGGCAAGGCGGTGGTCAAGCTTCCCGCAGCCGACTTCAACGGCGAGCTTAGGATCATGGCCGTGGCTTGGACCGACAACGCCGTCGGCTCGGGCTCCAAGGCCATGACCGTGCGCCAGCCGGTGGTGGCCGACCTCAACCTGCCGCGCTTCCTGGCCCCCGGCGACAAGCCGATGGCGACGCTGGAGCTGCACAATGTGGAGGGCAAGGCCGGGGCCTATACGGTCGAGGCCAACGCCACCAACGGCATCGCCGTGGCCTTCAGGAAGGTGATCACCCTGGTCCTGGGCCAGCGGATCGCCGAGAAGATCCCGTTCCTGGCCCCGACCGTGACCGGGATCGGCAAGGTCGGCTTCAAGGTGTCCGGCCCCGGCTTCCAGACGGCCAAGGACTATCCGATCCAGACCCGCCTGGGCTGGGGCGACGTGGTGCGCACGACGACCGAACTGCAGCAGCCGGGCATGAGCTACACGCCCAGCGCCCAGCTGCTGTCGGGCCTGGCGGCCGGCGACATCACCCTGCAGGTCAGCTACTCGCCGTTCCGGGGCTTCGACCCCTCGGCGATCGCCGTGGCCCTGCAGCGTTACCCGTACGGCTGCACCGAGCAGCTGGTCTCGACCGCCTATCCGCTGCTGTACGCCCAGGGCGTCTCCAGCGATCCCAAGCTCAAGCGCAATCCGGCCATCCTGGCCGGGGCGGTGGGCAAGCTGCTGGATCGCCAGACCCTGGACGGGGCCTTCGGCCTGTGGCGGGTGGGCGACGGCGAGGCCGACGCCTGGCTGGGCGCCTACGCCACCGACTTCCTGGTCGACGCCAAGGCCCAGGGGATCGCCGTGCCGGACGAGGCGATGGACAAGGCGCTGAACGCCATGCGCCAGATCAGCCGTCCCGACGGCTGGAGTTCGGTGTCCTATCGCCTGGAATATCCCGAATGGTGGGGCCGCACGCCCGACGACTCCAAGAAGGTCACCGAGCGCATGCGTCGCCGGGCCAGCGCCTACGCCCTCTATGTGATGGCCAAGGCCGGACGCGGCGACCTGGCGCGGCTGCGCTGGTGGCACGACGTGCAGATGAAGGACGAGGACCAGCCCCTGGCCAAGGCCCAGGTGGCGGCCGGCCTGGCCCTGATGGGCGACCAGGCCCGGGCCCGCTCGGCCATGCGCCAGGCGGTCCGCTCGCTGGGCTGGCGCGACGACGCCGACTGGTACCAGAGCCCGCTGCGCGACGTCGCCGCGGTCACCGCCCTGGCGGTCCAGGCCGGCCAGGGCGACATCGCCCGCCAGCTGCAGGGCCGCTTGGAGAACGTGGTCAAGGATCCCGACGCCCTGAACACCCAGGAGCAGGCGGCGGTGCTGTCGGCGGCCTACCAGCTGCTGAAGGCGGCCGGGCCGATGACCATCGACGCCCAGGGCGTGACCGCCTTGCCGCCGGCCGGCGGCGCCCCGCGCTGGGCGGTGGGCAAGCTGGCGGACGCCCGCTTCGTCAACAACGGCAAGGGCGCCCTGTGGAGGACGGTCAGCGTGCGCGGCACGCCGGTCGCCGCCCCGGGGGCCGAGGCCAACGGGATCTCGGTGTCCAAGCGCCTGTTCTCGATGAACGGCGGGGCGATCGACCCGGCCCAGATCCACCAGGGCGACCGGGTGATCGTGCTGGTGTCCGGCCGCTCGATGCAGGCCCGCTCGACCGCCCTGGTGGTCGACGACGCCCTGCCGGCCGGCTTCGAGATCGAGACCACCCTGGGCGCCGACGACGCCCAGAACGGGCCGTTCAAGTTCCTGGGCGAGCTGACCAACCCGGATGTCCAGGAGAGCCGCGACGACCGTTACATCGCCGCGCTGGACCTGGGTGGCGAGAAGCCGTTCGCCATGGCCTATGTGGCGCGGGCCGTGACGCCGGGCGAGTTCTTCCTGCCTGGGGCGATCGCCAAGGACATGTACCGGCCGAGCCTGAACGCACGGTCGGAAGCGGGACGGATTACGGTGGCGGCGGGGCAATAGGGGTGTTCTGACTTGCCCCACCTGGCGGCTTCGCCGCCTGTCCGCCCCCATTGGGGCGCGGAGCCTTCGGGCTTGAGGCTCTTCCCCCTCCGGGGGAAGACGGTCGCGAAGCGACCCGTAGGGGGCAAGGTGAGTCGGCCGTAGCGAACATGACCACGATCCCCCGCCTCACCCGCGTCCTCGTCGCCTTCGTCGCCGTCCAGGTGCTGCTGTTCGCCCTCAGCGCCGCCTTCCCGCCGGACATGGCGCGGGCGAAACGCTCGTCGCCCGTGGTGCTGGACCATCGCGGCGCCTGGCTGCGGGCCCTGCCGGTCGAGGACGGGCGCTGGCGGGTGCGGGCGGACCTCCAGCGCACCGATCCCACCTTCCAGAAGCGACTGATCGCGGTCGAGGACGCGCGGTTCTACGGCCACCTCGGCGTCGATCCGCTGGCCCTGGTCCGGGCGGTCGGCTCGGCGGCGGTCCATGGCCGGGCCACCTCGGGGGCCTCGACCCTGACCATGCAGACCGCCCGCCTGCTGGAGCCCCGGCCGCGCAATCTCGGCTCGAAGCTGGTCGAGATGGTTCGCGCCGCCCAGCTGGAGGCGCGACTGACCAAGCAGCAGATCTTGGCGCTCTACCTGACCCTGGCCCCCTATGGCGGCAACCTGGAAGGCGTGCGGGCCGCCAGCCTGGCCTATTTCGGGCATGAGCCGACCAGCCTGACCGATGGCGAGCAGGCGCTGCTGATCGCCCTGCCGCAGTCGCCCGAGGCCCGTCGCCCGGATCGCCGGCCCGAAGCGGCCCGCGCCGCCCGCCGCGCCGTGCTGGACAAGATGGTGAGAGCGCGGGTGCTGACCGAGGCCGCCGCGTCAGAGGCCGACGCCGAGCCGATCCCCCGCCGGGCTCCGTTCCCGACCCTGGCCTGGCACGCGGCCGGCGAGCTGGCCCTGGCCGCGCCGCCCGGCCAGCCCAGCGTGGTCTCGACGATCGACGCCGACCTGCAGACGCGGCTGGAGCCGATGGCCGCCGCCGTCGCCGCAGCCCAGGGCCCGGACGTCACCGCCGCCATCCTGGTGGTCCAGATCAAGGGCCGCGCCGTGCGGGCCCTGGTCGGCTCGGCCGGGCGCGAGCGGCCTGGCGGCTGGATCGACCTGACCCGCGCCATCCGCTCGCCCGGCTCGGCCCTGAAGCCGTTCATCTACGCCTTCGCCTTCGACGACGGCGCCCTGGCCCCCGATACCCAGATCGACGACGCCGCCACCCGCTTCGCCGACTACCAGCCCGAGAACTTCGACCACGTGTTCCACGACAAGGTCACCGCCCGCGAGGCCCTGGCCTATTCGCTGAACGTGCCGGCCGTCGCCACCCTGGAGAAGATCGGCCCCGACGCGTTCGCGGCGCGGCTGGAGAGCAGCGGCGTGCGGCTGGTGCGGCCGAAGACGGCGATCAAGGCCTCGGGCCTGGCCCTGGCCTTGGGCGGGGCGGGGATCACGCCGCGCGACATGGCCGTGCTCTACGCCGCCCTCGGCGACGGCGGGGTCGCCAAGCCCCTGGCCTTCACCGAGGCCGAGGCGAAGTCGCGCGAGCACATGGGCGGGACCCGCATCGTCCGCCCCGAGGCCGCGGCCCAGGTGCTGGACATCCTGCGCGAGGCCCCCGCGCCGCGCGGCCGCGCGCCCTCGGCCCTGACCCGCGGCGGACCGGCCATGGCCTTCAAGACCGGCACCTCGTACGGCTTCCGCGACGCGGTGGCGGCCGGGGTGGTCGGCGGCTATGCGATCATCGTCTGGACCGGCCGGGCGGACGGCGGGGCCCGCGGCGGCCTGACCGGCCGCGACGCGGCCCTGCCGCTGCTGTTCGACGTCGCCGACGTGATCGACGCCCCGACCCTCGCCCCCCGCGCCATCGCCCCCAAGGCCGCCCCCGGCGCGCTGCAACGGCTGCAACAGGTGTCCGAAGGCCCGCGGCTGATCTTTCCGCCCGACGGCGCGACGGTGCAGGTCGACAGCGTCGGCCCCGGCGCGCGCGGCCTGGTCATGGCGGCCGGCGGCGAGGACCTGACCTGGTACGTGGCCGGCGCGCCCCTGTCGGTCGACCCGGTCAGCGGCAAGGTGATCTGGCGGCCCGCCGCGCCGGGCTTCTACCGGTTGAAGGTCGTGGACAGCCAGGGCCGGGCGGCCTCGGCGCGGGTGCGGATTAAGGCGCCGACCGGCTGAAAGTTGCCATTTGGCAGCGTATGAACTATATTCGGCCAGAGAGGTATTCCGCATGTCCCTGGTCACCCTGGTCGACACCGAGCCCAAGGCCTTCGCCGCCGAGCCGATCTCGGACGAGGAGGCGGCGGCCATGTTCCGCGCCGCGGTCAACCTGCTGAAGCTGTGGGGCGTCACCGACGAGGAGGCCGCCGTGCTGCTGGACATGCCGGTCCGGTCCTACCGCCGCTGGAAGGCCGGCGAGATCGGGCGGGTCGACCGCGACGGCAGGGCGCGGCTGTCGAACCTGATGGGGATCCACAAGGCCCTGCGGCTGATCTTCCAGGAGCCCCAGCGCGGCTACGCCTGGATCAAGGCGGCCAACACCGCGTTCGGCGGGCGATCGGCCCTGCAGGTGATGCTGGGCGGCGAACTGACCGACCTGATGCGGGTGCGCCGCTACCTGGACGCCGAGCGCGGGGCCTGGTGATCGACCTTTCGGCCATCCCGCGCGCGCCGATCGTCTGGCGCGGCGCGGTCCGGATCATCCGCAGCGCCTGGCCGCCGATCGACCTGTTCGAGGACATCGCCGACCCCGCCGACTGGCCGCTGCTGATCGCGGCCGAGCAGAAGACCAATCCGCGCCTGATGGAGACCATCGGCAACCTCGACCTGGTGCCGCAGGACCGGCGGGTGGCCGGGGCGGGGGCCAGCTATCTGATGGCGCCGTTCACCCACGTCAGCCCCGACCGGCCCAGCCGGTTCAGCGCCGGGGCGTTCGGGGTGCTGTATGTCGCCGACCGCTTCGAGGTCGCCCTGTCCGAGACCATCCACCACCACGCCCTGTTCATGGCCGCCACCGCCCAGGCGCCGGGCTGGACCTCGCAGTTCCGCGAGATCCTGCTGGACGTGCGGGCCGCGCTGCACGACCTGCGCGGCGGCGACCCGGCGTTCGCGCCGGCGCTCGATCCCGACGACTACCGGCCGGGCCAGGCCCTGGGCGCGAGGCTTCGCGCCGCCGGTTCGGAAGGCGTGGTCTATCCCAGCCAGCGCCACCGGGGCGGCTGGTGCGTGGGGCTGTTCTACCCGGATCTGGCCGCGAACGCCGTCCAGGGCCGGCATCTGGACTACCACTGGGACGGCGCCCGCGTGGACCTGATCCGCGAGCCGGCGACGGGGAAGGTGTTCCGGGTGGAGGCTCCCGGTCCAACAGCGTCCGAAAGTCTTCCGGACGAGGCGTTCGGGCCTTGACCTTGGCTGGGCGCCGCCCCTCTTTTCCCGCATGAGGCCGCGCCCCGAGACCGTCATCGCCCAATATTCCCTCGCCAAGGTCTCGGCCTGGGTCGGCGGCGTTCTGGGATTGGGCGCCTGTCTTTGGGCCTATGTGGCCGTTTCGGTCGCGTACGGCGTTCGCGAGCGCCATCCCTCGGACTACGCGGTCGCAACGGGCCTGGCGCTGATTTTCGTGACGGCGGCCGGTGTCGTCGCCCTGGGCGTGGCGCTTACGGGCGGGGTCGCCATCGCGGTCGTTGAAGACACTTTCGTGTTCAACTTCCTGTTTTCGCGTCGGCGGGTCTCAAGGGACGACGCCAAGGAAGCCCTGGCGGCGCAATATGTGAATGACACGCCCTTTCGAGGGGGCGCGGGCTATCAGCCGCCGCCAATCATCCTGCCGCAACTGACCTTGCGACGGCGTGGTCAGGCGGATCTGACGATGCGCACCGCCCTTATGAAGGAGACCGCAGAGACGATCGCCGCGCGCATGAACGCGGTGATCCGGCCGACCGAATAGGCGCTGCCCACGTCGCCTCAGCCTGCCCCGCTGGCGACCCGCTCGTAGTCTTCCAGGCTGGAGATCCCGACGTTCAGGTCCGTGACCAGGCCGTTGCCCAGCGCATAGACCCAGCCGTGGACCGACAGCGGTTGGCCGCGCGCCCAGGCGTCTTGGACGAAGACGTCGGAGGCGACGTTGCGCACCTGGCGGATGACGTTCAGCTCGCACAGGCGGTTGAGCTTGTCCTTCTGGGTCGGCAGGGCGTCCAGTTCGTGCTTGTGCTCGGCATGGACCTCGCGGATCGGGTGCAGCCAGTGGTCGACCAGGCCGCGCCGCTGGCCGTCGATGGCCGCCGCCACGCCGCCGCAGCCATAGTGGCCCACGACCATCACGTGCTTGACCTTGATCACGTCGACCGCGAACTGCAGCACCGACAGGTAGTTGGCGTCCTGCGGCGGGGCCAGGTTGGCGACGTTGCGGTGAACGAACAGCTCGCCCGGGTCCAGGCCGACGATCTCGTTGGCCGGCACCCGGCTGTCGCTGCAGCCGATCCACAGATATTCCGGGCTCTGCTGGCCCTCCAGGCGTTTGAAGAACTGGGGGTCGGCCTCGGTCTTGCGCAGCGACCAGGCCAGGTTGTTGCTTTTCAGGTCTTCAAGCATGGATGGCGTCCGGCTGTTGGTTGGGGTGGGCGGCCGCGAAGGCCGGGTGCGCACGGGCGCGCTCGGCGACCGCGCGGATGGCGGGGAACGGCGCCAGGTCGGTCCTGAAGCGCTCGGCGTTGTAGACCTGCGGGACCAGGCAGCAATCGGCCAGGGTCGGCGTGTCGCCGAAGGCGTAGTCGCCGCCGTGGCGGGCGACCAGCGTCTCCAGGGCGCTGAAGCCGTCGGTGATCCAGCGCCCGATCCAGGCCTCGCGGCCCGGCTCGTCGACGCCCAGGTCGGTCAGGGCGCGCAGGATGCGCAGGTTGTTCACCGGATGGATGTCGCTGGCGACGATCTGGGCCATCGACCGCACGACGGCGCGGTCGAACGGATCGGCCGGCAGCAGGGCGGGCTGCGGAACGGTCTCGTCCAGCCACTCCAGGATCGCCTGGCTCTGGGTCAGGGTCCTGCCGCCCACTTCAAGGGCGGGTAAAAGCCGTTGCGGGTTCAGGGCGGCGAAGGCTGGCGCCTGATGCTGGTTGGCGACCAGGTTCACCGGCGCGATGTCATAGGCCAGGCCCTTGAGGTTCAGGCCGATCCGCACCCGGTAGGCGGCGCTGGACCGCCAGGCGCTGTGGAGGGTGAGCTGCATGGCCCGCCTCAGACGACGGTGAAGGCGAGCTTGCCGACGCCCTCGACGGCGCCCTCGACCCGGTCGCCCCGGCCCAGGGCGCCCACGCCCTCGGGGGTGCCGGTGAAGATCAGGTCGCCGGCCGCCAGGGGCCACAGCTTGGAGGCCTCGGCGATGATCTCGGGAACGGTCCAGATCATGGCGGCGATCTGGCCGCTCTGGCGAAGCTGGCCGTTGACCGACAGGGTGATCGCGCCGTCCGGCCTGGCCCGCTCGGCCGGGACAATGGCGCTGATCGGGGCGCTGGCGTCGAAGCCCTTGGCCGCGTCCCAGGGATGGCTCTTGGTCTTGGCGGCGGCTTGCAGGTCGCGCCGGGTCAAGTCGACGCCCACGGCGTAGCCGAACACGTGGCCCATGGCCTCTTCCACCGCGATGTTGGCGCCGCCCGACTTCAGGGCGACCACCAGTTCGATCTCGTGATGCAGCTCGTGGGTGGCGACCGGGTAGGGGACCTTGTCGCCCAGGACGATGGCGTCGGCGGGCTTGGCGAAGAAGAACGGCGGATCGCGCTGGTCGGCGCCCATTTCGCGGGCGTGGGCGGCGTAGTTGCGGCCGACGCAGAGGATCCGGCGCACCGGAAAGACGGAGTCGCCGCCGTCGACCGGAACCGTGGGTTGGGCGGGCGGGGAAAAGGCGAAGGTCGTCATGGCGCCTGATTAGACCCAAACCCGCTTCGCCAAAAGTCACCTTCGTGAGGACATGATCGTGCAACACGCTGGCGATCACATCCGTCTAAACGTTCTTTCACTTGCCCCGACCGGCGGCGACAAGGCATGACGGTCGGGCAATTGTGGCGAAAACCCGCCATGCCGACGTCGAAGGGGCTTGCGACCGACGATGCTGATCATCGAGAACCTGACTCACGTCTACGCCAACGGCGTGAAGGCCCTCGATGAGGTCAACCTGACGATCCCCCGCGGCATGTACGGCCTGCTGGGCCCGAACGGCGCGGGCAAGTCGACCCTGATGCGCACCGTGGCCACCCTGCAGTCGCCGACCTCGGGCCATATCCGCTTCGGCGACATCGACGTGCTCAAGTCGCCCGACCAGCTGCGCCGCATCCTGGGCTACCTGCCGCAGGACTTCGGCGTCTATCCGCGCGTCTCGGCCTACGACATGCTGGACCACATGGCGGTGCTGAAGGGGATCGCCGGGACCAGGGAGCGCAAGGACGTCGTCGAGAGCCTGCTCAACCAGGTCAATCTGTGGAACGTGCGCAAGAAGGCCATCGCCGGCTTCTCGGGCGGCATGCGCCAGCGGTTCGGCATCGCCCAGGCCCTGATCGGCGACCCGCGCCTGATCATCGTCGACGAGCCCACCGCCGGTCTCGACCCGGAGGAGCGCAACCGCTTCCTGAACCTGCTGGCCGAGATCGGCGAGAACGTGGTCGTGATCCTGTCGACCCACATCGTTGAGGACGTCTCCGACCTTTGCCCGGCCATGGCGATCATCTGCGACGGCCGCATCGTCAAGGAAGGCGCGCCCGCCGACCTGGTCCGCCAGCTGTCGGGCCGCATCTGGAAGAAGGTCATCGACAAGGCCGAGCTCGAGGCGGCCAAGGCCCGCCACCAGGTGATCTCCACCCGCCTGCTGGCCGGCCGCACGGTGATCCACGTCCTGGCCGACCAGGACCCCGGCGACGGCTTCGACCTCGTGGAGGGCGGGCTGGAGGACGTCTATTTCTCCACCCTGTCCAACACCCGGTGCGCGGCCTGATGGGCATGGAAACGGGGCGCGCGGGCATGTTCGGAAAAGTCGCCGCCTTCGAATTCCGCTACCAGGCGCGCCAGCCCGTGTTCTGGGTCGGGGTGATCATCTTCTTCCTGCTGGCCTTCGCGACGGTCGCCGCGCCCAATATCGTCCAGTTGGGCTCCACGGCCAATGTGCACAAGAACGCGGCGACGGTGATCGCCAACGCCAACCTGTTCTTCGCCCTGGTCTACATGTTCGTCACGGCCGCCTTCGTGGCCAACATCATCGTGCGCGACGAGGACACCGGCTTCGACGGCATCCTGCGCTCCACGCCGCTGACCAAGTTCGACTATCTGTACGGCCGGTTCGTCGGCGCCTTCGCCGCCACGGCCCTGTCGTTCCTGGCCGCGCCCGCCGGCATGGCGCTGGGCGCGGTGATGTGGTGGGTCGACCCCGACAGCGTCGGGCCGTTCGTGCTGAACCACTATCTGTTCGCCTATTTCGTCCTGGCCCTGCCGTCGCTGCTGCTGACCTCGGCGACCTTTTTCGCGGTGACCACCGTCACGCGGTCGATGATGTGGACCTATGTGGGCGTCATCGCCTTCATGGTGGCCACTTTCATCAGCGGCTCCATGCTCAGCCAGCCCGGCCTGGAGAAGGTGGCGGCGCTGTGGGAGCCGCTCGGCGGCGGCGCCTACGGCCTGGCGGTGCGCTACTGGACGGCGGCCGAGCGCAACACCCAGATCCCGCCCCTGACGGGCTACCTGCTGGCCAACCGGCTGATCTGGATCGGCGTCTCCCTGGCCCTGGTCGCCGCGGCCTACTGGCTGTTCGACCTGCGCAAGGGCGACGGGGCGACCCGGGTCCGGCGCGACAAGTCCGGGGCCGACGCCGCGCCGCGCCCGACCGAGGTCGTCCATGGCGTCCCCCGCTTCGACGCGCCGTCCCGCTGGGCCCAGCTGTGGGCCCGCACGCGCCTGGACGCCCGCCAGGTGTTCGTCAGCCCGGCCTATCTGGTGCTGGTCGGCCTGGCCGCGGCCCTGTCGATCTTCAACCTGTGGCGCGTGGCCGACGACAGCCTCTATGGCGGCGCCATCTATCCGGTGACCCGGGCGATGATCCGGGCCCTGAACGGCATCTTCCCGTTCATTTCGCTGATCATCGCTTCGTTCTACGCCGGCGAGCTGGTCTGGCGCGAGCAGGACCGGCGCACGCACGAGCTGATCGACGTCACCCCGATCCCCGACTGGGCCTTCGTGGTCCCCAAGACCCTGGCCATCAGCCTGGTGCTGCTGTCGACCTTCCTGGCCGGGGTGGCCGTGGCGGTGACCATTCAGCTGATCAAGGGCTACACCCACCTGGAGCTGGTCAACTACCTGGTATGGTGGGTGCTGCCCCAGGCCGCCGACTGCGTCCTGCTGGCGGCCCTGGCGGTGTTCATCCAGGTGCTGTCGCCGCACAAGTTCATCGGCTGGGGCCTGATGGTGCTCTACATCATCGGCACCATCGTCGCCGCCAGCTGGGGGCTGGAGCACAACCTCTACCTCTATGACGGCGCGCCGGTCGCGCCGATCTCCGACTTCAACGGCCTGAGCCGGTTCTGGATCGGGGCCTGGTGGTTCCGCCTCTACTGGGCTGCGTTCGCGGTGGTGCTGCTGGTGCTGTGCCACGTGTCGTGGCGGCGCGGGACCGAGGGCCGGCTGTGGCCGCGCCTGGCCGCCGCGCCCCGCCGGCTGATGGGGCCGCCCGGCCTGATCGCCGCCGGCGCCCTGCTGACCTTCGCCGGCGTCGGCGCCTTCATCTACATGAACACCAACGTCTGGAACGCGTACCGCACCACGATCAGCAACGAGCGCTGGACGGCCGACTACGAGAAGGCCCTGCTGCCGTTCGAGAACACGCCCCAGCCCAAGATCGCCGCGGTCAAGCTGGACGTCGACATCCATCCCTGCGCCCCGCGCATCGACACCAAGGGCGTCTACGAGATCGAGAACCGCACCGACAAGCCGCTGCGCGAGATCCACGTCCGCTTCGACCGCGACCTGAAGGTGCTGGCCCTGTCGATCGAAGGCGCCCGGCCCAAGCGCACCTTTGAGCGGTTCAACTACCGGATCTTCGCCTTCGACACCCCGATGCAGCCGGGCGAGCGGCGCTCGATGTCGTTCACCACCGCCCGCGTGGCCCTGGGCTTCCCCAACAGCGGCCCCGACACCCGCATGGTCGACAACGGGACCTTCATCAACGACCAGCAGCTGGCCCCGTCCCTGGGCATGGACCGCAACGGCCTGCTGACCGACCGCAGCAAGCGGCGCAAGTACGGCCTGCCGCCCGAGCTGCGGCCGGCGAGGCTGGGCGACGTCGCCTCGCGGCAGTTCAACGGCCTGCGCCGCGACAGCGACTGGGTGACCGCCGACATCACGGTGACCACCGACGCCGACCAGACGCCGATGGCCCCGGGCTACAAGGTGGCGGAGCGCATCTGGCGCGAGTCGGCCGACATGAGCGGTCCGGTCGGCAAGGCCGGCGACCGGCGCACGGCGCGGTTCGTGACCGAAGCCCCGATCCTGCACTTCTTCTCGATCCAGTCGGCTCGTTACGCGGTGCGGACCGAGCCCTACAAGGGCGTCCAGCTGGCGGTCTACTACCACCCGGCCCACGCCTGGAACGTCGACCGGATGATCAGTTCGATGAAACGGTCGCTGGACTACGACCAGGCCAACTTCAGCCCCTACCAGTTCCGCCAGCTGCGCTACCTGGAGTTCCCGGCCTACGAGAACTTCGCCCAGTCGTTCGCCAACACCATCCCATGGTCCGAGAACCTGGGCTTCGTGTCCAAGTACGAAGACCCGACCAAGATCGACATGGTCACCTATGTCGGGGCCCACGAGGTCGCCCACCAGTGGTGGGCCCACCAGCTGATCGGCGCCGACCAGCAGGGCGGGGCGGCCCTGTCCGAGACCCTGGCCCAGTACTCGGCCCTGATGGTGATGAAGAAGACCTACGGCGAGCCGATGATCCGCAAGTTCCTGAAGTACGAGCTGGATCGCTACCTGCGGGCCCGGGGCGGCGAGGTGATCGAGGAGCTGCCGCTGCGCCAGGTCGAAAGCCAGCCCTACATCTACTACAACAAGGGCTCGCTGGTGATGTACCGGCTGGCCGACGAGATCGGCGAGGACAAGGTCAACGCCGCCCTGCGCGAGATGCTGGCGACCTACGCCTTCAAGGGCCCGCCCTATCCGACCGCCCTGGACCTGGTCGCCGCCCTGCGCCGCCACGCCCCGGCCGACAAGCAGGCGCTGATCTCCGACCTGTTCGAGAAGATCACCCTCTATGACCTGAAGACCACCATGGCCACGGCCCGCAAGCGGCCCGACGGCCGCTACGACGTCACCCTGACGGTGCAGGCGAAGAAGCTCTACGCCCAGGGCCGCGGCCAGGAGCAGGAGGCGCCGATGAGCGAGCCGATGGCCGTCGGCCTGTTCACCCTGGAGCCGGGCAAGAAGGGCTTCGGCGCCGACAAGGTCATGGCCTTCGAACGCCGGACGATCCGCTCGGGGACCCAGACCCTGACCTTCGTGACCAGGACCTTGCCCAAGGCGGCGGGGGTGGATCCCTACAACATGGTCATCGACCGCAACGGCGATGACAACACCACCAAGGTCGAACTGAGGTGAGCGCCGCGCCCGATCCCGCGACGCTGAAGCTCGACGCGGCGGCGCTCAACGCCTTCCTGGCCAAGGCCTTTCCCGAGGCCGAGACGCACCGTCCCGAGGTGGTCGAGGCCGAGCCGGGCCGGGTGCTGGTGCGCCAGGCCTTCGCCAGCCGAACCCTGCGGCCGGGCGGGCTGATCTCCGGGCCGGCCCAGATGGGCGTGGCCGACGTGGCGGCCTACGCCCTGGTCCTGGCCCATATCGGCGAGGTGGCCATGGCGGTGACCTCGTCCCTGACCATCCATTTCCTGCGCGGCGCCAAGCCGGGCGACCTCCACGCCGAGGGGACCCTGCTGAAGCTCGGCCGGCGGATCGCGACGGTCGAGGTGCTGGTCTGGTCGGAATCGCGCGAGCGAGCCGCCGCCAAGGCGACGGTCGCCTACGCGATTCCGTAGCCAGGCGCGTTAGTCGGCCTTGTCGAAGCCCTTCTTCAGGCCTTCGGCTTCGTTCAGATGTTCCTGCACGGCCGGGGCCGTGGCGGCGGCGAAGGCCTTGATGGCGGCGGTGTCGCCGTCCTGGGCGTAGCGCTGCATCAGGTTCAGCGCGGCCTGGTGAACGTCGACCTGGTCATCGGCATAGGTCTTGTCAAAGTCCTTGTCGTCGGCCTTGTTCAGGTCATCCAGCTTGTCCTGCAGGTCGGCCGGCAGGGCGGTCGGCGGGGTCAGGGCCGCGCCCGAGGCGGCGATGGCGGCCTTCAGGTCCTCGGTGGTCTTGGTGTGGGCCTTTTCCATCATCGCGGCGAACTTCTTCACCTGGGCGTTGGTCGAGCGCTTGGCGGCGACCTTGGCGGCCTCGATTTCGTACATGTCGGTGGCGGCGGCCTTCTCGACGAAGGTGGCGGCCTTGGTCTCGTCGGACGGGGTCGGGACGGTGGCCGACGGGTTGGCGTCGGGGGTGGCGGCCTGTTCGGCCGGGGTGGCGGCGCCCTTGGTCTCGTCGGACTTCTGGCCGCAGGCGGCGACGCTGAGGGCGGCGATGGCGGCGCCGACGATGAGAAGCTTACGGGTCATGGCTTTCTTTCCCTGCGCGTTTTTCTAGAACGTTGATGGTTCGGGGCGCCGCGCGTGCGCCGACGTGGCATAAGAACTTCACGCGACCGTGATCGGTTCCGTGATCGCAGGGGAAGGAACGGCATGGCCGACGCGCCGCTGAAGGGCCTGCGGGTCATCGAAATGGGCTCGCTGATCGCCGGCCCGTTCTGCGGCCAGGTGCTGGGGGATTTCGGCGCCGAGGTGATCAAGCTGGAGGATCCCAAGGCCGGCGACCCGATGCGCCAGTGGGGTCGCACCAAGCCCAAGGGCCACTCGCCCTGGTGGCCGGTGATCGGCCGCAACAAGAGCTCGGTGACCCTGGACCTGCGCGCCCCGGAGGGCCGCGACGTCGCCCGCGCCCTGATCGCCACCGCCGACGTCGTGGTCGAGAACTTCCGGCCCGGCACGCTGGAGAAGTGGGGCATGGGCTATGACGACCTGGCCAGCACCAATCCCGGCCTGGTCATGGCCCGGGTCTCGGGCTTTGGCCAGACCGGTCCCTATGCCCATCGGGCCGGCTACGCCCTGATCGGCGAGGCCATGGGCGGGCTGCGCCACATCACCGGCGAGGCCGACCGGCCGCCGGCCCGGGCGGGCATCTCGATCGGCGACAGCCTGGCCGGCCTCAACGCCGCCCTGGGGGTGATGATGGCCCTGCACGCCCGCCAGCGGACCGGCAAGGGCCAGGTGGTCGACGCGGCGATCTACGAAAGCGTGCTGACGGTGATGGAGAACCTGATCACCGAATACGACCTGTCGGGCTATGTGCGCGAGCGGTCGGGCGCGATCCTGCCCGGCATCGCCCCATCCAACGTCTATCCCACGCGCAGCGGCGAGCTGATCCTGATCGGCGCCAACCAGGACACCCTGTTCAAGCGCCTGTGCGAGGCCATGGGCCGGCCGGAACTGGCGACGGACGAACGCTACCGCGACCATGCGGCAAGGGGACAAAGCCAGCTGCAGCTGGACGCCACCATCGCCGGCTGGACCGTCGAGCACGACATCGAAACCCTGCTGCCGCTGCTGGAGGACGCCGGCCTGGCCGTCGGCCGGGTCTATCGCGCGCCGGACATGCTCAAGGACCCGCAGTTCGCCGCCCGCCAGTCGATCGTCGAGGTCGCCCATCCGGTGTTCGGCACGGTGAAGATGCAGAACGCCTTTCCCCGGCTGTCCGAAACCCCCGGCGGGGTCCGCTGGCCGGGACCGGCCCTGGGCGAGCACACCGACGCGGTGCTGGGCGCGGTGGCCGGCCTCTCGGCCGAGGCGATCGCCGGCCTGCGGGCCAAGGGGGTGGTATGATGACGGACGCCCCCTACACCGGCGGCTGCCTGTGCGGCGCCCTGCGCTACGAGGCCCGCGGCCAGCCGCTGTACATGGGTCATTGCTACTGCGCCGACTGCCGCAAGGCCTCGGGCTCGGGCTTCATCCCGTTCATGGCCTTCGCGGCCGCCGACCTGACCTTCAGCGCGCCTACCCGGACCTTCACCTGCGTCTCGGCGCGGGGCAGCGACGCGGTGCGCAACAGCTGCCCGACCTGCGCCAGCCTGGTGTTCGGCGGGCCGGTGGGCCAGACCGACTCCCACACGATCTATGCCGGCTCACTGGACGATCCCTCGCTGTTCCGCCCCACCATGGCGATCTTCGCCAAGGGCCGCCCCGACTGGGCGGTGATCCCGGAGGGCCTCGAGGTGTTCGAAGGGCTGCCGGACTGAGGCCGGGGACGCGCACTCACGGCAAGGCGTCGGCCGGACGGGCAGGGTGTTTGCGGTGAGTGCGTATCCCCACCTCCCTGTCGGGGACACGCCGCAAGGGCGCGTCCCCAGTCGTGCGCTTATCCTTGGCCTATCGGCGACAGACACGAGCAAAATCAACGCCCTGAACTTTCTCGACCCCAATCTGTCCTCACCCTTCAAACCTCCCTTATCCTGACCCCACCTCGTTGCATGGAAAGGGCGCATGGCCAGCGACCGATGCGGCGGCGGGGGCGATCGAGCGGGACTGGGCTGGAGGGGGTTACTCCAGCGTGTCCGGGGCCTTCCATCGTTGGGAAGCCCGCCCGCCGTCGGCGTCGAACGGGGACNAAAGGGATCGAGACCGGGTCCGGCTAAGCCTCAACAGGGCTGCCCACCGGACGCTGGCGGATAACGAGCGCGCGGAGCGATCGGCTTCGTCGAAACGGTATTTATCAAAGACCTCCGGACGATGTCCGGCGCTCCGCGTCCCTTTCCATACCTTCAGCGGGAGATCGCGTGAGGCGGCCAAGCCGTGCCCATCACATCCTCCCCCTGTGGGGGAGGTGTCGGCGAAGCCGACGGAGGGGGGAGTAATCGGCAGATGGCCACAACCCGGATCTTCGATCCCAAAACTCCCCCCACCGATCGCTGCGCGATCGCCTCCCCCACAGGGGGAGGATCTTCGAAAAGCGGTCCGAAAGTGATGGGAGCCCCTACCGCCCCGTCACCGAGGCCAGGGCCCGGGCGATCTGGTGGACGTTGTAGGGCTTGCGGACGATCGGGGCGTCGAAGCCCATCGGAGCGGCCTTGTCGGCGTAGCCGGTGGCGAACACGAACGGGCGGCCCTCGCGGCGCAGCACCTCGGCGACCGGGGCCACCGACTGGCCGTTGAGGTCGGCGTCCAGGACGGCGGCGTCGAACGTCAGCTCCAGCATCTGCAGCGCCTCGGGCAGTTCCGCCGCGCAGCCCACCACCTCGACGCCGGAATCCTCCAGCCCCGCCTCCAGCTCCATGGCCAGCAGCAGCGAGTCCTCGACGATCAGCACCTTCAGGCCCGCGATATCGCCGGCCCTGAAGGTGTCGTCGCCGCCGCCCACCGTCTCGACGATGCGCTGGTCCGGCGCGGCGGCCGGCTCGTCGGGCTCGGGCTCGTCGACCAGGGCGTCGGGAGCGGCGTGGATCATCGCCGTCACGCCGCTGCGCTTGTATTCGACGGTGGCCCGCCCGCCCAGCTCGCGGCCGACCACGTCCTCGATCAGGGTCATGCCGAAGCCGCGCACCTCCGGCGGCGAGGTCATCGGCCCGCCGGTCTCCAGCCATTCCAGATTGAAGCCGCCGCCGGGCGCCACGCGCCAGACCACCTCGACCCGGCCGCTCTCGACCGACAGCGACCCGTACTTGACGGCGTTGACCGCCAGTTCGTGCAGGGTCAGCGACAGGGCGGCCGCCGCGCGCGGCGTCAGGAACAGCTCCGGCCCGTCCCAGCGCGTCTGGTTCGGAGCCAGCCCGCCCAGCTCGGCCGCCGCGATCCGCGCCAGGGTGGCGCCGCGCCAGCGGGCGGCGCTGAGCAGGTCGTGGGCCGAGCTCATCGCCTTCAGCCGGCCGTTGAACGCCTTAAGGAAACCATCCAGGGACGAGGCCTTGCGGGCCGACTGGCCGGCCACGGACTGCACGGCGGCCAGGATGTTCTTGATCCGGTGGTCCAGCTCGGTCAGCAGGTTCTCGCGCTGGTCGTCGGCGTCCTTGCGGGCGGTAACGTCCTGGACCACGCCGATCAGCCGCAACGGCCTGTCGTCGGCGTCGCGGACCAGCAGCCCGGCCACGCGGTTCCAGATCACCCGGTGGGGATCGGACGACACGCGGCGGAACTCGACCTCGTAGCGGCCCTGGGCCTTCAGCTGAGCCTCGACCTCCTCGCGGACCATCTCGCGGTCGTCGGGATGGATGAAGCCGTACAGCGCCTCGCCGCGTTCGGCCGGCGCCACGCCCTCGGGGACTTCGGTGATCGACGCCATCCGGGCGCTGACCCGCACCGTGTCGGTCGCCATGTCCCAGACGAACTCGCCCAGGTTGGCGGCGTGCAGGGCCAGGGCGATCCGTTCGCTGTCCAGCGCCCGCTCGGCGACGTTGCGGGCGGTCTCGGCGTCGTGCAGCAGCTCTTCCATCGCCAGGGCGGCCAGGTCGGCCAAGGCGTCGGCCAGGCCGGGTTCGACGGCCTCCCGGGGCGCGGGATCCTCGACGGTCAGCAGGCCGACGATCTCGCCCGAAGCGGTCTTAAGGGGCGCGCAGGCGAAAAAGCGGCTGTCGGCGCACCAGGGGCGCAGGGTCTGGTCGGGATCGGCGGCGAGGTCGGGATGGGCCACCACGCCGCTTTCGCGCATCCGTTCGGCCAAGCCGGCGGGACGCGGCTCCTCGATATGACCGAAACCGACCTTGGCCTTCAGCCAGACGCGGTCCTTGCCGACCAGGCGGATCGCCGCCCGCGGCGCGCCGAACAGCCGCGAGGCCAGGCGCACGATTCGATCGAACCGGGGGTCGGCCGGGTCGCCGTCAAAGGCGTGAAGGGCGTCGAGGGCGCGCAGCCGTCGCGCCTCGTGATCGTCCGCCAGCGTTGCGCCCGCATCGTCCATGATTCGACCATAGACCGGGTTCGCCTGACGCGCGAGATCGATAAAGGCGACGCCCGCCGCCCCGCGCCGAAGATCCCCTGTGGTGAAGCTCAAACCTTGAGGCTACAATGGAACTCGTCGCCTCGGCTTCGCGTTGTGCGGGCGCAGCTTTGCAGCTGCCCGCCCCCCGTAAAGTCGAGCCGCGAACCGGAGATCATCATGCCCGATAACGCCCTCAATCCCGCCCTGAAGGAAGCCAACAAGGCCTCGTCGAACGCCGGCGCGGCTCTTGACCATGCCGAGCGCAGCTTCGGCGAGGCGGCCAGCGCCGCCCGCGGCAACTTCGGCGAGGCCGCCGCCGCGGCCAAGGCCAACCTGGCCGACGCCGCCAAGCGCATCGAAGCCTCCCTGACCCAGGGTCTCGAGACCCTGCGCGCCCAGACCCGCACCTATACCGACACCGCCGGCCAATCGGTCGACGAGGCTGGCCGCTATGTCAGCGAGCGGGTCCGCGAGCGGCCGATCACGGCCACCCTCGCCGGCCTCGGCGTCGGCGTCCTGCTGGGCCTGCTGCTGGCCGGAAACCGCGGCGGCCGCGACAAGTGATCTTTGGCAAGACCCTGACGACGCTGGCAGCGGCCGCGGCGATCGCCGCGGCCGCTGCCGTGAGCGTGTTCGCCGCGGCCTTCGCGCTGTTCGCGGTGCTGCAGCCCCATCTCGGCGCCGCCGGCGCGGCGGCGGTGGTCGCCGCGGTCGCCGCCGCCATCGTCGGGCTGGCCGGACTGCTGGCCGCGCTCAAGGCCGAGGAAAAGGCCCGACCCGCACCTGCGCCGGACGCTTTCGCCTTCGCCGAAAAGGCCATCGAGATGGTCAAGGATCGGCCGATCCTCACCGTCGGCGCCGGCCTGGCGGCGGGGATCATCGCCTTCCGCAACCCCGCGCTGGCTGCGATCGTCGCCAAGGCGCTGCTGGATTCGCAGAAACCGCCGCCGCGCTAGCGACAATCGACAAGACGAGCCTTTCCCGCCTCTGGTTTTCTGGGCCTCCCGGCCCATCTTCCGGGGGCGTTTTGCCCTGGAGCGATCATGTTCAAACTCCCCGACCTGCCCTACGCCTATGAAGCCCTGGAGCCGACCATCTCGGCCAACACGCTTCATTTCCACCATGACAAGCACCACGCGGCCTATGTGAACGCGCTGAACGGCCTGCTGCCGGAAGGCGACAAGCGTCCGCTGGAAGCGGTGATCCGCGAAGCCGGCCCCGGCAAGGTGTTCAACAACGCCGCCCAGGCCTGGAACCACGCGTTCTTCTGGGACTGCATGAGCGCCGACAAGGCCGCGCCGTCGGCCGAGCTGACGGCCGCCATCAACGAGGCGTTCGGCGACCTGGCGGGCCTGAAGGAAAAGTTCGTCGCCGAGGGCGTCGGCCATTTCGGCTCGGGCTGGGTGTGGCTGGCCGTGCAGGAGGGCAAGCTGGTGGTGCTCTCGACCCACGACGCCGACGACACCCTGACCAAGCCCGGCGTCACCCCGCTGTTGGTCTGCGACCTGTGGGAGCACGCCTACTACCTGGACCACCAGAACAACCGGAAGGGCTTCCTGGAAGCCTGGTTCGACGTCCTGCCCAACTGGACGTTCGCCGACGCCCAGTTCGCCGCGGCCAAGGGCCAGGGCGCGGCCTGGACCTATCCCGAGCCGGCCTAACCAGCCTCGGCTGTCTAGACCTGCAGCGGCGCGACCTCGGTCGCGCCGCTTTCGTTTGGGCCCTTGGGTACGCAGCGCCGCGGAACCGACCAGGTCCGGAAGGTCACGAACTGGGTGCGCTCGAAGGCCAGGGCCGTGATGCGGATGTCGACATCGTCAACCTCGATCAGGTTGAAGCTGGGCGGCACGCCCCGCTCGCGCACCGACAGCGTCCCCGAGCCGACCGCCTGGGTGCAGCCGTCCGAGAACGGATAGGGATGCACGAACGGCGCGTGGATGTGGCCGGTCAGGACCAGGTCCACCCCGGCGTGGGAGAAGGCCTGGGCGGCCGCCGTGCCGCCATGCACCCGGGCGGTCATCGGCCCGCCGAGCATCTCGATCAGCGGATGGTGGCAGACCACGATCTTCAAGGCCCCGGGGGCGGCGCCCTTCAGGTCGGCGCAGACCTCGCGGACCTGGCGGCGTGAGACCGCGCCCTTCGACCAGTTCAGCCGCAACTGGAAGGCGCGGGCCGAGTTGAGGGTGACGACGGTGGCCCGCGGGTCGTCCCAGTCGCTGTTCATCCGCTCACCGAACCGGTCCTCATACCGCCGCCAAGGCGCGACCAGCCGGGTCAGGATCTCGCGAGGACCCGCGAACGGCGTGTCGTGATTGCCCGGCGTGACCAGTCGCGGGCCCGGCAGGCGGTCCAGCCAGGCCTGGGCGGCGTCGAACTCCTCGACCTTGCCGTCCTTGGTCAGGTCGCCGGCGGCGATCACAAGGTCGGGTCGTTCGGCGTGGATGCGCTCGACCGCCGCCTCGACGGCGGCCTTGTGCTCGCCACCGAAATGGATGTCGGACACCTGGACCAGCTTGAGCGGTCTCATGGGGCGGGAACCAGGGCGCGGAAAGCCTTGGGGCGGAAGCGGATGGCGACGGCGTCGTCCAGCCGCACCGGCTCGCCATCGAGGATGGCCGGGATCCGCCCCCCGGCCCAGACCTTGCCGATCCGGCAGCGGCCGACGATCACCGACGGGTCGTTGCGCCAGTTGCCGGTCACGGTGTTGACCCCAAGGCGGAAGATGTCCAGCGCCCCGGCCGGATCCAGGGCGGCGGCCTCCAGGGCCTGCTCGTCAGCGTGCAGATCGGCCGAGACCAGGGGGCAGAGCAGGCTGAGGGCCTCGGTCTTGCCCTTGGGGCGGCCGTCCAGCACGTAGCGCAGCCGGCTGGAGAAGGCGCGGCGCATGGCCCGGCGGGCGCGCAGCAGCGCCAGGTCGGCTCGCCCCGCCCGCGCCGCCTCGCGAGCCTCGGCCCACAGGGCGGGACTGCCCAGGATGGCGGCGACGAAGAACAGCCGGCCGTTGATCTCGCCGCCGGAGATCATCCGTTCCTGGCCGCTCTTCAGGCAGTTGGCCATGGCCTCTGGCCAGGGGATGGCGCCGTACAGGGCGTGGGGCAGCATGTTCATGGTGCCGCCCGGCAAGGGTGCGATCATGGGACCGTCGGGGCCGGCCATCTCCGCGGCCGCCCGGGCGGTGCCGTCGCCGGCCACCACCAGCAGGGCGTCGGGCCGGGAGTCGAGGGCGTCGCGCAGGCAGGCGGTCAGCTCGCCTTCGCCGGGGGCGTGGACTCGTCCGGTGACTCCGTGTTCGGCCAGGATGGCCTCGGCCTGGGCCGGAGCCTCCCGGCCCACCGAACCGGAAGCGATGTTGGTGACGACTTCCACACGCATGCAGGATTCCAGGGAGCGCGAATGCGCAAGGAAGGTTCGAGACCACAAACGGCGGCGCTTGGCTGGGGTTCCCGGAACCGTTGAGCCGCGCGGCTCGTTTGCAGCGTGGGACAAGCTCGAACGGAGAGCCACGATGAACAAGACCTTGATCGCCCTCTTGGGCGTCGGCGTGCTGGCCAGCGCTTGCACCGCCACCGGCAACACCGAACGCAACGCCGCCGGCGGCGCGGCCCTGGGAGCCCTGGCGGGCGCGATCGTCGGCAACAATGTCGGCGGCGGCAGCGCCACTACGGGCGCGGCGGTTGGCGCGGCCCTGGGCGGCACCGTCGGGGCCGTGAAGGGCTGCCGCGAGGACGGCGGTTGCGGCGCCACCAACGTCAATCGCCGTCAATACTATGACGAGCGCGCCGGACGGTATTACTACTACGACTCGCGTAGCGGTCGTTACTACTGGGAAGACGGCAGCCCCCGTTAAGTCGGGCCAGGCCGAACCCTCGTAAAGGCGGTCGGCGCGCGTCGGCCGCCTTTTGCGCGCCGTGGCGTCAGAGAGGGCAAGATGAAGACGATCGGACGGGCGATAATCGGCGTGGCGGTCCTGGGGGGGCTGGTGGCGGGATGCGTGAGCCATCCCGGACCCAAGTCGCGGTCCCAGATCGTGCAGATGGCTCCGAGCTGCGAAGACTTCTCAGTCCAGATCTATTTCGAAAGCCGCTCGGCCCAGCTAACCGACGAGGCGCGCTCGGTGCTGAAGGGCGCCGACGCCCTGGCCACGGGCTGCAAGGTCGCCTCGGTGAGGGTCGTGGGCCTGGCCGACGCGGTCGGCGCTCCCGACGCCAACCTGGCGCTGTCCAAGCAGCGCGCCGAGGTCGTGACGCGGGCCTTGGACAAGATGGGCTACAGCAACGTAGCTTTCGATGTCGGGGCTGCGGGTGACGCCGGCGCCATGACCAACGACGGCGAGAACCGGCCCCTGCGGCGGCAGGCCGACATCCGTTTTGATCTGGACGGAAAGTTGCGCTAGCGGAGATTTTCCGCAAGCGCGCATGAAAAAGGCGGATCCGATGGGGTCCGCCGAAAGGCCTTACAAGGGATAGGGTGCGGAGGCGGCAGGCTGGCTTTCACCAGCCTCAAGTCGGGGGGGCGTCGCCGCCTCCGCAATTCAAAAACGTCGCGCCCCGAGAGCGGTTCCCGCCGCCCGAAACTTTTTTCGCCCATGCCGCGATTATTTTCGCGGCCGGTCCCCGCGACCTCGGAGAGGCCGGAGGGAACGGCGCGGAGAACGACACGTTGATTTCCCGAAGGCCACCTTGGCCTCGCACAGGGGAGCAACGTTCGTGATCCGCACCTATCAAGCCGAGCATGGTGGACCGATCTTCGACAGCGCGCGAACGCGTCGGCGGAGAGTCCAGCGCAATCGGATGATGGCCTTGGCGGTAATCGTCGCCATAGCGGCGTCAGCGGGCGTTCTCCAGCACTTCAACGACAACCTCGCTCCCAGCGGCCCGGTGAAGTCCGGCTCGGGAGTCTATTCCGCCGCCCGCTAAGGAGGCTATGAGATGCCCGCCGACCTCGAACACCCTCATCCCGCCGTCAACGCAACCCGCGCTCGCCAAGGTCGCTGGGGCAAGCATGTCTTCTGGGTGCTGGTTATCTCAACCGTGCTGGCCGCCGCGGCGCTGTTCGGGGCCTGGGGGTTGCGCTCGGGCGATATCGCCCGGGTCGAGCACACGCGCGGCGCGACGACCACTCAGGAAGCCGAGCATTATTCCACCGGTCAGGCGCCGGTGAAGCAAACGCCCTCCAGCTAGCCTGACGTCACGGCCCCGATGTCGCGTTCAAGAAAAAGGCCCCGGTGAAAACCGGGGCCTTGTCGTTTCGCACCTGAGTTCGGCAAGGGGCGGGATCAGGCCGCCTTCTGCGTCCGGCGCGGGTGGAAGAACAGCGCTTGGCCGATCGCCGCCTTGACCGTCTCCGGCTGGAAGGGCTTGGTGATCAGGAACGTCGGCTCTGGGCGTTCGCCGGTCAGCAGTCGCTCAGGGAAGGCGGTGATGAAGATCACCGGCACGTCCAGGCGGGCCAGGATGTCCTTGACGGCGTCGATGCCAGACGAGCCGTCGGCCAGCTGGATGTCGGCGAGCACCAGTCCGGGTGTACGGCGCGTCACCGCATCGACCGCCTCGCCGCGGGTGGCGGCGATGTCGATCACGTCGTGACCCAGTTCCTTGACGAGCGCTTCGATGTCGGCCGCGATCACGGGCTCATCCTCGATGATCAGGACCTCGGTAGCGAGTTCGGCGTCGATTTCGGCCTGGGCTTCGGCGATCAGCCGCTCGACCTCGGCGAAATCACAATCCAGGATCTGCGAGGCTTCCGTGGGGGTGAAGCCCTCGAGAGCGGTAAGCAGGAAGGCCTGGCGCGACCGCGGCGCGATCCGCATCAGGCGCTGCGAAGCGTCGTCGGCTGCGTTGGCGACATCATCGCGCCGAGCCTCCAACTGAGCGCCCGAAGACAACCAGATCGCATGGAACACGCGATACAGCGCGACCCGCGGCGACAAGTTGACATCCAGCGATCGTTCGCCAGCGGCCAGGGCTTCGAGGGCGACGCGAACATAGTGGTCGCCAGTGGTCTGGTCGCCGGTCAGCGCGCGGGCATAGCGACGAACGTAAGGCAAGTGCGGCGCCAGCCGGGCAAGAAGACTCATGACCCCTCCCGTGTGAGTGTCTTCGGATACAAAAAAAGCCTGCGGTGCGGCAAAGCTACGCCGTTTGGCTATCCGAACATAAACGCGACCCTTGGACGCCGGTTCCATGGCGGCTTCCGGCGCGATAACAATTTTGCCATCATATGCTCAAGCTTGTGGAACCCCATAGGGAATCCGACGTTGTCATCCGGCGTACACTCATTCGGCCAAAGGGGGCGGGCGCCACGTCTTGTCGGCGTCGAGGACATGATCGAACACGTACCCATGGAAGATCACCGCAAAGGGGCGGCCGCGCTCGACGAGGCGCGGCTTCGCCAGCAGGCTATTGGCGTCAAGCTTCGTCAGATGTTCGACGAAGTGGTGAACGAACCGGTGCCCGACGAGTTTCTGGACATCCTGCGCAAGGCCGAAACGCCTTCGGGAGAGCGTTGAGCATGAGCGAAACGCAAGTTGGCCGGTCACCGTTCGATCCGGCCCGTGACGAGACCTTCAAGAAGGAGCTCGTCACGCTGATTCCGCATCTTCGCGCCTTCGCCCGTACGCTGACCGGCGACCCGACTGCGGCGGACGATCTGGCGCAGGACGCCATGATGAAGGCCTGGGACGCCCGCGCCAGTTTCCAGCTCGGCACCAACATGAAGGCCTGGACCTTCATGATCCTGCGCAACCAGTTCTATTCCGAGAAGCGCCGGTCCTGGCGTCAGAGCCAGCTCGACCAGGAGGCGGCCGAACGCACCCTGGTGGCGGTGGACGACCCCGAGGCGCCGGTCGCCCTCGACGAACTTCGGCTCAGCCTGTCCATGTTGCCGCCGGAACAGCGCGAAGCCCTGATCCTGGTCGGAGCCGGCGGTTTCGCCTACGAAGAGGCCGCCGAGATCTGCGGCTGCGCCGTGGGTACGGTGAAGAGCCGGGTCAGCCGGGCGCGGCGAGCCCTGCAGGCGATCCTCGAGGCCGGCGCCTATGACCGCGACGGCGCCGCCGCCGGCGACGCCATGTACGCCATCCTGGCCGACGCGGAGAGACTGAGCACCCTGCGGTGAAGCCCCTCCCCAGGCGAGGAGCCGGAGCGGTCGGGTCCATTCGGGTCCGGCTTGCCGGCGCATTGTTTCTCGCCCTATTGCCGGTTCTGATCCTCGGCGTGCTGCAATCGGTCTTCGCGTTCAAGGCGGAGGCCGATTCGCGCCGCCAGAGCCTGGAACTGGCGGCCGGCCGAAGCGCCGCGATCGCCCGCGCCCGCATCGAAGCCGCCGGCGTCCTGCTCCAGACCCTCGGACCGGGTTCCGTCGGGCTGGAATGCACCCAGCGCCTGGACACGGTGAAGCAGCGCCTGCCCGGCTACGCCAATCTGATCCGGTTCGACGCCTATGGCCGGGTGTCGTGCGCGGCCGCCACGACGCCGCCCGACGCCATGCGGGCCAATCGGCGGTGGTTCCAGCGTCTCGCCGCCGGGTCGCACATGGTGGTGGCCAGCATCCCCGGCGTGACCTACGCCGACGAGCCCGCCGTCCTGACCGCGGTTCGAGCCGAAAAGCGCGATGGCCGCTTCGACGGGGCCATGGCCGCCGTGCTCACCCTGTCGACCATCCAGCCCGAGACCGCCAACCGCTATCTGCCGGGCGGGGCGGAGGTGGCCCTGGCCGATTCCGAAGGCCATGTGTTCGCGGCCACCAACCGGCGAGCCTTCGGAACGCCGTCCACGGCCTGGCGGGACCAGACCCTCAGGAGCGGCTCGGCGCTGTGGTCGGGTCGCGACGCCGACGACCGTCCGCGGGACTTTTCGGCCGCGCCTTTGGTCGGGCAGGAGGTGTTCGTGATCCTGTCGGCCAAGGCCCCGGGCCTGGCCTCGTGGGCCTGGCTGAACCCGATGCTGCGCCTGCTGGCGCCGCTGCTGGCCTTCGTCCTGGCCCTGGCGGCGGTGCTCTACGCCACCGAGCAGGCGGTGATCCGCTGGATCGTCTATCTGCGGCGGGTCGCGGCCATCTACGCCCGGGGCCGGTTCACCGTGCGGCCCCTGCAGGCCGAGCGCGCGCCGCCCGAGATTCGCGAGCTGGCCGCCACCCTGGACGACATGGCCGCCGGCATCGTCGCCCGTGACGCCTCCCTGCGCGACAGCCTGGGCGAGAAGGACGCGCTGATGCGCGAGATTCACCATCGGGTGAAGAACAACCTGCAGATCATCTCCAGCCTGCTGAACATGCAGCAGCGCGCCCTGACCGATCCCGCCGCGCGCACCGCCCTGAACGACACCCGCCAACGGATCACCGCCCTGGCCCAGATCTACCGCGCGCTCTATCAAGGCCCCGACCTCAAGCGGGTGGACCTGCGGCCGTTCCTGGAGGAACTGACCGCCCTGCTGCTGGCCGGGGACATGTCGAGCGGCGGGGCGATCCGCACCGAGGTCCACGCCGATCCGCTGGTCATCGACCCGGACCGCCTGGCGCCCCTGGCGCTGTTCGCGGTCGAAGCCATCACCAACGCCCAGAAGCACGCCCTGGCCGAACGCGGCGGCACGCTCACCGTCGACTTCTTCGTCCGCGGCGAGGAGGCGGAGCTGGCGATCGGCGACGACGGCCCGGGCGCGCCCAAGGGGCCGGTGGAGGGTGTCGGCCGAACCCTGATGACCGCCTTCGCCCGGCAACTGCGCGGCAAGCTACTGTTCGACACCTCGCCGGCCGGCGGCCTGCTGGTGCGCCTGGTGTTCCCGACTCCGGAAGCGCCGCCGGCAGAGCCCGCCGCCGCCGGAACCTAGGCGGGAGCCCCACGTTCAAGAGGGGCAATACCTTGGACGCCCATTCGGGCGATCACCGGAGAAGACCCATGCGCAAGCTCATCATTCTGGCCGCGATCGCCGCGAGCCTCACCGTCGCCGCCTGTAACACCGTCGAGGGCGCCGGCAAGGACGTCTCGTCGGCGGGCGCCGCCGTCAGCGACACCGCCAAGGACGCCAAGTAGTTCCTGGCCAAAATCCAAAGACACGGTCCTGAACGAGCCCGCCGATCCTGGATCGGCGGGCTTCTTCATGGTGCCGATCATCAGACCCGCTTTCGTTTCGGCCATGCAATTTCGAGTCGATCTGGCGACTCATGGCCAGGGTTGGTGACAAGCCAGCCCAGTTGTGGCGTCCGGGTTACAAATCTCCCCTAAACTTGACCTGAACCGATATCGGCAAGCCAAGCTGGCCCTTCAGCCTGTGGTCGTCTGTCCCACGGGTGTGATCTCCAATTGCCGCGTTCCTCGTCCGCGCCGATCTTCGTCCATAGCGGCTGGCGGTGTTCCAGCACCTATGTTTGGCACCGCTTCCGGGCCGTCCCCACGGTGACGGCCTATTACGAGCCGTGGCACGAGCAACTGGCAGGGCTGACGCCGGAACGGATCGAGCGCGAACGGCCGGCTACCAGCGGCCTGCGCCACCCAAACGAGGGCTTGCCCTACCTGTCGGAATTCGCCGGCTTGCTGCGGCCGGATGGCGGCGTCCACGGCTTCGAGACGCGCTTGGCGCTGGACGAATATTTCCTGACCGCCGACCAGGAGGACCCAGGCCAAGCCGCCTATGTCGAAACGTTGATCGCGGCGGCGCGGCGTGAAGGGCGAACGCCGCTGCTGGCCTGCTGCCGGACGCTGGGCCGGATCTGCTGGCTGCGGCGGCGGTTCGGCGGCACTCATATCGTGCTGATCCGCGATCCGGTGCAGCAGTGGCGATCGTTCTACTCGCTGCGCAAACGGCCCCGGCCGACCTATTTCGAGCTCTGCCAATACGTGATCCTGTCCGAGGCGGCGGGCGGCGAAGCGGCGGCCCGGCGGCTCGGCCTGCAGGCCGGAAAGGGCGATCTGGCCGACCGCATCCACGCGACTCGCAAGCGGCTGAAGCGGGCCCCCGCCCGGATGTCGTTCGCCGCGTTCCTGGCGGTCTATGTGCTGTCCTATGTGGCGGCCCTGCCGCGCGCCGACCTGGTGATCGACGTCGACCGGCTGGGCGGCGATCCCGAATACGCCCGCACCATGGCCACGGCGATCGAGGTGCTGACCGGGGTGAAACTAGACTTCGCCGACTGCCGCACGCCCCCGCCGCACGCCGGCAGGCTGCCGGTCGACTACCGCAAGGAAGCGGTGGCGATGATCGAGGCGCTGGACCTCTCGGAGGTGCTGACGGCGCCGGGACCGATCCAGACCCTCTATCGTAAGCTGCTCAGGGCGCTGCCGGAGCGCGAGACGGTCACGCCCTGGCGGCGCCTACTGGCGTTCTGGCGCGGCAAGAGGTTGAGCGTCGCCGAGGCCTAGTGGAACGCGACGGCTCAGGCCGCGGCGCGGGTGAACAGGCCTGAGGGTCCCGCGATCGCCTGCACGGCGCTGGTGACGCCCTCCAGGGATTCTCCGCTGCCGACCAGCAGCACGCCGTCGTCTTCCAGGCGAGCGGCGAGGCTTTCGATGACCCGGCCGTGCACGGCCGGGTCCAGGCCCGGCAGGACGTTGCGCAGCAGGATGACATCGAACCGACCCATCGACGACAGGTCGGCCAGCAGGTTGATCCGCCGCCAGCGCACCGCCTGACGGATGCGCGGGGTGATCGCCCACATCTCGTCCTGGTTTTCGAAATGCTTGACCAGCAGCCGGATCGGCAGGCCGCGCTGGACCTCGAACTGCGTGTAGAGCCCGCTCTGGGCCTTCTCCAGGCAGCGGTCCGAAAGATCCGAGCCGAAGAATTCGAACCGGGCGCTGGGGGCGATGTCGCGTCCCTCGGCGGCGGTCATCGCCAGGGAATAGACCTCCTGGCCGGTCGAGCAGGCCGCGCTCCAGATCCGGATCGGACGGTCCCGACCCAGCCTGGACAGGCTGGGCAGCAGTTCGTCGCGCAGGTGGGCGAAGACCTCGCGATCACGGAAGAACGCGGTCTCGTTCAGGGTCAGGGCCTCGACCACGGCCCAGATCAGCCGGTCCTCGCGATGGGCGCGCAGGGCGGCGATCATCGCCTCGATCGACTCGAAGCCTTCCCGGCGGGCCAGGGGATTGAGCCGGCTTTCGACCAGATAGGCCTTGTCGCTCTCGATGCGCAGGCCGGCGCGTTGGCGGGCCAGGGCGGCCAGCAGCTCCATGTCCTCGGGCGTCACAGCAGGCCCGCCTCGGCGAACTTCGCCGCGATGATGTCGCCGTCGAACGGCTTCATGATGTATTCGTCCGCGCCGGCGTCCAGCGCCTCGCGGATGGCCTCGATCCGGTTCTCGACGGTGCAGAAGACCACGGTCGGCCCCTGGCCGCCTGGCTCCTGGCGCAGATGGCGCAGGAACTCGATCCCGTTCATGACCGGCATGTTCCAGTCCAGGAGCACGGCGTCGGGCATCGCCGCCCGGCACCAAGCCAGGGCTTCCATGCCGTCGGCGGCCTCGGCGATCTCGAAGCCTATGTCTTCCAGGACGCGCCGGGCGACTTTGCGGATCACCCGGCTATCGTCGACGACGAGACAGGTCTTCACGGCACGCTCCAATCCAACCCCGCCAGCTTGCGGCGGAGGGAGTTAAGGACCGGTGACGGCGATCGCGTTCTTCGAAGGTTTATGCCTGGAAAGACTCAGGCGGGGACCCAGGCGGCCAGGACGACCTGGTCCTCGCCCAGCTCGACCCCGACCTGGCCGCCAGCCGCGCGGACGAGGGCGTTCAGATAGGCCGCCTGCACCCAGGGACCGCCCAGGCCCTCGGCCAGGGCCTCGCCCTTCAGGCCAGCCAGAACTTCCGGCCGGAGACGGGCGCGTGGGCCGGCGGCGTCGGCGGTGATCGCCACCCGGTCGTCGGCGACCACGGCCCGCAGCGTCGCCTTGCCGCCAGCCGGCAGGGCGCTGGCGGCGATCTGGGCGATGTTGAGGATGGCGCGCGCGGTGGCCTTGTTCATGGTCGAGGGCGGGATCGCCCATTCGAGGGTCGGACGCACATGGGCGAACACGCCCTGGGCCAGCTTCTCTAGCTCTCGCGAGTCGAAGTTCTCGGCCGAGGCGGAGGCGCCGAACGCGACCCGTGTGAACTGCAGCAGGTCGGCCAGCTTGCGGGCGCTGGACGAGATCAGGCTCATGGCGTCATCGCGCATGTCCTGGGCGGAGGGATCCTCCAGCAGGTCCAGGCCCGAGACGATGGCGCTGGCCGGGCTGATGAAGTCGTGGCAGAGGCGCGCGGCCAGGAGGGCGGCGAAGTCGGGGCCTCCGATATCGACCTTTGGGGCGTTCAATTCGGGCGCGGCGGCCTGCGGCGCGGATGCGGCTTCGTCGGTCATGGCGCGATCTTTGGCGTGATTTGGGACTTTGGCAAACGCTGCTGGCGGCCTATCAGGAGCGCGTCATGGATCCGTTTCTCGAGCCGGGCGTCCTCGTGCGCCATCCCGACCAGCCCGATTGGGGCCTGGGCCAGGTGCAGTCGGTGATCGGCCATCGCGTGACGGTCAATTTCGAAGACGCTGGCAAGCAGACGGTCGACGCCACGCGCGTCGCCCTGGTGTTCGTCGGCGACGATCCCCGAGGAAGCTGAATGGCCCATACGAACCCGGCGGACTACGGCCGCGAGCTGGCGACGATCGTCGAGGCGGCCGCCGAAGTCATCCTGCCGTTCTGGCGCACCGAGCTGGACGTGGTCCGCAAGGCCGACGAGAGCCCGGTCACCGAGGCCGACAGGGCCGGGGAGCGCCTGATCCTGGCGCGGCTGGCCGAGTGTTTCCCGGAGATCCCGGCGATCTCGGAGGAGCACGCCTCCGAGTTCGGGACGCCCGACGCCATCGGCCCGCGCTTCTTCCTGGTCGACCCGGTCGACGGCACCAAGGCCTTCGTGCGCGGCGATCCCAACTTCACGGTCAATATCGGCCTGATCGACAACGGCGCGCCGGTGGCCGGCGCCATCTGCGCCCCGGCGACGGGCGAGGTCTGGTTCACCAGCGCCGAAGGGGTGCTCAAGCGAGAGAGTCCCGGCGGCGCCGAGACCCGGGTCCGGGCGCGGGCGTGGCCGGAAGGCCAGGCCCTAGCCCTGGTCAGCCACACGATGAAGGAAGAGCGGGCGGCCGAACTGGCGGCCCAGTACGGCTTTTCCCTGCGCGCCCCGATGGACAGCTCGATCAAGCTGGTGCGCATCGCCGAGGGCGCGGCCGACATCTATCCGCGCCACGGGCCGACCATGGAGTGGGACACCGCCGCCGGCCACGCCATCCTCGTCGCCGCGGGCGGTCGCTTCACCACGCCGGAGGGCGAGACCTTCACCTACGGCAAGGCCGATCAGGGCTTCCGCAACGGCTGGTTCGTGGCTCGCGGGGCCTAGGCCTTACGGTTCAAGGCGCCGCCCAACTCCGAGGTTAATTGGTCGCTCAGGCTCCGCAGGGTCGAGCCCAGCAGGCGCGCCAGCAGCGCCTGGCTGTTCGAGGGCGGAGCAGGAAGCTCACCGATCTGGTCCGGCCGGAACGCTGGCGGTCGCCGTTGGCTGGCGGCGCGCAGTTCGTCGGCGGAGAGTTTCATATCGCTGTCGCGGTCGGCCGACTTGATCAGGTCGCTGACGGCGGTCGGATCGAGATTTCGGGACTTGGCCGCCGACGTCAGTTCGTCGGCCGAAAGGACGCCATCGCCGTCATCGTCATGGCGCGCGGCCAGGACGTCGATCGCTTGGCTGCCGTCGCCGAAACGGAAGATCTGGGGAGCGGCTTCGAGCTTGGCCGCAAGCTCCGCCGCCGACAGTCGGCCGTCCCGATCCGCGTCCGTCCCGCCGAACATCTCGGCGTTGACCTGTTCGATTGAGTCCCAAGCGCTCTGGCCATCTGCGCCGATCCGGCTGGAGCGGATGCTGGGCGAGGCCACGCCGGCATACTCGTCAGTGGACAAGGTCCCGTCACCGTCGGTATCGGCCCGAGCGATCAGCCAGTCGGCGACGCCCGCCTCGTCCTGCACCCCGAGCAGGGCCTTGAGGTTCTTGCCGTCGAGGAGCCTGGAGGCGCCGAACTCGCCGGAATCCAGCGCGCCGTCGCCATTGCGATCGAACGCGGAGGCCACGGCCTGCTTGTCGGCAAGCTTGCCCGGGTCGTTATTGCCGAGCTTGGCGATCTCCTGCGCTGAGACCTTGCCATCCTGGTCGGCGTCGAAAGCCTTGAACACCTGGTCCTTGACGGCCGCCAGTATCGCGGTTCCGGCCCTGTCGAAGGGCTGCGCGGTCAGCAGAAGGCCTTCGCCCGTGAAGGACCGGTAGGCCGCCGCTGTTCCGCTGCTCGCGCCGATGTCCATGCATGACCCTCCTGTTCGAAGGTCATGCAGCAAGTTCGGCGCCAGAGGTTGCGTTGAACCCTAGGTGTCTTGGTCCGCCAACGCCTTGCAAAAGGCCGCCGTCTCGTCGTCGGCGGGGAACATGCACTCCACCCTCAGCTCCTCCAGCGTGATGTCGCGCGAGGTGCCGAACGTGGTCAGGGTCGAGAAGAAGGTCAGGCGTCGGTCGCCTTTGCGGAAGGTGACGGTCATCAGGGGCAGGGGCGTGGCGCCCAGCTCGCGTCGCTCCCAGCGGGCCGGTACGTCCGGATAGGCCAGCACCTCGTCCAGCAGGGCGCGCGACGTCCGGTCGGTGGCGGCTTCGTGATGCAGGTGGCGGATCAGGTCGCCGGCCACCTCCTCCCAGTTCTCGACGAAGGGCCGCATGTCGGCCGGGTCGAAGACCTGATGCATGATGTTGCCGTGCGGCTGGACCCCGTCGCGCAGCCAGCCGAACACCCGCCCCAGGCCTTGGTTGGCCATCAGCACGTCCCAACGCCGGTTCACCACGAAGGCGGGATAGGGCTCCTGCTGGGCCAGGATGAACGCAATGGCCCGCCGCATCAGGGCCATCTGTGGATCCGTCAGGGCGGTTTCGCGATAGGCGGGCGCGTAACCGGCCACGACCAGCAGGGCGTTGCGGTCGCGCATGGGCATGTCCAGCGCCCCCGCCAGCAAGGCGATCAGCTCGCGGCTGGGCCGGGCCTTCCCCGTTTCGACATAGCTGAGGTGGCGGGTCGAGATCCCGGCCTCCAGCGCCAGGTCCATCTGGCTCATCCGGCGCGCGCTTCTCCATTGACGCAGCAGGTCGCCGAGAGGGTGGGCGGCCAGGGCGGGCGCAGGGCTAGACGGCGGCGAAGTCAGCGTATTCATGGCGCGACACTAACCGCCCGGGACATGATCGCCATAACCTTCCAGGTCATGGAGTCGGTGATCGAGCGGCCCTAGTCCTCCGTCATCGGGGCTTTCGTCCCGCCCGGAGGATCGAACGATGCAAAGACGACAGTTCCTGACCGCCGCCGCCGGTCTTGCCGCCTGGGCGGCCGCCGAGGCGGCCCCTGCTGCAGGCGCGTCGCCTCGGGCCGAGGACGACGTGCGGGCCGCCCGCGCCTGGAACGCGTCGCGCCGCCATCAGGCCACCCGGTTCGGCGACATCGCCTATGTCGAGCGCGGGACCGGCCCCGTGGCCTTGTTCCTGCACGGCTTTCCGCTGAACGGCTTCCAGTGGCGCGGGGCCTTCGACCGACTGTCCGGCCAGCGTCGCTGCATCGCGCCGGATTCGATGGGCCTGGGCTTCACCCGGGTCGCGGCCGGCCAGGGCGTGACCCCGTCCGACCAGGCCGACATGCTGGCCGCGTTCCTCGACAAGCTGGGGATCGCCTCGGTCGACCTGGTCGCCAATGACAGCGGCGGGGCGGTGGCCCAGATCTTCGTCACCCGTTTTCCGGACCGGGTGCGCACCCTGCTGCTGACCAACTGCGACGTCGAGCCCGACAGCCCGCCGCCGGCCCTGCAGCCGGTCCTGGCCCTGGCCCGCGAGGGGACCTATCCGGACCAGTGGCTGGTTCCCTGGTTCAAGGACTCGATGCTGGCGCGTTCGCCGCAAGGTTTCGGCGGCATGTGCTTCTCTGACCCGAGCCAGCCCACCGACGCGGCGGTCGCCATGTATTTCGGCCCGCTGGTCGCCGCCCCGGCCAGCAAGGCCCTGGTCAACGCCTACGCCCTGGGCCTGGACCCCAATCCCCTGGCCGGGATCGAGGCGGCCCTGCGCCGGTGCAGGGTGCCCACGCGCATTGTCTGGGGCATGGCCGACGACATCTTCGCCAAGGAAAGCCCGGATTATCTGGACCGTGTACTGCCGAACTCGCGCGGCGTGCGCCGTCTGCCCAGGGCCAAGCTGTTCTGGCCCGAGGAATATCCGGATGTCGTCGCCGACGAGGCCCGGACACTATGGGGCGTATGAGAGCGGCGTCGCCGAAACCGGACGCCAGACATGGAAACGGCCGCTCCCTTTAGGGAAGCGGCCGTCTTGGTGGAGCTAAGCGGAGTCGAACCGCTGACCTCTTGAATGCCATTCAAGCGCTCTACCAGCTGAGCTATAGCCCCAAGGTTTTCCCAAGTTTCCCAATGGGAAGCGTTGGTATTCCTCAGTCTCTCCAGCGGTTCCGAGTGGGTGGCCCCCGAAGAGGCGCGGAACCTATGCCGGGAGGATTTTTGGATCAACCCTCCCGGCGAACTTTTTTCGGAAAAATTTTCGAACCATTGTTCTGCAAAATTTCCGAGAGATGCGGACGAGCTTTAGTCGTCGTCGTCCGCGCCCGGCAGGCCCTCGATCTCGTCGTCCAGGACGTCTTCGTCGTCTTCGTCCTCGAGGAACGGAACGTCGTCGGCTTCGTCCTCGGCCAGGTCTTCGTCTTCCGAGAAGTCGACGCCCAGGTCGTCGGCGGCCGGGGCCGGGGCGACGGTCGGATCGGTGTCGTCGTCGTCGGGCTCGACGACCTCCTCGGCGGCCTCATCGATTTCCGGGGTCTCGTCGACCTCGTCCTCGTAGCCATCCTCCTCCTTGGGAGCGGGGGCGGGCTTCTCGTCCTCGGCGTCGTAGTCCGGCGTGACGGCGCGAGCACGGACGCGGCGCGACTTCAGCGCCTCTTCCGGATCAAACGTCTCCCCGCACTTGGGACAGACGGCCGGGCGACGGCCCAGGTCGTAGAATTTCGATTGGCAGTTGGGGCAAATTTGTTTTGCGCCCAATTCGGGATTGGCCAAGGCGGCGACCCTTTGATCCAGATGGGAAAAGCGGCCGGTCACTTGCCATGACGAAGGGCCGCTGTCAAAAGCAATCCCCTCGCGAAAACCACCATGACCAAGGAGCCGGTTTCGGCATGACGGCGGCTGGACTGAAGAGCACGCCCGGCGGGGCCTTGCGGGGAACCGTCCGGGCCCCCGGCGACAAGTCGATTTCCCACCGTTCGATGATCCTCGGCGCCCTGGCTTCGGGGACCACTACGGTCGAGGGCCTGCTGGAGGGCGCCGACGTGCTGGCGACCGCCCAGGCCATGCGTTCCTTCGGCGCGCGGGTCGAGCAGGAGGGCGTCGGCCGCTGGCGGATCGAGGGCCATGGCGGCTTCGCCGAGCCGTCGGACGTGGTCGACTGCGGCAATGCCGGCACCGGCGTGCGGCTGATCATGGGCGCGGCGGCGGGCTTTGCGCTGTGCGCCACCTTCACCGGCGACAGCTCCCTGCGCGGCCGACCGATGGGCCGAGTGCTGGATCCGCTCGCCCGAATGGGCGCCACCTGGCTGGGCCGTGACAAGGGTCGCCTGCCGCTGACCCTGAAGGGCGGCAATCTGCGTGGCCTGTCCTACAAACTGCCGATGGCCTCGGCCCAGGTGAAGTCCGCCGTGCTGCTGGCCGGCCTGCACGCCGAGGGCGGCGTCGAGGTGATCGAGCCGGAAGCCACCCGCGACCACACCGAGCGCATGCTGCGGGCCTTCGGGGCAGAGGTGATCGTCGAGGATCGCGCCCACGGCGACCATGTCGTGCGTCATATCCGCTTGCCGGCGGGCCAGAAGCTGGTCGGGACTCACGTCTCCGTGCCCGGCGACCCGTCGTCGGCGGCCTTCCCGCTGGTGGCCGGCCTGATCGTGCCGGGCTCGGAGGTGACGGTCGAGGGCGTGATGCTCAACGACCTGCGCACGGGCCTGTTCACGACGCTGCAGGAGATGGGCGCGGACCTGACGATCGCGAATGTTCGGGAGAGCAGCGGCGAGCAGGTCGGCGATATCACCGCCCGCTACTCGCCGAGCATGAAGGGCGTCGTCGTGCCGCCCGAGCGCGCGCCGGCGATGATCGACGAATATCCGATCCTGGCGATCGCGGCCGCCTTCGCCACGGGCGAGACGATCATGCGCGGCGTCGGCGAGATGCGGGTCAAGGAGAGCGACCGCATCGCCCTGACCGCCGCCGGCCTGGAAGCCTGCGGCGTCGACGTCGAGGAGGAGCCCGAGGGGTTCATCGTCCGCGGCACGGGCCAGGCGCCGCGCGGCGGGGCCATGGTCGAGACCCATGGCGACCACCGGATCGCCATGAGCCACCTGATCCTTGGCCTGGCCGCCCAGGCGCCGGTGTCGATCGACGAGCCGGGCATGATCGCCACCAGCTTCCCCGGCTTCGCCGAGATGATGCGCGGCCTGGGCGGCGATCTGGTCGAGGCCTGATCGTGGCCTTCGTCATCGCCGTCGACGGTCCCGCCGCCTCGGGCAAGGGCACGATCGCCTCTCGCTTGGCCGAGTTCTACGGTTATCCGATGCTCGACACCGGCCTGCTGTATCGCGCGGTTGGCGTGCGCCTGCTGGACTCCAGCGGCGACCTGGACGACGCTGTCGCCGCCGAGGCCGCCGCACGGGGGCTGGCGCTGGCCGAACTGGAAAAGGCCGAGGTGCGCACCCGCGCCGCTGGCGAGGCGGCCAGTCGGGTGGCCGTGCATGCGGGGGTGCGCGCCGCCCTGTTCGACCTGCAGCGCGACTTCGCCTTGCGCGAGCCCGGCAGCGTCATCGACGGTCGCGACATCGGCACGGTGATCGCTCCCGACGCCCAGGCCAAGCTGTTCGTCACCGCCAGTCCCGAGGTCCGCGCCGACCGCCGCTGGAAGCAGCTGCTGGGCCAGGGCGAAAGCGTCGCCTTCGATGAAATCCTGGCCGACATCCGCAAGCGCGACGAGCGCGACAGCGGTCGCGCGTCGGCCCCGCTGACCCAGGCCTCCGACGCCGTCTTGCTTGATACGTCGGAAATGACTATATCCCAGGCCTTCGATGCGGCCCGCCGCATCGTCGAGACGGCGCGCGCCCGGTGGGGAAACCCCAAGGGCTAATCCACCGCCCGCCTCGCCGCCGTTCAGGACACGGCGGTCCGCATCAGAAATCCATATCACCGGAATCCCGAGAACCGTCACATGGCGGCGCTCATCGCAGGGTTTCCCACAACCTAGAGACCGAAGATCAGCATGGCTGACGATATGAGCTTCAACCCCACGCGCGACGATTTCGAAGCGCTCCTCAACGACTCCATGGGCGGCCGCGACTTCGCTGAAGGCACCGTCGTCAAAGGCAAGGTCGTTGGGATCGAGAAGGACTTCGCGATCATCGACGTCGGTCTGAAGACCGAAGGCCGCGTCCAGCTGAAGGAATTCGGCGTCGACGAAGCCGGCAAGGCCACCGTGAAGATCGGCGACACCGTCGAAGTCTTTCTGGAACGCCTCGAAAACGCCCTGGGCGAAGCGGTCATCAGCCGCGAAAAGGCCAAGCGCGAAGAAGCCTGGACCCGTCTGGAAGGCGTCTACGCCAAGAACGAACCCGTGCTCGGCGCCATCGTCGGTCGCGTCAAGGGCGGCTTCACCGTCGACCTGGGCGGCGCCTCGGCGTTCCTGCCCGGCTCGCAGGTCGATATCCGCCCGGTGCGCGACGTCGGCCCGCTCATGGGCAAGGAACAGCCCTTTGCCATCCTCAAGATGGACCGTCCGCGCGGCAACATCGTCGTCTCGCGCCGCGCCATCCTGGAAGAAGCCCGCGCCGAGCAGCGCACCGAACTGGTGTCGCAGCTGCAAGAGGGTGAAATCCGCGAAGGCGTCGTCAAGAACATCACCGACTACGGTGCGTTCGTCGACCTGGGCGGCATCGACGGCCTGCTGCACGTCACCGACATGAGCTGGAAGCGCGTCAACCACCCGAGCCAAGTGCTCGCCGTGGGCGACACCGTGAAGGTCCAGATCGTCAAGATCAACCCGGACACCCAGCGCATCAGCCTCGGCATGAAGCAGCTGCAGTCGGATCCGTGGGACGGCGTCGAAGCCAAGTACCCGGTCGGCGCCAAGTTCACGGGCCGCATCACCAACATCACCGATTACGGCGCCTTCGTGGAGCTGGAAGCCGGTGTCGAAGGCCTGGTGCACGTCTCGGAAATGTCGTGGACCAAGAAGAACGTCCACCCCGGCAAGATCGTGTCGACCTCGCAGGAAGTCGACGTGGTCGTGCTGGACGTCGATCCGTCCAAGCGCCGCGTTTCGCTGGGCCTGAAGCAAGCCCTGGCCAATCCGTGGGATTCGTTCCTCGAAACCCACCCGGTCGGCTCGACCGTCGAAGGCGAAGTCAAGAACGCGACCGAATTCGGTCTGTTCATCGGCCTCGACAACGACATCGACGGCATGGTCCACCTGTCGGACATCGACTGGAGCGCGTCGGGCGAGGAAGCCATGGCTCGCTACAAGAAGGGCGACGTCGTCAAGGCCAAGGTCCTGGACGTCGACGTCGAGAAGGAACGCATCTCGCTGGGCATCAAGCAGCTGGGCGGCGATCCGATGTCGGGCGACACCTACCGCAAGGGCCAGACGGTCACCGTGACCGTGACCGAAGTCACCACCGGCGGTATCGAAGTGCGCTTCGGTGAAGACGACGCCCTGATGACCGCGTTCATCCGCAAGTCGGATCTGTCGCGCGACCGTCAGGAACAGCGCCCCGAGCGCTTCGCCGTGGGTGACCGCGTCGACGCTCAGATCACCAACATCGACAAGGCGGCTCGCCGCGTCTCGATGTCGATTAAGTCGCTGGAAATGGCCGAAGAGAAGGAAGCCATCGAGCAGTTCGGCTCGTCGGACTCCGGCGCTTCGCTGGGCGACATCCTCGGCGCCGCCCTGCGTGAGCGGGCCACCAAGGACTAAGCCTTCGCCTCACTGCGAAGACCAAGAGCGGCGGCCGGAGCGATCCGGCCGCCGTTTTCTTTTGGGCCGCCGTTAACCGGTCCGGTCGCAAACCCGACGCCGATATCAAGCTTTCCCCTTGAAGACTCAGGCTTGCTTGGGCAAAGGTCGCACGCGCGTCGGGTCCTGCCTCCCCAGGACCGCCAAGTCGCGTCGGGGATATCGATGATCAAGTCCGAACTCATCGCCAGGCTCGCGAACGAGAATCCGCACCTGACCCAGAAGGATGTCGAGCGCGTCGTCGGCGTCATTCTCGAGCGCATGATTGGTTCGCTCGAAGAAGGTGGAAGAGTGGAGCTCCGGGGCTTCGGCGCCCTGTCGGTGCGTTCGCGTCCGGCTCGCGCCGGCCGCAATCCCCGCACCGGCGAGACCGTCGACGTGCGGGCCAAGCACGTGCCGTTCTTCAAGAGCGGCAAGGAACTGCGCGGTCGCCTGAACGCCGACGAGTAGGCCGGTCGAGACTTGACCGCCGGGGGCGAACGCGCTCAGCCTTTCGCGCCAGTCGGAAGAGGTTCAGCATGAGCATCGTCAAGGAATTCCGCGAGTTCATCGCACGCGGCAACGTCATCGACCTGGCGGTCGGCGTCATTATCGGCGCGGCCTTCAACTCGATCGTCAAGAGCCTGGTCGACCAGGTGATCATGCCGCCGATCGGCCTGCTTATGGGCGGGCTCGACTTCTCCAAGCTGCAATGGGTGCTTAAGCCCGAGGACCCGGCGACCCCGGCGGTCGAGTTGGTGGCGGTCCAGTACGGCGCCTTCATCAACACGGTGATCCAGTTCCTGATCGTGGCCGTGGTGGTGTTCCTGCTGGTCAAGCTGGTCAACCAAGTCCGCCGCGCCGACGCCGACGAACCGGCTCCGTCCGCGCCCACGCCGGAAGAAAAGCTGCTGACCGAGATCCGCGACCTGCTGGCCAAGCCGGCGGCGGCCCCCAAGGCTGCGGTCGCGCCAGCAGCGAAGGTCGTGGCCAAGGCTCCGGCTAAGCCCAAGGCCTGACCCTATTTCTGCTCATCCCGGCATTCACCGGCTGAGCGGAGCTTGAGGGCTTAAACTCCCAAGGTCGTCATCGCCTCGCGCGCCGCCAGCTCTCCCGTCTCCCAGGCCCCATGCGCGGTCGAGAAGGCATGGGGCGAACAGGCTTCGCCGGCGAAGAACAATCGGCCGTCCACGGGCGTGGCCAGCACGGCGCGCTCGCCGGCCCGGCCGGGCAGGGCGTGGGAATAAGATCCCCGCGCCCACGGATCGGCCGCCCAGGCGGTTCGCGCCAGTACCGAGACCCGCCGCCGAAGCCCGGTTCCATAGATCCCCGCCAACTCGTCGATGGCGAACGCCGCCGCTGCGCCGGGACCCTCGGCCTCCAGGGCGCGGGCGTGGGCCCCGCCGAAGAAGGCTTCGATGATCGGGCGACCCAGCGGGCGCAGGTGATAGGAGCCCGTCGCCGCCCGGTCGACGGCGCCATAGACCATCGCCTCTACCGCGAAGGCCTCCGGTTCGTCGAGCTTGAGGAACACCTTGTCGGCCAGGCCCAACGGCAGGCCCTCGGCGGCGGCCAGCTTGGCGGGGAGTTCGGGCAGGATCCGCAGGGCGCCGGCGGCCAGCACGGCCGTGGGCACGCAGACGATGGCTGCCCGGGCTTGGACCACGCCCCGGGGCGTCTCCAGCGCCAAGCGGGGCCCGTCATGGCGCAGCAGCCGGACCGGACAGTCGCCGACGATGCGGACGCCTGTCGGCGCTAGGCCGGCGATCGCCGCGCCATAGCCCTCGGCCACCCGCCAGTTGACCTCGCTGTCGTCATAGGCGGCGTAGTCTCGGACCGAGACCTGGTCGAATTCCGCGCCGTTGTAATAGGCGCTGAAGGCGTTCAGCAGCGGGTTCCAGCGGTTGCCGGCCTCCATCAGATCCGAAGCGGGCCGGTCGATCGCGTCGCCGCCCGCCGCCTCGACCCGTTCGTTGAACGCCGCGAACGCCCGGCCATAGGCCTCCCGCTCGGCGGCGCTGAAATTGATCGTGGTTTCCGGATTGGCCCAAGGCGGCGGGGTCTTGTCGATCGTCAGGCCCGAGGTGGCGATCGGTGTGACCAGGGGGTTGCGGTCAGCCGAATGCAGCCACTCGCAGCCGAGGTCCAGCGGCAGGCTGGCCAGCGAGACGGTGTGCGCCCGCCCGCCGATCCGGCCCTGGGCTTCCAGCACCACCACGCTCAGCGGCGCGGTGGCCAGGGTGGCGGCCGCGGCCAGGCCAGCGGCCCCGGCTCCGATGACGGCGACGTCGACCTCTGTCATTGGGCGAGGCTCATGGCGCGACCGGCTCGGTCGGCGGCGCCTGCTCAGGCTCCAGTTCGATCGACTCGCCGGGCTTGAGGCCGCAGGCCAGCAGGGTGGACCACACCGTCTCGGCGCTCTCGGCGAAGCGGAAGAGTTCCAGATCGGCGGGATTGACCATGCCGTGCTCGACCAGGCTGTCGAAATTCACGACCGAGCGCCAATAGGCCTCGTCGAACAGCACGATGGGGATGCGCGGAGCCTTGTCGGTCTGACGCAGGGTCAGGATCTCGAACAGCTCGTCGAAGGTGCCGAAGCCGCCGGGGAACACCACCAGGGCGTTGGCCCGCATCGCCAAGTGCATCTTGCGCATGGCGAAGTAGTGGAAGCGGAAAGACAGGTCGGGCGTGGCGTAGGGATTGGGCCATTGCTCGTGCGGCAGGGTGATGTTGAAGCCCACCGACGGCGCGCCGGCGTCCCAGGCCCCGCGGTTGGCCGCCTCCATCACGCCAGGGCCGCCACCGGTGGCGATGACGTTGTCGCGGACCCCGTCCGTGGCGTGGATCGCTCCGCCGCGCTCCGAGGCGATGCGGCCGAAGCGCCGGGCCTCGGCGTACCAGTGAGGCTGCCGTCCGGGACCGTCCTCGCGCACGCGGGCGCTGCCGAACACCACGATGGTCGAGCGTACGCCCCAGGCCCGCAGAGCCTCGTCGGCCTTGGCGAACTCCAGCAGGAACCGCACGCCCCGCATCGACTCGCCCAGCAGAAAGTCCTGGTCCAGCACCGCCAGCCGATAGGAGGCGGAGGCGAGTTGGGCGGCGCTCGGCGATGCGGGCGGCGGCTCGGACATTTCAACGCTCCACTCAAATACAGCGGCCGAACGCAGCTGACGGGGACATGCTCATGGCATGCCCCCAACCCGCGCGCGTCCGTCTAGTTGCCCTTGCGCAGCGTCGGACTGTCCAGGTCGAGCTGGTCGATCGGAATCTGCAGGGCGGCCGGGACGGCGGTCTTGACCCCTTCGCCCATCGCCTTGGCGTCGCCGACCACGATGACGCTGGTCTGGGCGGGATCGAGCACGGTCTTGGAGAAGGCTTGCACGTCGGCGGCGCTGACCGCCTCGACCTTGCTGGTATAGGCCTGGATCTCGTTCAGCGGGACGCCATAGATCGCCAGGTTGCCCAGGATATCGGCCAGGCCGCCCGAGGTGCCCAGGTCGCGCCCGAAGCCGCCGACCAGCACCGACTTGCGCGCCGCCAATTCGGAGGCCGAGGTCGGCTCGGCGGCCAGCCGGGTCAACTCGTCCTTGATCAGCCCGACCACCTGGGCGGCGGACTCGTTCTTGGTCTGGACGCTGGCCGAAAAGCCGCCGATCGCCGCGCGCGGCGTGAGGCTGGAACTGGCGCCGTACGACAGGCCGCGCTTGATGCGGATCTCCTGGTTGAGGCGGGAGGAATAGCCGCCGCCCAGCACGCCGTTGGTGACGAGGCCCGCATAATAGCGCGGGTCGGCGCGCAGGATCGCCGGCTTGGTCACCACGACCGCGGCCTGACCGGTGCCGGGCAGGTCGACGATCACGTTCCTGGCCGCGTAGCCCATCGGGCCCTTGGCCGAAGCCGGCGGCGGGCCGGCCGGCTTGGCCCAGCCGCCGAACGCCTTTTCCGCCAGGGCGAAGCCCTGCTCGGGCGTCAGGTCGCCGGTCAGCACCAGGATGGCGTTGTCCGGACGCCAGTTCGTGGCGTGCGTCTTGACCAGGGCGTCGCGCTGAATCTTCGGCAGCGAACCCGGCGTACCGCCCGCCACGTGGCCATAGCCCGAGCCCGCATAGATCACGGTCGGTACGACGAAGCCGGCGACCGAGCCCGGCTGCTGGAATCCGACGGACAGACCGTCCAGGGTCTCGGTCTTCACGCGTTCCAGCTCGTCGGCCTTGAAGGTCGGGTTCTGGGCGACGTCGGCCATGATCGCCAGGCCTTGGGCGGCCTTGTCGGCGATGACGCTGAGGGTCAGGGAGGTGGCCTCCCAGCCGGAACCGGCTTCCAGATTGGCGCCGAGCGCCTCGGTGGCGGCGGCCACCTGGGTGGCGGTGCGGGTCTTGGTGCCCTCGGTCAGCAGTTCGGCGGTCAGGCTGGAGACGCCTGCCAGGCCGGCGGGGTCCGCGCCCGAACCGCCGCGCACGGTCAGGTCGGCGGTGATCAGCGGCAGGTCGCTGCTCTTGGCGACGATGACCCGCAGGCCGTTGGCCAGCGTCTTCTCCACGGGCGAGGGAAGCACGGGCGACACCGCCGCGCCCGGCGCGGGCGGAGCGACGCGCTCGGCCGCCGGAGCCAGGGCGGTGACTGGGCCGCTGTAGGTGACGGACGGAGTGGGCTTGGGCCCCTCGAACGGGTCCTTGGCGCCCGCCGGTCTGGTCGATTCGGGCAGATAGCGGATGGTCACCTTACGGTCGTCGGCCAGGTACTTGGCCGCTACGCGCTGGACGTCGGCGGCGGTCACCGCCTGCAGGGCGGCCAGGTCGGTGTTGGCGCGCTGGGCGTCGCCTTCGGTCCGCAGGGCGTAGCCGATCGCGAAGGCGCGGCCGTCGATGGTCTCGCGACCGCGGACGGCGTCGGCCAGCAGGCCGGCCTTGGCCTCGGCCAGCTCGGCGACGGTGGGCGGGGCCGTGCGCAGCTTGGCGACCTGGGCGCTCAGCGAGGCCTCGCCCTGTTCGACGGTCTTGCCGCCCGCCATGATAGCGCCGACGTAGAACAGGCCGGGCTGGGCGTTGTCGGGCGCCGACGAGAAGATCTGCTGGGCGATCTTCTGGTCGTAGACCAGGCTGTCATAGAGACGCGAGGACTTGCCGGCCGACAGGATGGCGTCAAGAACCGCCAGGGCCGGAACATCGGGATCGGCGGCGGCAGGGGCCAGCCAGGTCATGGCCACGGCCGGCAGGGGCACGTTCGGACCGTAGGTGGTGACCACCTTGGATCCGGTGCGGGCCGGCTCGACCGTTGTCACCTGCTTGATCGGCGTGGCGGGGGCCTTCAGCGGGCCGAAATACTGATCGACCCAAGCGTTCAGCTGCGCCTCGTCGAAATTGCCGACCACGATCAGGGCGGCGTTGTCGGGGCGGTAATAGGCCTGGTGGAAGGCGCGGACGTCGTCGACCGTGGCGGCGTCCAGTTCCTCGATCGAGCCGATCCCCGGCCGTTTGTAAGGATGGTCGGCGAACGAGGCTTTTGTGATGTTCAGGGCGAAGAATCGGCCGTAGGGATTGGCCAGGACCCGCTGACGCAGCTCTTCCTTGACGACGTCGCGTTCGGACTTGAACACCGCGTCATCGATGACCAGCGAACCCAGGCGCTCGCTCTCGGCCCACAGCAGGCGCTGCAGGTGGTTGGCCGGCACCACCTCGTAATAGTTGGTGAAGTCGTCGTAGGTGGAGGCGTTGTTGAAGCCGCCGACGTCCTCGGTCAGCCGATCAAAGAACTCGTTCGGCATGTTGCGCGTCGACTTGAACATCAGGTGTTCGAACAGATGCGCGAAGCCCGAGCGACCCTCCGGGTCATCCTTGCTGCCCACCCCGTACCAGACCTGCACCGTCACGTTGGGCGTCGCGGCGTCCCGCGAGCTGAACACCTTGAGACCATTGGCCAGGGTTCGCTCCTTGTAGACGATCGGCGGAACCGCCACGCCGGCCGCCGCTGGAGCCGGCTTCGTCTGGGCTTGAGCCGATCCCGCACCGATCAGCGGCGAAAGCGCGGTGGTCGAAAGGGCCAGCGCGACGAGCGCGGCCTTGGCGGCGGGACGGATCATGAGGACGGCGCTCCGAAAGCTTGAGGGCGCGACCCTAGCATCCGGGCCGAAGGCGCCAAGATTACCGTCTTGTCATGAAAGCCGGCCAGCATAGCCGAAGATCACGCCCAGCCACGGATGGGCGACCAGAACGCGGAAGCGATAGATGTCGGTTCCGTCCTGACCGTCCCGCGCGAACGTCCGGGCCCGAATGCGCGGCGCCCAGGCGCGGGGCAGAGGGATTGGGCCGAGACGCCATCCTTCGAAAGTCCACGAGAAGCCGCCGGGATAGGGCGCGGCGCCAAAACGGAAGGTCAGGACGCCGGCTGTCTCCTCGAACGTCCATGGATCGTGTCGGTCCGCGGTGATGGACGAGGCGAAGGTGCGGACGCCGAAGCGGCGGACCCAGCGTTCGCCGTCCGCCGTCGGCGTGATCGTCACCGCCGTCGCGTGCCGGCCGGTCGGCGGCAGGCCCTGCAGGCGCCGAACCAGGGCGGGGAGGCCGGACGCGCCGCGAGCGCGGGCCTTCCCCCTCAGGGTGACGGGGGTGACACCGGCGTGGACTTGGCGAACGGAGCTGGGCTGGGTGTCCCAGGTGTCGCCCAGCAGACGGGGAAACAGGCCAGGAATCTCTGGGCGCTGGCTTTCCAACCGGGTGCGGATCGGCAGGTCGTCCAACTCGCGGACGATCGCGTCAAGGTCGACCAAACCGACGCAGGGCGTGGCGTGGGGCTCGCCCAGCCGGCCGTCGAGCAGGGCGCGCAACGTGGCGGCCGCAGGGGCGACCGGGGTGTGGGGGCCCGCGGCGGCCTCCGCGACCAGACTCCAGCGCGCCAGGCGTCGCACGCCATTGGCGTCCCGCCCCTCCACGCTCACCACCATGCCGCCGCGATCCGAGCCCAGCGGCGCGACCCAGCCCGCCATCTCTCCCAGCAGCACCGCCAGGGGCTCTAGGGTCGAAGCCAGCCGGCTTCTCCGAAGCAGGCTCAGCGCCCAGAGGCCCAGGTGGAGGATCGGAAGCTCCAGCCCGGCCCGGAAGATCGCGTCGCGGCGGGGGTGAAAGCGGGCGGGCAGCAGGTCGAGGTCCGGCGTCTCGGCGAGGCTGGTCCAGCGACGCCCCAGACCTGGGAAGGGCGTGCGACGCGGTTCGCTCCAACCGGATCGGATGGTCCACCGGCCCTTTTCGAACACCCGCACTGGCGCGCCTGCCCACCCCAGGATGGCGCGGATCACCGAGAGGCCGCGCGGCGCGCGGGCCCCCGGCGAGATCGCCGCCTCGATTCGGTCGATCCGTGTCCAGCCGGCGGTCATGGCGTCGAGGGCGGCATGGCTGAGGGCGGGGGTCGAGCTGGCGCCGGTGATCGCCCAGCGCTGGTCGACGCGGGCCTGGCCGTCGAGCGCGGCCTCGAAGCCGGCCACGAAGTCGCGGGCGTCGGCTAGGTCGACATAGTGGGCTCGGGCCGCGAGCACCGCGCGGGGAAAGGCGTGGTCCTGACCCTGGAACGGCCCGGCCGCGTCGACCACCGCCCAGGCCCCAGTGCGGATAGCCCGACGGGATTCAGGCGATCGAGCTGGGCAACCTCGATCGTCGCGGCCGGCCCAGTCTTGGCCAGCTCGGCCGCCACTGCATCCAGGCGGACGAGGTCGCGGGCCGCCAGCACCAGCACGACGTCGGACCAGCGGGCGATCATCGCCGCCAGTCGCTGTCCGAAAACGCCGCTGGCGCCGACCAGGACGATGCGCTTGCGGTCGTCGCTCATGAAATCGGCGGATCGAGGATGAAGCGGGCCCGCTGCTCGGGCGTCGGCAGCATGCAGGTCGCGCGTCTGCCCATCAGTCGGTAGCGGTTGGCGGCCAGCCAATCATAGGCGCCGTCCAGCCACGCGCGCGGCAAGACGTCGACCACCGCCAGCCACGACCAGGGCGCGCCCAGCCGCCGCAGCAGCGCCAGGACCGCCGCGCTCTTCTCCAGCGCTCGGCCGGAGTCGAGGAACAGGAAGCTGGTCGGCTGGTCCGGGTCGATTCCATGGTCCTGGGCCAATTGTCGTCCATAGGCCGACTGGATCGGGGTGAAGCGGATCAGGCCCTTGCGATCGAGGGCCATCACCGTTCGGACCGAGCCCGAACACAGGTTGCAGATCCCGTCGAAGAGCCAAAGCCCGTCGGGCGATCCGCTCATCGCGCCGCCGCCACGCTTTCGCGGCGCAAGGCTCGCAGGGCGGCGGGGACGTCGCGGCGCATGGCCATGGTGGTCACGCCGCTGGGCAGGCCGAAGGGCGCAGTGGCGCGGTTCTCGTAGGTGACGCGGGTGGTTCGTCCGCCGTCCAGCGGCTCCAGCAGCCACTGGCCCTCGCAATCCTTGATGTCGCCGGTTTCGCAACGGAAGGCGATACGCCGGTAGGGCTCAAGGGTCAGCCGCGAGGTCGAGTGCAGGGCCGGAAGCAGGAAGCTCCACTTGACCACGTGTTCCCGCAGCTCCACCCGGCCGGCTTCGTCGCGCGACAGCACGGTGCACCGCTTGACGCTGGGCGTCATCCGCGCGGCTCGTTCGCAGTCGAGGATCGTGGTCCAGACCACCTGCGGCGGCGCGGCGATGTCGATCATCGCCCGCACCTGGCCGCCGCGGCCCCCAGGGTCGGCGTGGGCCTCCAGGGCGACGTCGCCGCTTTCGATCCGCCGTAGCCAATCGGGGTTGGCTTCTGGCGGTCTGGCGAGCGCGGGGGTCGCCAGCATCACGAACGCAACGACAAGGGCTCGGCCACGCATGGGCCCAGCCTAGCCGAGTTTCAGTGTGCGGCGCATCAGCCCCCTGCGCGATTCTTCACTAGGTCGTCGACCACGGAGGGGTCGGCCAGGGTCGAGATGTCGCCCAGGCTGCCCAGTTCGTTCTCGGCGATCTTGCGCAGGATGCGGCGCATGATCTTGCCCGAGCGGGTCTTGGGAAGGCCGGGGGCCCATTGCAGGACGTCCGGCGCAGCGAACGGGCCGATCTCCTGGCGCACCCAGAGGATCAGGTCCTTGCGCAGCTGGTCGGTCGCCTCGATCCCCGCCTTCAGTGTCACATAGGCGTAGACGCCCTGGCCCTTGATGTCGTGCGGGTAGCCGACCACGGCGGCCTCGGCGACGGTGTCATGGGCGACCAGGGCGCTTTCGATCTCGGCGGTGCCCAGGCGGTGGCCCGAGACATTGATCACGTCGTCGACCCGGCCGGTGATCCAGTAATAGCCGTCCTCGTCGCGCCGGCAGCCGTCGCCGGTGAAGTACTTGCCCGGATAGGCCGAGAAGTAGGTGGCGAAGAACCGCTCGTGGTCGCCGTAGACGCCGCGCATCTGGCCCGGCCAGCTGTCGGTGATCAGCAGGTTGCCCTCGGTGGCGCCCTCCAGGACCTTGCCGTCGGCGTCGACCAGCTGCAGCTTGATCCCGGGCAGGGGCTTGGTGGCCGAGCCGGGCTTCAGGGCGGTGGCGCCGGGCAGGGGCGAGACCAGGATGCCGCCGGTCTCGGTCTGCCACCAGGTGTCGACGATCGGCAGGCGGTCCTTGCCGACCACCCGGTGGTACCAGAGCCAGGCTTCCGGATTGATCGGCTCGCCGACGCTGCCCAGCAGGCGCAGGGACGACAGGTCGTTCTTGGTCACGTGGTCGTCGCCCTCGCGCATCAGGGCGCGCAGGGCCGTAGGGGCGGTGTAGAAGATCTCGACCTTGTGCTTGTCGACCACCTCCCAGAACCGGGCCGGAGTCGGATAGTTGGGTACGCCCTCGAAGATCAGGCTGGTCCCGCCGTTGGCCAGCGGGCCGTAGACGACATAGCTGTGACCGGTCACCCAGCCGACGTCGGCGGTGCACCAGAACACCTCGCCGCGGCGATAGTCGAACACCGCCTCGTGAGTCCAGCTGGCCCAGGCCAGGTAGCCGCCGGTGGTGTGCATCACCCCCTTGGGCTTCCCCGTCGAGCCGGAGGTGTAGAGGATGAACAACGGGTCCTCGGCGTTCATCGGTTCGGGCGCGCAGGTCGCCGAGACGGCGTCCTTGACCTCGTCCCAGACCACGTCGCGGCCCTCGACCACGGGAACCTCGGCGCCGGTCCACCGGATCAGCAGCACCTTGTCGACCTGCGGGCACTGCTCCAGCGCCTTGTCGACATTGGCCTTCAGCGGCACGCGCTTGCCGCCCCGACAGCCCTGGTCTGCGGTGATCACCAGGCGGCTTTCGCAATCCTGGATGCGGCCGGCGATCGAGTCCGGCGAGAAGCCGCCGAACACCACCGAATGGATCGCGCCGATCCGCGCGCAGGCCAGCATGGCCACGGCCGCCAGCGGGATCATCGGCAGGTAGATGGTGACCCGGTCGCCCTTTTTTGCCCCCAGGTCCTTGAGGACATTGGCCATCCGGCAGACCTGCTCGTGCAGCTCGCCATAGGTCACGGTGTAGGAATGGCCCGGCTCGTCGCCCTCGAAGACCAGAGCCACGTCGTCCTTGCGGTGCGGCAGGTGCCGGTCCAGGCAATTGGCCGAGGCGTTCAGCACGCCGTCGGCGTACCAGTGGATATGGAAGTCGTCCTTGGCGAACGAGACGTCCTTGATCTTGGTCGGCGCCTGGATCCAGTCCAGCCGGCCGGCCAGGTCGCGCCAGTAGCCCTCGGGATCGGCCTCGACCCGGGCCACGGCGGCCTCGTAGCCGGCGGCGTCGATATGGGCCTTGCCCGCCCAGTCGTCGGGAACCGGAAAAACCTGTCCGTCGCTCACGCCGCATACTCCCATGATCTCGTTGCGGCGGAGTTATGCGCGGCGAGATGTCCCGCGCAAGAAGACCACTGCGATTTCTCCGAAACGATTGTCCGTGTGTGGACGCCCCGGTCGAAGCAAGTGGTTTTTCGAGATTTCTGACGCTGTCGGTTCAGGTGCTTCCGTGTGTCCGGCCTGTTGATGCGGCTGTTCACACGCCGCTGGCCTGTATGGAGATCGCGGATCGGGTCCAGACCGCTCAGGCGCGCTC